>DJHY01000246.1:1731-20393 GCA_002433335.1 Rhodospirillaceae bacterium UBA6608 | reverse complement strand
TTGGCCCGCGCGGTGCGGATGAAGTCCTGCCGCAGGGTTTCCAGCATGCTGGCCCGCATGTAGCGGGTATGCCCGCCGACGCTGGCCAGGGTCAGGCTGGTCGCGGGCAGAACCAAATAGATCAGCTTGTCGCTCCACCCGTCGCGGCCCGGTTCGCCCAGGCCCCCGGCGGGAAACCAGCCCAGGGTGACGGCGAACAGGATGATCAGCAGCAGGCCCAGCCAGAACGAGGGGACGGAGATGCCTGCGAAGGCGAACAGATTGACCGCGTAATCGCGCACGGAATAGGGCTTCACTGCCGCCCAAATGCCGAGCGGCAGCCCGATACAGAGCGCCAGCGTCAGGCTGATGCCGAGCAGGGCCAAGGTGTTGCCCAGGGCCGGGGCCAGGATGTCGAACACCGGTTTGGCGAACAGGCGGGAAAAGCCGAAATCTCCCTGAAGCGCCGCCCCCAGCCAAGCCGCATAGCGTTCGACCACCGGGCGGTCCAGTCCGTGGATTTCGCGCAGCTTCGCGATATCGGCCGAGGTCAGCTGCGGATCGGCGGAAATCATCATGTCTACGGGATCGCCGGGCATCAGGCCGATCAGGGCGAACACGACAAAGGACATGACCGCCAGGACAAGGATGGATTGAATCAGACGTTCGGCGATGAAGCGCAGCATGGCCCGAGCCTAGAACAAGTCCGCCCACGAAGGAATTGCCCAGGTGTCGGATGTTGGACCCGGAATGCAAAAAGGGCAGGCGGCCCAGGCCGTCTGCCCCGTTTTGCGTCTCTCAGGGAAGGCGCGATTACTTCTTCGCGGCCTTCTTGGCTTCGGCTTCCTTCTTGAGGCAAGCCATCTTCTCTTTCTTGTCGACCAACTTCATGCAGGGCGATTCCTTCTTTTCAGAGGCGCCGGCAGTGGTCGGGAAAGTGGCGGTCAGGCCGAGGCCCATGGCAAAAGCAAGGGCGGCGGCGAACAGAACGGACCGTTTCATTGCGGATGTTCCTTGATTGGTTGGGGTTATGAAACGACCCTACTATCGGTGAGGCTTTGCGCCGCTAACATCGAAAAATTCGAATATATGCTATCGGAAAGAATGATGGATGGCGCGGGGCAGGGCGTCAGTTGACGTGCCGCCACCAGTTCTTTTCGTTGATCGAAAAGACCGGTTGGTAATGGCGGATTGAATCGGCCTTCACCACGTTTTCGATCTGATTGTCGAGCACCAGGGGAATGCGCTGTCCGGCCTTGTTCTGCATGTAGACGACCAGAATTGCGTGGCCGACCTTGAGGTTCAGGTCCTTGACCGCGACCACGCGCAAATCCTGTTCGTCCCAGCCGAGAAAGCGCAACGACAGGTATTTGATAATGGCGTAGTCCTCGCAATCGCCGAACCGGGCCATGAACTCGTAGGGCGTTTCCCAATAGTCGCTGACGCCCCAGTTGTCGTTGTCCTGAACGTACTTCGCCTTGTTCATGCGGGCGTTGATCTGGCGGATCTGGTCCAGGCGGTTCATATCTTTAATCTGCTTCAGGAAAGTCAGCCAGTCGGCATCGCCGCAGATTTGCATGGCGCCCGGCCCGGGGCCGCAGACCAATGGTTTCTTCGCCTTGCGGGTTTCAGCGAAGCGCGCCAGTGCCCCCGTCCATTTGGTGAAGGCCTTCAGGTCCGAGGATTGCATTTCCTTGGTGTTGAAAAAGCTGGGGGTCGCGGTTGCCGCCTTGGCCGACTGAACGCTGGTGACGGCAACGCCGATCACCAGCGGAACGGCGGCGATCCAAGCAGGCCAAGGGCATCCGTGCCGAGGGCTGAGCATTCTGCGCATGTCGGGAGTATACCCTGCAACCCGTTGAAACTGCTACCGCCTGACCGATGCATACGTCATCGGCCGGGCGAACGGTCGCACGGTAGGGGCAGGGCGCAAATGCGTCAATCCACCCGAAAGGGATAGGGCTGAAGGAAGCCGGAAGAGGCCTTTACGGAACGACCTTGAGGAACGCCGGAACCTGATCGCTCTGGCCGAAGGCAACCTCGCCGATATCGTCCATTTCGCCGATCCCGGCCTGGCTGTCGCGGCGGTTGCGGCTGCGCCGCTTGTCCGTATCGTCCGATTTAGCCTCGGATTTGCTTTCGGATTTACCTTCGGATTTAGCTGCCCGAGGCTGCTTGTCCTGCGGCTTGTCCTTGGCTTCAGCCTTTTGTTCCTCGGCGTTTTCGGCCTTGGTGTCGGCTTTGTTCTCCGCCGGAGCATCGGATTTCTTGCTCCGTCCGCGGCCACGGCTGCGGCCTTTGCGGTCGTCGGCTTCCAGGTCTGCACCGCCTTCGCCATCCATCTCGTCGCGAGTGATCGGCTGATTGATCAGCTTTTCAATGGCATCGATGTATTTGCCGTCGGCCGGCACGGCGATGCTGATCGCCACGCCCTCGCGCCCGGCGCGGCCGGTGCGGCCGATACGGTGCACGTAGTCATCGGCATGGGTCGGCACGTCGTAGTTGAAGACGTGGCTCATGGCCGGAATGTCGAGGCCGCGCGCGGCCACGTCGGAGCAGACCAGCAGGGTCACTTCGCCGGTTTTGAACTTGCTCAGGGTTTCCATGCGCACGGACTGCACCATGTCGCCGTGCAGGCGCGCGGCGGTGGAATAGCCATGACGTTCCAGCGAGCGATAGACGATGTCGACGTCGCGCTTGCGGTTACAGAAGATGATTGCGTTCTTTGGCTGTTCGCGTTCGATCAGCTTGCGCAGCACGGCGCGCTTGCGCTTGGCGATCGAGGCCTGATCCCGCCCCGCGCCAGTCACCACGACCAAGCCCTGCTTGATCGTTTCCGCCGTCGTCGCGGGGCGCGAAACGGTGATTTCCTTGGGGTTCATCAGGAACTTGTCGGCCAGACGCTTGATCTCCGGCGGCATGGTGGCCGAGAACAGCAGCGTCGTTTTGATCGGCGGCAACAGGCTGACGATCTTTTCGACGTCCGGGATGAAGCCCATGTCGAGCATGCGGTCGGCTTCGTCGATCACCAGGATCTTGACGTCGCGCAGCAGCAGATGGCCGCGCTCGAACACGTCCATCAGGCGGCCCGGCGTGGCGATCAGGACATCGACGCCCTTTTCCAGAACCTTGAGCTGCTCGCTCATGTTCTCGCCGCCGATCAACAGCGCGTGGTTCAGCTTGGTGTACTTGCCGTAGATTTCGAAGTTGTCGGCGACCTGTGCGGCCAGTTCGCGGGTCGGCTCCAGGATCAACGAGCGCGGCATCCGCGCCTTGGCCCGGCCCGAGGCCAGGATGTCGATCATGGGTAGCGTGAAGGACGCGGTTTTGCCCGTGCCCGTCTGCGCGCATCCCAGAACGTCGCGGCCCATCAGGACCTGGGGGATGGCTTGCGCCTGGATCGGGGTGGGGGTGGTGTAACCCGCGTCGGAAATCGCTTTAAGGAGTTCGTCGCTAAGGCCGAGATCGGTAAAAGAAGTCATACTTCTCCACTTCGGGAGGTTGCGCCGCTGGAAGTTCCATTGGCTTTGAACATCATCTGACGGCGGTGAAGGGGCCCACGGGACTTTCCTGGGCCATGCTGTGCGGGATATTAGGTGTTCCCGACCCGAAGTCAATGATAAGCCAAGGGTTAGCGGCGGATTTCTGCCCGAATAGGGCGCTTTTTCGCCATCATCGCCGAAAGAACGCGAGGAGGACACCATGACCGACCGTATACCGCTTCTGTTCATGCCTGGATTGCTCTGTGACGTAGCCTTGTGGCGCGCTCAGCTGGACAGCCTGGGCGACCTCGCCGAGATGACGGTCGCGGACATGACCCAGGACGACAGCATTGACGGGATGGCGCGGCGCGCCCTGGCCGCAGCGCCCGAGAAATTCGCCCTTTGCGGCCTGTCCATGGGCGGCTACACCGCGCAGGCGGTGATGCGGATCGCGCCCGAGCGGGTGACGCGCCTGGCCCTGCTCGACACCGCGCCGGGGGCGGATACGCCCGAACGCACCGCCGGTCGGCGCGAATTGATGGCTCGGGCGGCGGGCGGCGACCTGGACGGCGTGATCGACCACCATATGGTCAATTTCATCGCGTCGGATCGCCAGGACGACGCCGAATTGACGGCGGTGATTCGCGCCTCGGCCCAAAACGTCGGGGCCGATGCCTATCAACGCCAGCAGACCGCGATCATCAATCGGCCCGATAATGGGCCCAATCTGGGCGCGATCGCCTGTCCCACGCTTGTCCTTTGCGGTCGGCAGGACAGCCTGACCCCGCTGGCGGTGCACGAAGAAATGGCGTCGGCCATCCCGGATGCTAAACTGGTCGTCGTCGAAAACTGCGGTCACCTGTCGCCCCTGGAACGGCCCGAGGCGGTCAGCGCCGTGTTGCGCTATTGGCTACAGGGATAAGGAGCCCCGGATGCTCATCAAACCCGAACAATCCTGCCTGGTCGTCATCGACATTCAGGAAAAGCTGGTGCCCGCCATGCAGGCCCCGGCCAAGGTGATCCGCAATACCGGCCTGCTGATGCGGGTCGCCGACCGCATGGGCATCCCCGTTTTGATGACGGAACAGTACCCGAAGGGCCTGGGCCGCATCGTGCCGCAGCTTCAGGGCCTGGCACCCAATGCGCAGGTGCTGGAGAAAATCCATTTCTCGTGCATGAACGAGGAAACCTTTCAGGCCGCATTCGAAGCGACCGGCCGCCGTCAGGTCGTCATCACCGGGATGGAGGCCCATATCTGCGTCATGCAGACGGGCGTCGATCTGATGGACAAGGGGTATGAGATCTTCGTCGTCACCGACGCCACTTCTTCGCGAACGCTGGAAAGCGAGAAGGCCTGTCTGGACCGCCTGGGCGCTGCCGGGGCGGGCATCGTGACCAGCGAAATGGTGATCTATGAATGGTTGGGCCGGGCCGGCACCGATGCCTTTAAGGAAATCCTGCCGTTCATCAAACAATCATAAATATCAATAAACTGAAGAAGAAACTTAAGGAAAAAGATAAATGAGTTCCTTGCGCGATCCGGCGGGCGTGATCCTGCCTTTCCGGGATAAGACGCCCCAGATCGATCAATCGGCCTTCATTGCCGAAAACGCCGTCGTCATCGGCGATGTGACCATCGGGGCCAAGTCCTCGGTCTGGTACAACTGCGTCCTGCGCGGCGATATGAACTACATCCGTATCGGCAGCGACACGAATATCCAGGACGGCACTGTCGTGCATGTCGATTCCAAGGGCTATCCGACCATCATGGGCGATCGGGTGACGATCGGGCATATGTGCTTGATCCACGCCTGCGAGCTTCAGGACGATTGCATGATCGGCATGCAGGCCTGCGTCATGGACGGGGCCGTGGTCGGTGAAGGTTCGTTGATTGCCGCCGGAGCCTTGGTTACGCCGGGGAAACAGATCGGTCCGGGCGAGGTCTGGGCAGGGCGTCCGGCCAAGTTCCTGCGCAAGATCGCCGAGGGCGATCAGAAGATGTTGGATTATATCTGGCCGGTCTATGACAAGCTCAGCGCCGAATACCGCCAGGCCGGGCACGACCTGCGCGATCTCAGCCGCAACCGCCGCCAGCCCCCCAGCGATTGAGGAATCCACGGCCATGGCCGTTCCCAAGCCGGAAACCGATGCGGACCTGCTGATCGCCGCCCAGGGCGGGGATCGGCGGGCCATCGCGCGCCTATTGTCCTTGGCGGAAAGCACGCTGAACGGCGATGCCGACAACGCCCTGATGGCCCGGGTTTATCAGGCCGCCGGAAGTGCCCATGTGGTCGGCGTGACCGGGCCGCCGGGGGCGGGCAAGTCGTCACTGGTCAATGCCCTGGTCAAGGAATTGCGCCGCCGCGAGCGGACCGTCGGCGTGGTCGCCGTCGATCCGTCCAGCCCGTTTTCCGGCGGGGCGATTCTGGGGGACCGAGTGCGCATGGGTGAACACGGGGGCGATAACGGCGTTTTCATCCGCTCGCTTGCGACCCAGGGGGCGATGGGTGGATTGGCCCGCCCGGCCCTGGATACGGTCGATGTCTTGGATGCCTGCGGGTTTCAGGTCGTGGTGATCGAGACCGTCGGTGTGGGGCAGGACGAGGTCGATGTCGCCGCCGCCGCCCATACGGTGATCGTCGCGTCGCCGCCGGGCCTGGGCGACGGGGTGCAGGCGATGAAAGCCGGGATTTTGGAAATCGCCGACATTCACGTCGTGACCAAGGCCGACCGGCCGGACGCCGACAAAACGGCGGCGGACCTGGCCGGGGCGCAGGATTTGGGCCTGACAGGGCGTCAGGCTGGGGGCGAGGGTGCCTGGCGCGTGCCGGTGATCCCGACCAGTGCCCAGGAACGGCGCGGGATTGCCGATCTGGCCGATGCGGTGGCGGATCACCGCGCCCATCTGGCGGAAAGCGGCGAGGACCGGGACCGCAACCGCCGCACGGCGCAAATGCGCCTGGAGGCTGCGGCCCTGGATCGCATGCGGCGGGAATTTCAGCGTTTGGCGCCGGAGGTTTCGGCATTGCTCGACGATCTGGCCGACCGGCGGGTCGATCCACGCGCCGCTGCCGCGACCCTGATCGACCGCGCGATCAAGACCTGAGCCTAAACTTACTTCAGAACCAGAATGATCCCGCTGATCCCGGCGATGGCCAGGATCGCGATGCGCAGCTTGGCGCGGTCGACGTGGCGGCGGGTGAACGGCGCGCAAGCCAGGCCGATGGCGACGCCGGGCAGCAGGACGAGGGTGCGGCCCAGTTCCGGTAGTCCAAATGCGTCGATCAGGTAGAGCGCCGCCACCGCCAACAGGTAGGCAACAGTGAAATAGCCGCCGAGCATGGCCCGCGCGACTCTGGGGTCGGCGTTCTGGAACGCCAGGCCGATGGCGGGGCCGTGTATCCCTGCCATAACCCCCATGATGCCCGAGATCGCCGACGCGGCCAGCAGGTTGCGCAGGTTGGCGGCAACGGACACCCCGGCCAAGCTGATCGCGACGGCGAGCAGGATCACGATCCCGAACAGGCGTTGCAGGTCTGCGCCGCCAAAGGTCTGAAGAGCCACGGTGCCGATGACGGTGCCCACCGCCAGCCCGGCCAGACAGACCGATAGCAAAGGGCGGTCGATGGCTTCACGCTCATGATGGGCCATGATGGCGGCCAAGGCGGCCCCCGCCAGCAACAAAGGGCCGGGCACGAACAAAGGGTCGACCAGGGCCAGCGCCGGGGCCGCGACAAGGGCGAAGCCCAGACCGACCGCCGCCTGAAAGGCGCAGCCGACGGCCATCGCGCCGACGGCGATCAAAATCGTGGGTAGGGTCAGGCCATCGAACAGCATGACGCCAATATAACGATTTACGATTTCTCCGCCTGACCGATCGAAATCGCCCGCAAATACGCGGGTTCCGCGACGCCGGGTTTTAGCCGATCATCGGGAATCGGGGCCCCGATGGTCGTCGTCACCGGCACCACGCCGGCCCAGATGTCGAGGTCGTAATCCTCTTCGTCGTCGATCGGGCCGCCGCTCCGAACCTTGGCCGAGCCTTCGTCGATCTCCATCGCGCAGACCGTGGTGCCTTTCAGTTCCTGGTCCGTGGTTTCGCGCAGTTCTTCCCACCGCCCCGGGGTCAGGCGATCGGTGAAATCCTTCAAGGCTTGCAGCTTCTCCGCCGGGTCTTCGATCTTCACGGCCTGCCCGAACAGGGTGACGCCGCGGAAATTGACCGAGTGGTGAAAGCCCGAGCGCGCCAGCACGATCCCATCCAGATGCGAGACGGTCAGGCAGACCGGCACGCCGCCGGTCACCGTGCGCAGCATCCGGCTGGCCGCCGAGCCGTGCCAGTAGACCCGATTGCCGTGCCGCCAGTGGCAGGTCGCGGTCACATAGGGCTCGCCGTCGATGACATAGCCGACATGGCACAGGATGCCCGCGTCCAGGATCGCATCGACCGTGGCGCGGTCATAGGCGGCGCGCTTCGGCACCCGCTTGACCCGTGATTTTTCGGTGATCTTCAAGGGCGTGTCGGTGGTCATGGCCGAATTCCTTATGTCGGGGTGGGGGGACGTGCCGCTTGCGAGCGATGGTGCATTCCCTGTAGCCTGCTTATTGGTTCTTTCAAAAGAGCCATAAATATTTTTATGAAAGGGCCATTTGTGACAAAGGCGCGGACAAATCAGGACCGGGGATCCTTGTTGGTCGACCTGGATTTGGATCGGGCGGGCGACAACCCCCTGAACGAACAGATCTACAAACGGTTGAAGGGATTGATTCTGGCCGGGGTGCTGCGCCCGGGCGCGCGCCTGCCGGCGTCACGGGTTTTGGCGGCGGAGTTATCGGTTTCGCGCAACACGGTCCTGGCAGCCTTCGATCAACTGCTGGCCGAGGGCTATACCGAGGCCCGACCCGGCGCGGGCACGCGGGTTTCCGCTGATCTGCCGGACCTGTCGGATGATTTTCGGGCCGCTGCCCCCGCGTTGTCGGATGATCCGCCGCCGCCGCTTCCGGCGCGGGTGTTGGATTTGGTATCCAGGCGCACACCCGGGCCGGGCATGCATCGCCCGTTCCTGCCGGGCCTGCCCGATGTGTCGGCCTTTCCGTTCGACGAATGGGGGCGGGCTGTGGGGCGGTTCTGGCGCCGGCCCCCAATTGGCATGCTGGAAGACCGCGACGGGCGGGGGCATCTGCCCCTGCGGCGGGCCATCGCCGACTATCTGGTCGCGGTGCGCGGGGCTGCGTGCTCGGCGGATCAAGTCATCATCACCTCGGGGGCGCAGCAGGGGATCGACCTTTGCGCCCGGGTGCTGTTGGACCCGGACGTGCCCGTGGTCATGGAGAACCCTGGATATCGCGGTCTGACGGCAGCGCTGACTTCGGCCGGGGCGCGGGTTGTGCGCGCGCCAGTCGATGCGGAAGGCCTGGACGTCGCCCGGGCACGGGCGGCAACACCCCATCCGCGCCTCTTGGCGGTCACACCGTCCCATCAATTTCCCCTGGGCGTGACGATGAGCCTAGCGCGCCGCCTGGATCTTCTGGCCTGGGCCAGAGAGGCTGGGTTCTGGATTTTGGAAGACGACTACGACAGCGAATACCGCTATCGCGGGCGTCCCTTGGCGGCGCTGCAAGGCTTGGATGGTGGCGGGCGGGTGATCTATGCGGGGACGTTCTCCAAGGTGATGTTCCCGGCGCTTCGCCTGGGCTATCTCGTCGTGCCGGAACCGTTGGTCGAGGCCTTTGTCCGCTTGCGCGGCGCGGTCGATGACTTTCCGGCATTGGCGATGCAGCCGGTCTTGGCTGATTTCATGGATTCCGGGCGCTTCGGCGCCCATGTGCGGCGCATGCGCAACCTGTATGGGGAGCGGCAGGCGATCCTGCGTGAGGAATTGACGGCCAGGTTCAAAGGTTTGTTCGACCTGCCGGACGACGACGCGGGCATGCATCTGACCGTCACTTGGGGCGGGGCGGGCAAGACGCAGGGCCTGATGGACGGGGCGATTACGCGCGAAGCGGCGGACCTGGACGTGACCGCGCGGGCGTTGTCCGGGTTTTACGACGGCCCGTCACGGCGCAACGGCCTTGTTCTGGGTTACACCGCCTATCCGGAAGCTGCGCTGCGCGACGCGGCGGCGCGGTTGGAACAGGCGGTCGGGCGCGCCCTGGCCGCGAAACCTTGACCGAGTCTACTTCGGCCCGGCGGTCTTAGCCCTAGGCTTGGGTTTGGCCTTGGCCGTGGCTTTCGGGCCAGCCTTGGGTTTTGACGTCGCCTTGGGTTTTGGCGTCGCCTTGGGTTTGGCGGCGGCCTTAGGCTTCTTACCTTTGCCGTTCAGCAAAACCTTCACATAGGTGCCGGGCGCGTCTTCAAGCGCCTTTAGTTTACCGTCGCCGGGAACACGCGCCGGAATCATCTCATTGTCCGAGCGGTCCTTTACCCAGGCGTCCCATTCCGGCCACCACGAACCGGGGCATTGCTGGGCATCGGCCAGCCAGGCATCCGCATCCTTCGGCGTTTCCGGGTTGAGCCAATAGCAGTACTTGTTCGACGCCGGCGGGTTGATGATCCCGGCGATATGACCCGAGGCCGAGAGCACGAAGTGCACGGGACCCTTGTAGATTTGCGTCGCCAGATAGGTCGTTTTCCAAGGTGCGATGTGATCTTCGCGGGTCGAGATGATGTAGACCGGAATGTCGATCTTGCGCAGGTCGATGGGCGTTCCCGCCAACTCGATCCCGCCCGGTTCGGCCAGTTTGTTCTCCAGGTACATTTTGCGCAGGTAGAACGAATGCATGGCCGCGGGCATGCGGGTTGAATCCGAGTTCCAGAACAGCAGGTCGAACGGGAAGGGATCCTTGCCCAGCAGGTAGTTGTTGACCACGAACGACCATACAAGGTCGTTGGCGCGCAGCATGTTGAAGGTGGTCGCCATTTCCGAGCCGTCGAGATAGCCGCGCTCGTTCATCTTGGATTCCATTTCCTCCAACTGTTCTTCGTCCACGAACACGGCCAGATCGCCCGGGTCGGTGAAATCGACCATCGTGGTGAAGAACGTCACGGAGTTGACCCGATCTTGCCATTTCGGATCGTCCTGTGCGGCGAGCCAAGCCAGGGTCGTCGCGGTCAGGGTGCCGCCCAGGCAATAGCCGACCATGTTGACGGAGCGTTCGCCCGTCGCCTGCGCGATCGCGTCCAGCGCCGTAAGCGGGCCGTCGAGCATGTAATCTTCGAAGGTTTCTCGGGCCAGTTTCTGGTCCGGATTGACCCAGGAGATAATGAACACCGTGTGGCCTTGTTCCGTGGCCCAGCGGATGAACGAGTTCTCGGCCCGCAGATCGAGGATGTAATACTTGTTGATCCAAGGCGGGACGATCAGCAGTGGGCGCTTCAGGACGGTATCCGTCAGGGGATCGAACTGAATGAGTTCCATCAGGTAGTTGCGGAACACGACCTTGCCCTTGGTCGTCGCCACGTTCTTGCCGATCTCGAAGGCGTCCATGTCGGTCATGCGGATCGCCAGCTTTCCGTCGCCGCGTTCCAGATCGTCGAGCAAGTTGTTCAGGCCGTGGATCAAGCTCTCGCCCTTGGTTTCCACGGTGGCGCGGAGCGCTTCCGGATTGGTGAGCAGGAAATTAGTCGGCGACAGAGCATCGACGAACTGCTTGGTATAGAAATCGACTTTCTTCTGCGTGTGCTCATCCAAGCCTTCGACGTTATGCACCGTCGATTCCAGCCATTTGGCGGTCAGAAGATAGGATTGTTTGATGTAGTCGAAGACTTGGTTGTCGGACCAGGCTTCGTCCCGGAACCGGCGGTCGCCAGGTTGCGGTTCGGCCACGGGGTCGGCATCGGCACCCATCATGCGCAAGGCCGTCGACTGCCACAGTTCCATGTAGGCCTGCCATAGCGTCAGCCCCGATTCCATCATCTTCACCGGGTTGGCCATCATATGCTGGGTCATGTCCAGAAAGGCTTCACCGATATGCAGCGGGTCGATATCCGGCGCGGCGATTTCCTTAGCATGGCGCATCAGCCAGTCCGTCACGAGGCGCTGGCTGCGTTCGGCGATTTCAAAGATTGAGGTGGAGAATTCCGTTGCTGCTTCGACGGGCGAAGTCTCGGTAGGCTCTTTGTCCATCTGTCGCTCGGTTCCTTGCTCCGATCAGGAGTTTGCTGGTCCGACTAGGAGATTGCGACAAAATATGTTACCGGATTGCGAAGGTGCTGGCTTTGCCTGTCCTTCTGCGTTGCGGTATGGGCTAAGACAGCGTCGTCCTGGGCCTGGGGCGGTTAGGATGCGCATCCGTCGAACGGTCGGGTTTTTGTAGCCCGCCATTCCTGGGAATTCAAGGCGGTGCGCCAGGGTCATAGGACGATTCCCGGGCAGGGGAATTTAAGATGAAGGGAGCTATGCGGCACATGGGCGAGTATCAGGGGGTGTTTTCCGTAATCCGAATCGGTGGGGCTATGCGTTATGTTCCGGCGGCCTTGGTGATGGCGGTCGCGCTGACGGGGTGTTCGTCGGTGCCCGACGCCGTCAACCCCGCGGAATGGTACAAAAGCACGGTTGATCTGTTCTCCAGCGACAAATCGGGCGATCCCGAGGAAGAGGCGCGCCGCGCCCGCGAACAGCAGGTCGCCGCAGCCGCAGGGACCGAACAGACCCAGCAGTCCTATCCCAAACTTTCCGACGTCGATAAGCAGCGTGACAACCGGAACCTCGGCCTTGCCGCCGATCCGGAGCGTCCGCGCTATGCGCCTGCGATCACGCGTCAGGATCAAAGCTCGGCTGTCGATCCGGTCCGTGCCGCGGCGCCCGCCGCTCCGCCCGCGCCGAGCCCGATGGCTCAGCCCGCGACCGGCCCGGCCAAGACCATGGCCGAAGCGCCCAAGCCGGCCGATATGATGGCGTCGACCGCGCCCAAGCTGACGCAGCCGAAGGAAGAAGATCAACCGGCGGCGACGGTCCCCGGCGTGCCGCAGTTCTCGATCCCGACCCGGGCCGAACAGGAAGCCGAGTTCGCCGATTTGCAGAACCGTATGCAGAAGCAGCTGGCTGAAATCCTTGCCGCTGCGGGTGAGCAGCCGAAATTCGTTCGTCCGACCGGCCTTCCGTCCGGTGTCGGCGTGGGCGAAACCATCGTGATTTCCGGTGACGGTATTGTCGATTCCTCGGGCGCGCAGCTCCCGGCCACAGTCATGGAATCGGCCTCTGTCGGTGGTGTCGCTCAATCGCAGCCGCTGCCCCCGGGGGCGACGCGGATCGCGACCATCGTCTTCCCGAACGGTTCGTCCAAGCTGTCGGCGCGGGATCGTCAGATCCTGTCGCAGGTCGTAGCCTTGCAGAGAGAGCAGGGCGGGACGCTTCACGTAGTGGGGCATTCGTCGTCCCGGACCCGCAACCTGAGCCCGGAAAAGCACCGTTTGGTGAACTATCGGATGTCGGCGCAGCGGGCCAAGGCCGTCGCCAGCGAGCTGGTCCGGCGGGGCGCCAAGCGCGCCACGGTCGTGACCGCGGCCCTGGCCGACTCGCAGCCGGTCTATCTTGAGGTCATGCCCAACGGGGAAGCCGGAAACCGCCGCGCGGAAATCTTTTTGACGCGCTAAGCCTTTTCCAGCTAAAGGTTTGCCCGTGTTTGAGGCCCCCTGGGTGAGCATGATGCCGACTGCCCAGGCCGGGCCCATTCCCATTTTTATTTTGTTCTCGGCACAATGAAGAAGCCACGATGAAACAGGAATTCCACCGTATCCGACGTTTGCCGCCTTATGTCTTCGCTGAAGTCAACGCGATGAAGGCCCGAGCTCGCGCCGCCGGAGAGGACATCATCGATTTTGGCATGGGTAACCCCGATCTGCCGACGCCGGCGCATATCGTCGAAAAGCTGGTCGAGACGGTGCAGGACCCGAAGACCCACCGTTATTCGAATTCGCGCGGGATTCCGGGGTTGCGCAAGGCGCTGTCCAATTACTACGAGCGTCGCTTCAATGTGACCGTCGATCCGGAGCACGAAGCCATCGTGACCCTGGGCTCGAAGGAAGGCCTGGCCAACCTGTCGGCCGCCATCACCAGCCCCGGCGACGTGATCCTGGTGCCGAACCCGAGCTATCCCATTCACCAGTTCGGCTTCATCATCAACGGCGCCGCCGTACGTAACATTCCGGTCAAACCGGACGAGGAGTTCTTCAAGGCCCTTGAGCGCGCGGTGCAGCACAGCGTGCCGAAGCCGACGGCGATCGTCCTCAATTACCCCAACAACCCGACGGCGGAGCTCTGCGACTTGGCGTTCTATGAACAGGTCGTCGATTTCTGCCGTTTCCACGGCATCTACATTCTGTCGGACCTGGCCTATTCCGAGGTCTATTTCGACGGCAACCCGCCGCCGTCCATTCTGCAGATTCAAAAGGCCTGGGACATTGCCGTGGAATTCACGTCCATGAGCAAGACCTATTCCATGCCGGGCTGGCGCATCGGCTTCGCCGCCGGTAATCGCGACCTGATCGCGGCCTTGGCGCGGGTCAAATCCTATCTGGATTACGGCGCCTTCACCCCGATTCAGGTTGCGGCCGCGGCGGCCCTGAACGGTCCGCAGGATTGCGTCGATGAAATGCGGTCGATCTACAAGGAGCGGCGCGACGTGCTGATCTCCGGCCTTGCTTCGGCAGGCTGGGACGTTCCCGCGCCGGCGGCGACCATGTTCGCCTGGGCGCCGATCCCGGAAGACATGGCGCATCTCGGCTCGCTTGAATTCTCCAAGCTGCTGCTGTCGGAAGCCCAGGTGGCGGTCGCCCCCGGCGTCGGCTTCGGTGAACACGGCGACGGCTATGTGCGTATCGCCGTGGTCGAGAACGTTCACCGCACGCGTCAGGCGCTTCGGGCCATCAAGTCGTTCCTGACCCGGTATCGCGCCGGTAATCTGGACAATACGGAATCGGGCCGGCAGGCGCTGGGATAATGGTTGATTCTCTGCGCGTAGGTATCGCCGGGCTGGGCACTGTCGGCGCCGGTACGGTTCAAGTTCTTGAAACGCATAAAGACGAGATCGCACGCCGTGCAGGCCGTGGGATTGAGGTTGTGGCCGTGTCGGCGCGGGACCGCTCCAAGGATCGCGGTGTCGATCTGTCTGGCGTCAAATGGGTGGATGATACGCTCGATCTGGCGTCCGATCCCGACGTCGATGTCGTCGTCGAATTGATTGGCGGGGCCGAAGGTGTGGCGCGCTCGCTGTGCGAGAAGGCGCTGAAGAACGGCAAGCATGTCGTGACTGCCAACAAGGCGTTGATCGCGCACCATGGCACGCCCATCGCTGCCGCCGCCGAAAAAGCGGGGGTCGGACTTGGCTTCGAAGCCGCGGTCGCCGGCGGGATCCCGATCCTGAAGGGGCTGCGCGAAGGGTTGGCCGCCAACGGGATTTCCCGCGTCTACGGCATCCTGAATGGCACCTGTAACTATATCCTCAGCGAAATGCGCGACACCGGGCGCGAATTCGACGATGTGCTGGCCGAGGCCCAGGCCGAAGGCTATGCCGAAGCCGATCCAAGTTTCGATATCGATGGGATCGATGCCGCGCACAAGCTGTCGATCCTGGCGGCGTTGGCGTTCGGGACACGGGTCGACTTCGCTTCTGTCCATGTCGAAGGCATCCGCCATATTTCGCCGGTCGATCTATCGTTCGCGCAGGAATTGGGCTTTGGCATCAAGTTGTTGGGTATCGCGACCGAGACGGACGCCGGTATCGAGCAGCGCGTGCACCCGTGTATGGTGCCGCTCGATGCGCCGATCAATCATGTGGACGGCGTGTTCAATGCCGTGGTTGCGGAAGGTGATTTCGTCGACCAAGTGTTGATGCAGGGCCGGGGTGCTGGGGCCGGGCCGACGGCTTCCGCCGTTGTCGCCGATATCATCGATATCGCGCGCGGCAACATGGTTCCGGCGTTTGCACGGCCGACGGCGGACCTGTCGCCGCCACGCCCGATGCCGATGGCTGGGCACCGTGGGTGCTATTATCTACGCTTCGACGTCGTCGACCGGCCGGGGGTGTTTGGGGGAATCGCCCAGGCCCTGGGACAGCATAATGTGTCGATGGAATCGATTATTCAGCGGACCAGGGACCCGGGCGAACCCGTTCCGGTGGTCATGACAACCCATGATACCCTTGAATCTGACATGACTCAGGCGATCGCGGCCATCGGGGCCCTTGACGCCGTGGTCATGACCCCGCGTATCATCCGGATCGAGAATCTTTAGGTCGACCTGAACCAAAAAGGCGAGGATCCGTCTGTGAATGATGCCGTGACAGATCGCAATCTGGCCCTGGAGGCCGTGCGCGTGACCGAGGCTGCCGCCGTTGCGGCCATGGCCTATCTGGGGGGCGGCGACGAACGCGCCGCCGATGAAGCCGCCGTCAAAGCCATGATGGACCGCTTGGACACCCTGATGGTGGACGGCACCGTCCGCATGGGCGAAGGCGAAAGCGGCGAGGTCGAAGACCTGTTTACCGGGCAGAAGCTGGGTACCGGTGGCGCGCCCAAGGCGGATGTCGCGGTTCTGGCGCTTGAGGGCAAGTCGATCATCGCACGTGGCGGCTACAACGCGTTGTCGGCCATCGCGCTGGCCGAAGACGGCGGGTTCCTCTGTGTGCCGAACGTCTACATGGAAAAGATCGCCGTTGGCCCCGACCTGCCGGAAGGGGTGGTCGATCTGGATGCCGAGCCGGCGGAAAACCTGAAAGCCTTGGCGAAAGCCAAGAAGGTCAAAATTTCCGACCTCGTGGTTTGCATGCTCGACCGACCGCGCCACGCGCAATTGGTGGCCAAGGTGCGCGAGGCCGGGGCACGAATTCGACTGATTCTCGACGGAGATGTGTCCGGCGCCGTGGCGCCCGCGCTTGCCGGGTCTGGGGTTGATATCTTCCTTGGAAGCGGTCGCGCGACGCAGGGCGTTCTCGCCGCGGCCGCCCTTCGCGGCATGGGGGGGCAGATGCAGGGCCGATTGATCGTCAGGAATGATGACGAATTTCAGCGCCTGCGCAAAGCCGGGGTCGAAGACCCCGCATGTAAATACGACCTGATGGATATGGCGTCGGGTAACGTTACCTTCGCCGCGACTGGTGTGACCACAGGCCCGATGCTGGCTGGTGTACAGTTCATGCCAGGCGGCATGGCCGTTACGCATTCCTTGGTCGTGCGCTCCAAAACGCGCACCTTGCGCTATATCGAGGGACACCATCATGTGTCCAAGCTCACTCGCGGATCCTGATTCTTTAGCGGCGGCCACGCCGCGGCAGGAAAATACCGAGTCGGTTCAGGTGCTTGGCGTCGAACGGTCGTTGACCGGGCGGCGGTGGCTTGAGCGCCCAGTCGATAACCGCGCCGTTCAGTCCCTGGTTCAACGCTGGGACCTGTCGGAACTGACAGCCCGCGTGATGGCGGGGCGCGGCGTCGATATCGAAGATGTTCCAGGGTTCCTGGCGCCTACTCTCCGAGATTTGCTGCCCGACCCGGACCGTTTCCTCGATATGGGGGCGGGGGCCGAGCGCCTGGCCGGGGCCATCATGCAGGGCGAGTGCATCGGTATATTCGGCGACTACGACGTTGACGGGGCGACCTCGTCTGCGTTGCTGGCGCGTTTCGTCCGTGCCGTCGGCGGCCGTGCCGCCGTGCATATTCCAGACCGAATCAAGGAAGGCTACGGCCCCAATACGGCGGCGATCCTGGGCCTGAAGGATCGGGAAGGGGCCTCGGTCGTCGTCACGGTCGATTGCGGCACTTTGGCGTTCGAGCCCCTGGCCGCGGCGCGAGATGCAGGCATCGATGTGGTCGTGATCGATCACCACACGGCAGAGGCCGAACTACCCAAAGCGCAGGCCGTCATCAACCCTAATCGCCTGGACGAGACGGCAGGACACGGGCAATTGGCGGCCGTCGGCGTGACGTTTCTGATGGTGGTCGCGATCAATCGCGTCCTGCGCGAAGCCGGCTGGTACAAGAACCGGCCCACGCCGGACTTGCTGCAATGGCTCGATCTGGTTGCCTTGGGGACCGTTTGTGACGTGGTGCCGCTGGTCGGTATTAACCGGGCTTTGGTTACGCAAGGCTTGAAAGTCATGGCGGCGCGCCGGAATCCAGGGCTCAAGGCGCTGGCTGACGTCGGTGGCGTGGATGAGATGCCGACCGCTTATCACCTGGGGTTCGTCATGGGGCCTCGGGTGAATGCGGGCGGGCGTGTCGGCGAATCCGACCTTGGGTACCGCCTGATGACGACCGAACACCAAGACGAAGCCTGGCACCTTGCCCGGCGCTTGGATGGCTTCAACCGTGAACGTCAGGCGATTGAGGCCGGGGTTCTGGAAGGCGCGATCTCACAGTTGGAAGACCTTGGCGGGGGCAGCCCGAACGCCATGGGGGCGGTCGCTCTGGCCCATGGCGAAGGTTGGCACCCTGGGGTCATCGGGATTGTCGCCTCGCGCCTGAAGGAGCGATACAACCGCCCGGCCTGCGTCGTCGCCTTTGGCGGCGAGGGCGGCGAGAATCTAGGTGTCGGGTCCGGTCGGTCGATCAAGGGCGTCGATCTGGGGGCTGCGATCATCGCCGCACGTCAGGCTGGATTGATCGTCAAGGGCGGCGGGCATGCCATGGCGGCTGGGTTCACAGTCGCCCGCGAGAAACTGGCTGCTTTCCGCGAGTTTTTGGACGAACGCATTTCAGTCAGCGTTGCCGCGGGGGGCATCTCGCCGACATTGTATCTGGACGGAGCCTTGCGTCCTGACGCGGCGACGCCGGAATTAATCGAGGAAATCGCCCAATTGGGGCCATTCGGCGCGGGCAACCCGGAACCGCGATTCGTCATGCCGCATGCCCGCCTGAGCTATGCCGACCGTGTCGGCGAAAACCACGTGAAGTGTTCCGTGGTCAAAGACGGGAAGGGCACGATTTCGGGAATCGCGTTCCGCGCGTTGGATTCTGATCTGGGGTCTGCGCTGTTGAACCACGACGGGCGCGCGATCCACCTTGCCGGGCGGTTGCGCTTCAATAGCTGGAACGGGCGGACAACCGTACAATTCCAGATCGAAGACGCCCAACCGGCGGCTTGAAAAAAAATCTTTGAAAAGTCCCCTTGATTTTAATTTCGGGGGCGTATACCTAGTGCGCCTTCACAGGCCACGGGTCACAGCGTCCCCATCGTCTAGCCCGGCCTAGGACACCTCCCTTTCACG
>DJHY01000246.1:0-1398 GCA_002433335.1 Rhodospirillaceae bacterium UBA6608 | reverse complement strand
GTTCGACTCCCCTTGGGGACGCCAATTTTCTTCTTCCGGACAATTTGATCGGATACCGTGACCCGCCGGGCATCGCCCCGGCGGTCGCTGGCTCCGTTCCTCGGTTCGGGGGCGAAAAATCTGGCCTCGGATGGTTCGGTCTGGCATACGTTTCGGGCTGGCCGGCTCGCCAATAACCAGAGCAACCCCAGAGCAACCAAGGGAAACACCATGGGTAGCGATAAACTGACACTCGCCCATTTCATGTATGAAGACGTTCGCGATGAGCCGCGGGCGACGGGCGAATTGGCATCGCTGATCAACGATATAGCGGCGGCGTGCAAGGCTGTCGCGAACCTGGTGAACCATGGCGATCTGGCCGGAAACCTGGGCGGCGCCGTCGGGCAGAACGTTCAGGACGAAACCCAGAAGGAACTGGACGTTCTCGCCAATCAGACCTTCCTGACCTGGACGCGGCGCGGCGGGCAGCTGACGGCGCTGGCATCCGAGGAGATGGATGAGCCGCATATCATCCCGATGGACGAGCCGCGTGGAAAATACTTGTTGGTGTTTGATCCGCTGGACGGGTCGTCGAATATTGAAATCAACGGCCCGGTCGGCACGATTTTCTCGGTTCTCCGCTCGCCCGACCCGTCGCGTCTGGCGACCAGGGAAGATTTCCTGCAACCCGGGCGTAAACAGGTTGCCGCGGGCTATGTGCTTTATTCCGCATCGACCACGATGCTGCTGACCCTGGAAGGCAAGGGCGTGTCCAAATTCACCTTGGATCCGGGCGTCGGTGAATTCGTGCTGACCGAGCGTGATGTCCGGATTCCGGACCAAGCCAAGGAATTTGCCATTAATGCTTCGAACCAGCGGTTCTGGGAGCCGCCGGTGACCCGTTACATCGGGGAATGCTTGGCTGGTAAAACCGGCCCCCGTGGGCGTGATTTCAACATGCGTTGGGTCGCGGCCATGGTTGCGGATGTGCATCGCGCGATTTCGCGTGGCGGTGTGTTCATGTATCCGGTCGACGAGAAATGCCGCGCCAAGGGCGGGCGCTTGCGTTTGTTGTACGAAGCCTCGCCGATGGCGATGATCATCGAACATGCCGGCGGGCGGGCGACGACAGGCCTGATGCCGATTCTCGACGTGCCTCCGACGGATATTCACCAGCGCGTGCCGGTGATGATGGGTTCGTCAGAGGAAGTTGAAATTCTCGAGCGTTATCACGCCGAGGGTGCCGCCGAACCGGCCAGCCGGGCCGGAGCTGCCGAATAAAGGCTGCGGAACAAGGAAAGCGGCGGCGCCGTCTTAACGGCGCGCGCCGATCCTTTGATCAAAACTCGTCTTTAACTTGATTGACTAGGTCGTGCAGGCCGGTCGGGCTTTGTTGCGCCTGTCCTTGGCCGCCGTGAA
>DJHY01000065.1 GCA_002433335.1 Rhodospirillaceae bacterium UBA6608 | reverse complement strand
GAGCGCAACATCGAGGAAACGGCGCTTAAGACCAACATTGAAGCGGCGGAAGAGATCGCCCGCCAGTTGCGCCTGCGCGACCTGGCCGGTCTGATCGTGATCGACTTTATCGACATGGAAGTCAGCCGCAATCAGTCCAAGGTCGAACGCGCCCTGAAGGACGCCATGCGCAATGACCGCGCCCGCATCCAGATCGGCCGGATCAGCCCGTTCGGACTGTTGGAACTGTCGCGTCAGCGGCTGCGCCCGTCACTGCATGAAACCAGCTTCGAAACCTGCCCGCACTGCGGCGGCACCGGGGTGCGCCGGTCCACGGAATCGACAGCCCTGCAGATGCTGCGGGTTCTGGGTGAAGAAGGACAGAAGGGCCGCTCCAAGCAGCTGACCCTGTACACGCCGACGGCTGTCGCGCTGTACCTGTTCAACAACAAACGCCCGGCCATCGCCGAGATCGAACAGCGGTTCGACCTGATGGTCCGGATCGAAGCCGACGACACGCTGATCCCGCCGGACTTCCGCCTTGACCGGGTCAAGGCCGACGGCGCCGTGGAGACGGCTGTCGAGGTTCAAACCAACACCGAGGAAGAAAAATCCGAGGAAGACGGCGGTCGTCGTCGCCGTCGGCGGTCCCGTCGGCGCAAGCGGCAGGACAATGCCGAGACGTCGGATCAGATCGAGACGCAGTCGGACGATCAGTCCGACGACGCCTCGGACGAAGCCGATGCCGACGGCGAAACGGAAACCCGCGAAGGTGCCGCGGACGGCACCGAAGAAGCCCAACCGAAACGCCGGCGGCGTGGTCGCCGTGGCGGACGGCGGCGGCGGCGCTCTGAAGAGGGCCGCACCGACGCCCAGGCTGGTGAAGAACAAACCGGCGAAGAGCAATCTGACGAAGAGCAGGTCACTGCCGAGAGTGGCGAAGCGGACCAGGGCGATGCCCCGGCTCAGCTTGAAGCTCCGCAAAGCGACGCCTCCGAAGCGACAGCCGACGCCGAAAGCCCGGCTGAAGTCGCCGTGACCGACACCGCCGAAGCCACCGTCGAGGCGGAAGCGGAAGCAGCACCGGCCGAAAAGCCGAAGCGGACGCGGACCCGCCGCAAGAAGGCGACCGAGGAAAAAGCCGAAGCCGCCGAAGGCGAGGAAGAGAAACCCGCCAAACCGCGCCGTCGCCGGACCCGCAAGGCCGCTGCCGAGGAACAACCGGCGGAAACCGCAACGACGGAAGAACCGGTGGCAGACGCTGCCCCGGCCGAACCCGAAGCGCTACCTGCGCCGGAACCCATGTCCGCCCTGCCCGCGCCGGAACCCGTTCCGGCTTTGGCCGCGCCCGAACCTGAAGCAGTTGCGGAAGCACCGACCGATACCGACGAAGGCGAAGACCAACAGGCCGCCGCCAAGACCGTCGTGATCGAAGTCGGCGCAACCACCGAAGCCGCCCCCGCGCGGCGTGGGTGGTGGAACCGCCTGATGGACTAAGCGTCCGGTTTCAAAGAATGCGTAATGAAGCGCCGGTGGAGAAATTCACCGGCGTTTTGTTTTGGCTCAGCGCCGCCAAGTAATCAGGCGGTCCGCAGCTTCCGCGACTTCGGCTTCGCCCCCGGCGAAGGAAAAGCGCACGAAGTGGTGGCCCCGCGTCGGGTCGAAATCGACACCCGGCGTTGCGGCCACGCCGATTTCCGCCAACATGCGGCGGCACATGTCCGTCGCATCGTCGGTCATCTCGGAAACATCGGCATAGATGTAAAAAGCCCCCTCCGCCGGTGCCAGGCGGCTGAACCCCGCCTTGGGCAGCTTGTCCAATAGAAGCTCGCGGTTGCGGGCGTAGTGTTGGACGTTGGCTTCCAGTTCTTCCACACAGTCGAAGGCCGCAATCCCAGCCAATTGCGAAATCGCAGGCGACGAAATGAATAGGTTCTGCGCCAGACATTCGATCGAACGCTGCAAATCCTGGGGAACGATCATCCAGCCTAAGCGCCAGCCGGTCATCGAATAGTACTTGGAGAAGCTATTGATGATCACCGCGTCCCGCGTGTGGTTCAAGGCTGTCACGCAAGGCACACCATAGGTGATCCCGTGATAAATCTCGTCGGAGATCAGACGAATGCCGTGCACTCGGCAATACTCGATCAAGGCCTTGAATTCTTCGGGATGGATCATTGTGCCCGCCGGGTTCGACGGGCTGGCGACGATCAGGCCATCCGGCACCTGATCCAAAGCTTCCAGGCGCGCCACGGTCGGCTGGAAATTGTCTTCCAGCGTCGTCGGCAAATCGACAACCTCAACCCCTAAGCCGGTCAGGATATTTCGATATGCCGGATATCCAGGGGACGCCAAGGCAACCCGGTCACCCGCGTCGAACGCCGCCATGAACGACAGCACGAAACCGCCCGACGACCCTGTCGTAACGACGACCTCGTCCGGGGCCACCGACACGCCGTAGGCGCCGCCGTAATGCTTGGCGATGGCCTCGCGCAGCTCCCACATGCCAAGCGCGTTGGTGTAACCGATACGGTCGTCCCTAAGGGCCTGTTCGGCAGCCTCAATCACCTTTCGGGGCGCGGCGGTGGCCGGTTGACCAACCTCAAGGTGCAAGACGTCGCCACCGGCGCGCTCGCGCTCTTCGGCGGCGCGCATGACATCCATAACGATGAACGGCGGCACCTGGCCGCGTGAAGACGCTTTCAAAACCATGATTACGAACTCTGTCTAACGGTCGCCGACGGCACCAAGACCATATCCGCGGGGATCCGCGAAAGCACCGCAGGACTGATTGTCTGACGGCACGCCGGTGTCGCAATAGATGGCGTTGATCCGCGCCGCCGATGCCGCGGGATGAAGGGTATGTCCTTGCCCACGCAGCTTCGTCTGTGCGTCCGCGGGCAGGCTCGGTTCGATCACCAGGGCGTCGTTCCCCTCGGCATAGAACATCCGGGGGCCGCGTAGCACCGATTCCAGGGTCTCACCGCCCCCAGCGACCCGCAGCGCCAGATCGGTCAGGGCTTCGGTCGCCCCCGGCCCGCCGGTCACCGTCGCCGCCATGAACACTTTTTCCAACGTCCGATCCGCACGCTGATCGCCGACCAACAACATCGGGGTCGCCGAAACCGGCGGCAGGGAATTCGGCCCAGCCGGTTGCGCCAGCAGGAACCCCAGCGAGGGCGCAATCTTGCCAGAGCCCATGGCGCCGTTCATCGTCACCGTGCAAGCCACGGCGGAACCGAACTTGTCGACCGCGACCAAGCCCGCCGAATTCGCGCCGGTCGGCAGGGCCACCGCCCCATCGCCGGTCGGCGGTTTCTGGCTATGGCGTTCGTCATCCAACGCCTTGGCGATCAAGGCATGACGGTCGGCATTGGCGAAGAAATAGGCCGGCTGCGTCACCAATCCGTCGCGCCGCAACCAATCCGCCCGGCGCGCCTGCGCGGCCAGGAAGCCCTCGGCAGCCAAATTGCGGCGTGTCTCCGGGTCTTCTTCGTAATACTTCGACTGGGCGAGAATGCCCGTCAGATCGGCCGCCAGCACGCCCCCCAATTCCGGTGCGCTCGGGAACAGGAATTGAGTGCGCTCGATGAACGGCAAGGTAACGGCCGGGCGAACCTCGGGCAGGTAGCCGCGCATGTCCTCAATCGTCAGCGCGCCGCCCCGGCTGTTGGCATCGTCGATGAAATCTCGCGCCAACTGCCCCTGGTAAAAATCGCCGACGCCGCGCACCCGCATGCGGCCCAGAACACCTGCCAGGCGAAGCCGGTCAACGCGGTCGCCTTCGTCGGCCAGATGTTTTTCGCCACGCTTGCGGAACAGCATCGCGGCCTCGGGCAAACCTGCCAGACGCCCAGCCTGGGCCCGCAGGTCCATCGCGAAAGCCCGCGATACGATGCTGCCGAAGCGCGCCAGATTTTCCGCCGGTTGAACGACCTGGCCCCATTTCAGTTTGCCCAAACGGGCGTGGAGCACCGCGAACCCGCGCGGATTGCCCGGAATGGGGACATTGCCGCGCGCCTGCCCATTGGCGTCGCGCGGCACCGTCGGCGGAAAGGCCAGAACGTCGTTTCGCTTGTTCTCGTTATCACGAATAACGCAGATACCGCCGCCGCCCAGGGCCGCGTTGGTCGGCTTGACCACCGCCATCGTGAAATACATCGCTGCGACAGCGTCGGCGGCAGACCCGCCCGCGGACAGGATATCCCGTCCGACCACGGTCGCTTGCGGGTCATCGGCCACGACCCCGCCCAGGAATCCGCGAACAAACCCGGTTTCGCCCAGTTGTTTCGTGTTCTCCGGCTCGTCCTTACCGAACGGATTGGAGAATCCGCTGGAACACCCGCTCAGAATCCCGGCCATCAAAAGGCCAGAAAGCAGAGGGATGGTCAATTGACGGAAGCCAGGGGCGATACTACGTTTGAATCGCCCGGAAACAGAAGGGAACGCGTCCCAACCGGCGCTGATCGATTTGCAAAACCGCATTTTTAAGCCGTTGTTTCTACTTGTCGTTTTTGCCATCGGCCTAACTTCTTGGTCGACGGCCTCCCTTGCGCGGTCATTGTCCATGATCCGGGACGTCGAGATTGAAAATATCATTCGGGAATACGCGACGCCAGTGTTCGAAGCCGCCGGGCTCAATCCCAAGTCGATTAAGACCTACCTCGTAAACGATCATCGGCTCAATGCCTTTGTCGCGGGTGGGCAGAACATGTTCATCAATACAGGCCTTCTAATTCAGGCAGATACCCCCGGTCAGGTGATCGGCGTGATCGCCCACGAAACGGGCCATATCGCGGGCGGACACTTGGCGCGCACCCACGAAGCTCTGTCGCGCACGGCCGCTGCGACGATCCTGTCGATGATCCTGGGCGGGGCCGCGGTCCTGGCCGGTGCGCCGGATGCGGGCGCCGTTATCATGGGCGGCGGCCAGAGCATGACGCAGCGTTCGTTCCTGGCCTACAGCCGCGGCCACGAAGGTGCCGCCGACCAGGCCGCCATGACCTATCTGGACCGGACGCATCAATCGACAAAAGGCTTGCTGGAATTCATGGGCAAGCTGGAATCCAACGAATTGCTGATCAGCGCGGCACGCGACCCGTACCTGTTGACCCACCCGCTGACCCGCGAACGTATCGACGCGCTACAGGCCCATGTCGACCGGTCGCCCTTTTCCAACGTGCCGGACAGCCCCGATCTGGTCGCCAAGCACAAACGCATGCAAGCGAAGCTGATCGGCTTTCTGACACCGACGCAGGCCCTGCGGACCTATAAAAAAGACGACGCCAGCGTCCCGGCCCGATATGCCCGCGCCATCGCCTATTTCAAGCTGGCGCGGATCGACGACTTTCTGAAAGCCATCGACAGCCTGCTCGCGGATTACCCGGACGACCCCTATTTCAACGAAGTTCGCGGCCAGGGCCTGTTCGAGAACGGCCGCGCCAAGGAAGCCATGGAATCCTATACCAAGGCGGTGAAGCTTCTGCCGGAATCGGACCTGCTGCGCTACGAATTGGCGCGAATCCAATTGGCCGTGGGCGAGCCCGAGGTGATCGACGACGCCATCGAAAACCTCAAGTTCGCCTCTCATTACGAGCGGTTTTCACCGGCGATTTATCAGCTTCTCGGCAATGCCTATTACAAGAAAGGCGACGAGCCCCGCGCCCGCCTGTACCACGCCGAGGCCGCATTCCTGCGCGGCGAGACGGAAAAGGCGATCTACAACGGCGAGATCGCGGCCCGGTCCTTTAAGGAAGGCAGCTCCGAATGGCTGCGCGCCAAGGACATCATCAACGCCACCCAGCAACAACGCGACCAGCGGAAGGGTCAATAGGCGTGGCGCCTGTCCGCCGTCGTCCCGCCGCCCGCCGACTGTCCG
>DJHY01000029.1 GCA_002433335.1 Rhodospirillaceae bacterium UBA6608 | reverse complement strand
GCGCGCGCCGCAACGGAAAACGGCGGGCCCGGAAACCGGAACCCGCCGCATTCGGAGATCTTCAAGCCATTAGGCCTGGATAAGATCAGGCGCCTTTGATCTGCGCCGCTTTTTCGACCAGAACCTTGGCCTGACGGATCGAGGCCAGGTCGATCAGGCGACCGTCGAGGGAAACCGCGCCGCGGCCTTCCTTCTGGGCCTGTTCCATGGCGTCCAGAATGCGCTGGGCCTGGGTCACTTCCTTTTCCGACGGGCTGAACAGCTCGTTGGCCAGTTCGATCTGCGACGGGTGGATCGCCCACTTGCCTTCGCAGCCGAGGGTCGAGGCGCGCATCGCCTGGGCCTTGTAGCCGTCCGGGTCGGAGAAATCGCCGAACGGACCGTCGATCGGGCGCAGGCCGTTGGCGCGCGCGACGACGACCATCTTGGCGATCGGATAATGCCACATGTCGCCCCAGTGAACGTCTCGGTTGCCGGCATCGTCCGGATCGGTCAGGACGGCGTAGTCCTTGTTCGGGCCGCCGATGACGGTGGTCCGGGCCTTGGTCGAGGCCGCGTAGTCGGCCACGCCGAAGTGCAGGGATTCGTTACGCTTCGAAGCCGGCGCGATTTCCGCCAGGTTCTGCATGCCCAGGGCCGTTTCGATGATCAGCTCAAAGCCGATGCGCTTTTCGACCTTGGTCGCGTCTTCGATCTGGGTGACCATCATGTCGACGGCATAAACGTCGGAGGCCGTACCGACCTTCGGGATCATGATCAGGTCCAGCTTACCCGGAGCGCCTTCCAGAACCTCGACCAGGTCGCGGTACATGTAATGGGTGTCCAGGCCGTTGATACGCATGGAAACGGTCTTGCCCGACCAGTCCAGGTCGTTCAAGGCTTCGATGATGTTCTTGCGGGCCTGGGCCTTGTCGTCGGGGGCGACGGCGTCTTCCAGATCCAGGAACACCACATCGGCCGGGCTTTTCGAAGCCTTTTCCATGAACGTGGGGTTCGAGCCGGGCACAGCCAGTTCGCTGCGGTTCAGGCGCGCGGGCGCCTGTTCGACGATTTTGAAGCTCATTTTTATCTCCTGCGTCCGAGTGGGCGGCACCCCCCCTGGGCGCGGCCGGTCTTGGATTGTTATTTCGCGGGCGCAAAATAGCTAGCACCTATTGGGTGGACAAGGACAAACAGGGTAAATTTGAAAGCCTTACCGCAATGCGGAAAAATACCCGCTTGTCGCATTTCATCCTCTCGCCCTGCCCCGCCGGACGGGCATCAATAGCGAATGCGCCGCGCTCGACAAGCGGCGGGGCCTTGGTGTAGGCCGAAAACAACGAACCTTGGGAGGATACCATGACGACCAAACCGACCGTGCTGGTGACCCGCCGCCTGCCGGACGCCGTTCATGAACGGCTTCTGCGCGACTATGACGCTCGCTTGAACCCGGAAGACAGGCTGTACGACAAGGACGCCCTGATCGCGGCCGCTCAGGGCGCAGATGCGATCATGCCCTGTCATACCGAGCATTTCACCGAAGAGGTCTTCGCCGACCTGCCGAAAAGCGTGAAGATCATCGCCAACTTCTCGGTCGGCTACGACCATGTGAACGTCAAAGCGGCGGCCAAACACGGCGTCGTCGTCACCAACACGCCCGAGGTTCTGTCCGACGCCACGGCGGAGACCACGATCCTGTTGATGCTGGGCGCGGCCCGGCGGGCGTCGGAGGGCGAACGCCTGGTTCGCTCCGGCGGATGGAAGGACTGGTCCCCGGCCTTCATGGTTGGGCGTGCCGTGACCGGCAAGCGCCTGGGGATTCTCGGCATGGGCCGGGTCGGGCGGGCTGTGGCCGACCTTGCCCGCGCCTTCCGCATGGAAATTCACTATCACAACCGATCCCGCCTAAGCCCGGATCAGGAAAACGGCGCGATCTGGCACGATAGCTTGGACGACATGCTGCCCCACTGCGATTTCCTGTCGCTTCACTGCAATGTCACCGACGAGACGCGCGGGATCATGAATGCGGCGCGGTTTGCGTTGTTGCCGGACGGCGCGATCCTGGCAAACGCCGCCCGAGGGGCCGTGATCGACGACGACGCCCTGGTCGATGCGTTGAAATCGGGCAAGCTGTTCGCCGCCGGGATCGATGCCTACAACAACGAACCGAATGTCGATAAGAGACTGATCGCGTTGGATAATACGTTCCTTCTGCCGCATATCGGCAGCGCTAACCGCGAAACCCGCGACGCCATGGGATTCCGCGCCTTGGACAACCTGGATGCGTTCTTTGCCGGGCGCGAACCAGGGGATCGCGTGGCCTGACGCATGGATCGCATTTCCGCAATGTGAAAAAATTAGAAGGCAATTATATACGGGATTGGGCATGTATTCGCGCATGCACAATCCCGTCCGCCCCTGACGCTGCCTTTTGTTTTTGATCGATCAGGGGTCAAAACGCCCTTCCCGCATTGCATTGCGAAAGCCTTTCGGGGCCTCCCACGTCCCCCTGCAACCCGCTTGAAAGCCTTGCCTTAGTTCCTGGGATTCGTGAGATTCCAAAACAGGATACGGGGCCCGTCGTCATGATCTCTTGTCGTGGCGAATGCGGGACGTCGTAACCGGACCCGGGGGACGAACAAAAAACGAAATCACGATCTGGGTCTATCCTTGAACGCGCGGGCCCCGCGCACTTCAAACCTGTCGGCGGATGGAGGCTTTCCGCCGTTTTTCCAGTGGGAGGAAACTCATGGAAACCAAGAACGTGAACCGGCGTAAATTCCTTAAAGGTGGCGCCGTCGCAGCCGGTGCTACGGCTGCTACCCTAGCTATGCCGAACATTGCTACGGCTGCCCCCACGGTCCTGAAGATTCAGGCTGCTTGGGGTGGCGGTATCTTCCTTGAAAACGCCAAAAGCTATGTCGAGCGCGTCAACGCCATGGCCGGTCGGGGCCTGAAGCTCGATCTGCTGTCGGTGAACTCGGTCGTCAAGACCAGCCAGATGCAGGACGCCGTCCATCGTGGCGTTCTCGACGGCGCCCATTATGTGTCGGCCTATTGGTATTCCAAGTCGAAAGCAGCGTCGCTGTTCGGCACCGGCCCCTGCTTCGGCTGGTCGGCGCAGGAAATGCTCGGCTGGATCCACTACGGCGGCGGTAAGGCGCTGTTCCAGGAACTGATGCAGAGCCTGGGCCTGAACCTGGTCAGCTTCTTCAACAGCCCGATGCCCGCCCAGCCGTTCGGCTGGTTCAAGGAGCAGATGAAAGACGTTTCCCAGATGAAGGGCCTCAAGTACCGCACCGTCGGTCTGGCGGCCAACGTCTTGCAGGAAATGGGCATGGCGGTCGTTCAGCTGCCGGGCGGCGAAATTCAGCCGGCGATGAAGAGCGGCCTGATCGACGCGGCCGAGTTCAACAACCCGACCTCGGACAGCGATTTCGGGATGCAGGACGTCTCCAAGCATTACCATCTGGCCAGCTACCACCAGTCGCAGGAATGCTTCGAAATCACCTTCAACAAAAAGAAGTTCGATTCTTTGTCGAAGGAACTGCAGGCCATTCTGGAATACGCGTCGGAAGCGGAAAACTCCAACTTCTACTGGAACAACACGCTTCGCTACGCCGACGACCTGGTCAAGCTGAAGGAAAAGCACGGCGTCAACGTCTACCGCACGCCGGATTCCATCATGGACGCGCAGCTCAAGGCCTGGGACGTGATCATCAAGCAGATCTCGGACGAAGATCCGTTCTTCGCCAAGGTCGTTGAGTCGCAGAAGGTCTATGCCAAGAAGGTCATGGGTTACCTGCTGCTGAACCAGCCGGATTACGGCCAAGCCTACAAGCATTACTTCGGTTGATCCGGCCCATCCAATTTCTTGGATCAATTCTGAAAAACTAGGTGTTGAGGGGCAGCCTTGATTGGCTGTCCCTCAAATATCTGAGCCAACAAAAGCGGGAACCCAAACCGTGATTAAGATCATCCATGGCATCGAAGAACTGAGCATCTGGATTGGCCGCACCTTCGGCTGGTGCATCCTGATTTTGACCTTGTCCGTCGCCTATGAGGTGTTTGTCCGTTATGTCCTGAACTCCCCGACGGTTTGGGCCTTCGACATGATGGTCCAGATGTACGGCGCCCTGTTCCTGATGGCCGGGCCCTACGCCCTTGCCCAGGACACGCATGTCCGGGCGGACGTCGTCTATCGCCTGTTGCCGGTCCGCTGGCAGGCGAGCCTGGACCTGATTTTGTTCATCTGCTTCTTCTTCCCGGGCATGCTCGCCCTGGCCTGGTTCGGCGGGGAAATCGCTGCTGATTCATGGCGTTACAAGGAAGTCAGCTGGAACAGCCCGGCCCGCATTCAGATTTATTTCTTCAAGACCCTGATCCCCCTGGCGGCCAGCTTGTTCATCGTTCAAGGGATCGCCGAATGCATGCGCTGCTACCTGGCGATCAAGAACAACGAATGGCTGCCGCGTCTTAAGGACGCGCAGGAAACTGAAGACATTTTGCAGAGCCAGGCCGCCGAAAAAGGCGCCTGAGACTCCTTCCCAGATACCGCCGTCGGCGCAACGGAGCATTTTCAAGAATGACGAACCCTGAAGTAGCGATTTTGATGTTGTCGCTTTTCATCGTGATGGTGCTGCTGGGATTTCCGGTCGCCTTCACGCTGCTCGCCATGGGCGTGGGCTTTGGTTACTACGCCTATTATGAGCCGGGCACCTCACACACCCTCACCGACATTCTCAGCAACAAGATCTTCTATCTGCTGAACCAGAACACCTATTCGGTGATGGAAAACGACACGTTGGTCGCGATCCCGTTATTCCTATTCATGGGATACGTGGTCGAACGCGCCAACATCGTCAACAAGCTGTTCTACGCGCTGCAGATGGCGGCGCGGAACCTGCCCGGGTCCATGGCCATCGCGGCGCTGATCACCTGCGCCGTGTTCTCGACGGCCAGCGGGATCGTCGGCGCGGTGGTGACCCTCATGGGGTTGCTGGCCTTCCCCGCCATGGCCAAAGCGAACTATGAAAAGAGCTTCGCGTCGGGCGTGATCTGCGCCGGCGGCACGCTCGGTATTCTGATCCCGCCGTCGATCATGCTGATCGTCTATGCCGCGATCGCCGAATTGTCGCCGCTGCGGCTATATGCCGCGGCCATCCTGCCGGGCTTCCTGCTGGCCGGTTCCTACATTCTGTACGTCATCGTTCGGGTGATCATCAATCCGTCGATCGCGCCCAAGCCGAAGGCCGAAGAAGTGCCGCCCCGGCACATCGTGTATTGGCAGCTTCTGACCTCGTTCGTGCCGCTGACGGCCTTGATCATGCTGGTTCTCGGCTCGATCCTGGGTGGTCTGGCGACACCGGCGGAAGCCGCCGCCATGGGGGCGTTCGGCGGCATCGTCCTGGCTGGACTGTACCGCTCGCTGTCTTGGGGGATGCTCAAGGAATCGGTATATCTGACCGCCAAAGCGACGGCCATGGTCTGCTGGCTGTTCGTCGGCTCCTGGACGTTCGCGTCGGTGTTCTCCTACCTCGGCGGACACGAGATCATCGAACACTTCGTCCTCAGCTTCAATCTGGAGCCGTGGCAGTTCCTGGTGTTGGTCCAGGTCATCATCTTCCTGCTCGGCTGGCCGTTGGAATGGTCGGAAATCCTGATCATCTTCGTGCCGATCTTCCTGCCGATGCTGAACACGTTCGACATCAACCCCTACTTCTTCGCGATGTTGGTGGCCCTGAACCTGCAAACGTCGTTCCTGACGCCACCAATGGCGATGTCGGCGTACTACCTGAAAGGGGTCTTGGGCAAAGCCATCGAACTGATGCAAATCTTCAAGGGCATCATGCCGTACCTGGCCATCGTCATCACCATCATGGTCCTGATGTACCAGTTCCCCGGTATCGCCCTGTACCTGCCCGATTACTTCTTCGGTAAGTACGTCCCGTAACGGTGATAAGACAATGAGAACGATCCCGATCAGGGACACAGGAGTTAGCTGACATGAGATCACGCCTATTCGAACAATTCTGCGGTGTTCTTGGCACCGCCATGGTCGCCTCGTTCGTTCTCGGCTTGGCCTGGGGTATTTCCCACGGCTTTGCCGGGTTCTGGGGCGGCCTGCCGTTCTGGATCATCAGCCTAACCGTGCTGGCCCTGGTCATTTACGACCTTTGGGATTCGACCTTGAAAAAGAACCCAACAGATTGAACTCTGTCGGTTCGGTTCAAAAGCACCAAGGGGCAGACATGGACTTAGCGGATTTGGGCGCATCCCAATTGGTTGGGATGATCGAACGCGGCGAAATCACATCGTTGGAATTGGTCGAGGCCTGTATCGCCAGGATCGATGCGACCGAAGACACCATCGGCGCCTGGGCCCACCTGGACCGGGATTTCGCCCGCCGCCAAGCCGCCGCGCGCGACGACCATCGGGCCAGCGGCGCGCCGCTGGGGCCGCTACATGGCATCCCCGTCGGGATCAAGGACATCTTCGACACGGAAGACCTGCCCACGGAAAACGGCACCGTCCTGTCGAAGGGCCGCCTGCCGGACGATGATTGCACCGCCGTCCGCAGGCTGAAAGCCGCCGGGGCCGTCATCATGGGCAAGACCGTGACAACGGAACTGGCCGTCTATTCCCCCGGCAAGACGCGTAACCCGCACGATCCCAATCGGACGCCGGGCGGCTCGTCCAGCGGGTCCGCCGCCGCGGTCGCCGCCGGCATGGTCCCATTGGCGATCGGCTCACAAACCAATGGCTCGGTCATTCGCCCCGCGTCGTTCTGCGGCGTCGTCGGGTTCAAGCCGACCCACGGGCGGATTTCCCGCGCCGGGGCGCTGGCGCTGTCCCGGACGCTCGACCACGTCGGCGTGTTCGCCCGGTCCGTCGAGGACGCCGCCCTGATCAGCGAATGCCTGATCGGCCATGACCCGGCTGACCCGGACACCAAACCGGCCGCTGCCGCCCGCCTACCCGAGATCGCGGGCGAGGAGCCGCCGTTCGAACCCCGCTTCGCCTTCATCAAGACCCCGGTCTGGGATCGAGCGGAGCCGGATACCCAGGAAGCCTTCGGCGAACTGCATGAATTCCTCGGCGACCTGTCCGAGGAAGTCCCCCTGCCGGAACCGTTCAACGATGCCGTCGACAACCTGCGCAAGATCATGTGCACCGACCTGACCCGCTACCTGTCCGGTTACGTGGCCCGCGGCGAAGACCAGCTGAGCGACGTCCTGCGCGGCATGATTGACGAGGGCAAGACCGTGACGGCCGTGGACTTCAACGAAGCCGCCGATATCCGCGTGCACTTGGCCGGTTGGGTCAAAAGCCTGGGCGAGGAATTCGACGCGATCCTGACCCCGGCGACCTGCGGCGAAGCGCCGCTGGGCCTGGAAGCGACGGGCGATCCGGTGTTCTGTTCGACCTGGTCATATCTGGGTGTCCCGGCCATCACCATCCCCCTGATGCAGGGCGCCAACGGCATGCCGATCGGGGTCCAGCTGGTCGGGCCGCGAAACGACGACGCCCGCCTGCTGCGCACGGCGCGTTGGCTGCTCAACAAAGTCTCCGCGCCGGGAGGCTGATCCCCACGCCCCGGATACGTTCGGTATCGACATAAAACCCGATCTTCCATAAGGTTTTGCGCAAAAGCAGCCTGAAAAAGCCTGGGAGAACACCGAACATGAGCGCCCCGCGCCAATCCGCCAAAGCCGCGCCCGCCCGCAAGGGCACGCGCCCCCTTCCCCCGCAGGTCAACAAGGTCGGGATCAACGACCTGATCGACGTGCTGGCCCTGGGCCTGCGCGACTTTCGCGCGGCCCCCACCTACGACCTGTTCTTCGCCGGAATTTACGCGGTCGGCGGTTGGGTCCTGGTTCTGATGCTGATGGCGTTCGAGCTGCCGTATCTGGTTTATCCGCTGGCCGCCGGGTTCGCCCTGATCGCGCCGTTCATCGCCAGCGGCTTTTACGTGGTCAGCCAGCGCCTGGAGACCCCGCCGGAAGACGGCTCCTCCCCCCTGTCCTGGGGCATCGTCCTTGGCACGGTGAAATCGATGTTCAGCCACGAACTGGGTTGGATGGCCCTGGTCACCGGCTTTTCCCTGTTCTTCTGGATGGACATCGCGGCGTTGCTGTCGTTCGGCTTCATGGGGTTCCAGTTCTTCGGCTTCCGCGAATTGATCAACGAGATCTTCACCACGCCCACGGGCTGGCTGTTCCTGGTCGTCGGCAATACGGCAGGGGCCGCGATCGCCTTCGCCGTGTTTTCCTATTCCGTGGTTTCGATCCCCATGCTGTTCCACCGCAATGTGGATTTCATCACCGCCATGCTGACCAGCGTGCGCTTCGTCGCCCATAACCCGCGGGTGATGGCGTTGTGGTGCGCGACCATCGCGGTGATGATCGCCCTGTCCCTGCTGTCGGGCCTGTTGGCATTGTTCATCGTCCTGCCGGTTCTGGGGCATGCCACCTGGCATCTGTACCGGCGCGCCGTCGAAGCCCCCCGGTGATAAAGAAAAAGGGCGGCCCCATCGGAGCCGCCCTCGTTTCATCCAGCCCGTTGATCGATCAGGGGATCATCGGCTCCGGCTTCGGCGTAGCCGCCGTTTCCGCCGGCAGGATCGGATATTCGACCTTGGGCATTTCGCCGGTCAGGGTTTTCAGGAATGCCGTGATCGCGTCGATTTCAGGATCGCTCAATTCCTCGCCCAACTGACTGCTGCTCATCACCGCGACGGCCTGACGCAGGTCCCAGACCTTTCCGGAGTGGAAGTAAGGCGCGGTCAGCGCAACATTGCGCAGCGGCGGAGCGCGGAACACGTATTCGTCGTCCACGGTCTTGGTCACGGCAAACCGGCCCTTGTCCGCAGCGGGCAGGATTTCAGCCCCGGGCTTTTCCATCACGCCAAATGCGAAGTATTCGCCCCCGCCGACATTCACGCCGTTGTGACAGCCGCTGCATCCCTTATCCATGAACAGGCGCAGACCCGTCTTTTCCTGCTCGTTCATCGCCGAGGCATTGCCTTCCAGGAACTGATCGAACCGCGAAGCCGGAGTGATCAACGTGGCTTCGAACGCCTCGATCGCCTTGGCCACATTGTCGAAGGTCACCGCGCTTTTCTCACCGGGGAAGGACTTGCCGAACCGGTCGACGTATTCGGGCATGCTCTTTAGCGTCTCGACCACGCGATCAGGCTTGCTGTTCATTTCGACCCCGGCCTGGATCGGGCCTTTTGCCTGGGCCTTCAGGTCCGCCGCCCGACCGTCCCAGAACTGCGCCACGTTGAACACGGCGTTCAGGACCGTGGGCGCATTGCGCGGCCCCTTGGCCCAGCCATGGCCGACCGAGGTTTCCAGGTTGTCGTCGCCGCCCATGCCTAGGTTATGGCAGGTGTTGCAGCTCAACAGGCCGCTCGACGACAAGCGCGGGTCGAAAAACAACATCTTGCCCAGATCGACCTTTTCCCGGGTCACCGGGTTGCCCTTGACCTCGGGCAAGGACACGGGGATCGGTTTGAACTGATCGTTCGCGTCCTGCATCAGCGAATCCGCCCCCGCCGGAATTGCCCCAAGTCCGACAACGGCGCCAAGCGCCGCCGCCAAAAACATACGTTTCATGCTGATCCTCCTCTCGAATCACAAGCCAAGCCGCTGCACTGCGGAGAATAGAATTAGAATAATTCTATTTCGTGACGCGAAAGGCATTGATCTGGGTCAACGCCGCCTGAAGTAACTCCGTGAATTATCCAAGATCGACTTTAGCCAGGGGATGGGCTTGGTCGACTAGGGCGCGCAGGCGTTCTTCCAACACATGCGTATAGATCTGGGTGGTCGAGATATCGGCATGACCCAGCATCTGCTGGAGCGAGCGCAGATCGGCTCCATGGGCCAACAGATGGCTGGCGAAGGAATGGCGCAGGACGTGGGGCGAGACCCGTTTCGGTGGAAGGCCCGCCGCGACCGCAAGTTCCTTGAGGATTTGCCCGAACCGCGCGCGGGTCAAATGCCCCTGGCTGGCGCGGGATGGAAACAGGAACGCCGCCCGGGCGTCCCTGTCCTCGCCCAGGTATCCGTCGCGCACGGCCAGGTAATCGGATAGCGCCTCGCGGGCCGGTCCGCCGACCGGCACCATCCTCTCCTTACCGCCCTTGCCACGGACGATCAGCACCCGCCCGTCACGGGCAAGGGCCGACAACGGCAGGCCAACCAGTTCCGAAACGCGCAGGCCAGTCGCATAGAGAACCTCAAGCAACGCCGTGGCCCGCAGGCCGTCCGCACCCGGGCGCTCGCGGGCAGCGGTCAACAAGCGTTCGACTTCGTCCTCGCTGAGATACTTGGGCAGGGCCCGCGCCTGACGGGGCGCATCGACTGCTTGGGTCGGGTCGTCGTCGCGGATGCGTTCCGCCTGTAAAAATCGAAAGAACTGGCGCAAGGCCGAGAGCCGCCGCGCCTGCGTGCTGGCCGCCATCCCGGCCCCGGACAGACGCTTCATATAGGCACCGATATCGTCCGGCGCGGCTTGGTCGGCAGCGACCTTCCGGCGGGCGCAGAAGCCGCTGAAATCCTCTAGGTCGCGGCCATAGGACTCAATGGTGTTTCGGGCCGCGCCGCGCTCGGCCCGAAGCATATCCAGGAAAAGACCGACGTAACGGGACAGTTGCCCCTCCTCTCGATCAGAGGCCCGCGGCCAAAGCGGCTTCCAACGCCAGATCCCGGGCTTCCTGATCCAGGCCGATGGCCCGCAGGCTTTCCACCGCCTGATGCAACACGGGGGCTTCGATCCGCGCCACGCCGCCGTCGCCCAATAAGGACAGCACCATCAACACGACCTCGCCCCGATGCGGCGGCAGCGGTGTTTCTTCCGGCGCACCCGGCGCCGCCATCGTGCCCAACTGGGCAGCGGCGACCGGCGCGGCGGCAACCTGTCCGGCAACCGGCTCACCCGGCGGCAGGATCGCTTCTTCGGCGATGGCTTCCATGGCTTCGCGATGAGCGGTCCATTCGTTGACCTTCTGCGTCACGGCCTGCAGGCGGAACCACAACGCCGGATGCGGCACCTCTGCCGCCACCTGCCCGGTGACCGGCCCCATCGCCTGCCATGCGGCAAGGGGGATTTCCTCCCCCAACCCGTCGAGCAAGGCATAGAGCAAGGCCGCCCGTCGGGCCGCGCCTTCTTCGCCGGCGACAGAGCGCCACCACGCCGTCAAGTCACGCGGCTCCTTGTCCTGCCCCATCGTTCCGACCAGCCGAACCAACGGCGTCATGCGCAGCAACAGGTCCCTGTTTTCGTCCTGGAACTGCACATTGCTCTGCAACAACTTGAACCAAGCCTCGGCCCCTTCCGGCGCGTTGGTCGACGACATCAGACGCACGACTTCCGGGGCGAACCACAGCAAATCGGCGGACGGCGGAATCTTCGCAACCAACGGCTGGAACACCCGCGCCGCGGCGCCATAGCGCCCCTCGCTAATCGCAATCTGAAGCGCCTTGGCGATGATTTCGGCCTGCGCGGTCGGCACCTTTTGCGCCAGGGCCGAATGATAAAGCAGCGCCCGCGCCAGGGGGCCGCCCAGCTCGTCCGCCCGCGACAGCGGACGGTTCAGGTCTTCTTGCTCGAACGTCACGCTGGAATACAGCTGACGCAGGGCTTCGGTTTCCAGCGCGCCCACGTTTTCGGCCCGCTCGGCGGCTTCCAGGCGGATATCCGGGGCGACGTTCGGGTTGACCGCAACCGCACGCAACACACCGGGCCGCGTCGACTGCGCTGCATCGGGCGGCAATGCCATCTTGGCCGCGCGGGCCATGGCCAACAGCAGGCCATCCGCGTCCTTCAACCCAGCCAACTCTGCCGATGTCCCACCAAGCAAACGATCGGTCAGGGCGAAAAACGCCGGCTCTTTGGCACCGAGTTCGTTCAACATGGCGATGCCCAGGTCCGCCTTTTCCGGCTCTCCGGCCAGGATCTGGCAGAAGATCATCGCCTTTTGCCAATAGGCTCCGCCGCCTGCCTGAATTTGTTGGGCCGTCAGGCCGCAGGCGCGGGCATTGTCGTTGGTCAGAAAGCGCGCATCGGCCTCTACCTGAAGCAATGCCGGGCCGCTGACCGTGCCCGGAATGGCGGCCAAAAGGTCCCCTACCCCGGCAACGTCGCCCATGGCCGCAAGCTGCTGCACGCGCAGGGCGATCAGGCTTTTCGGTTTACTCTGATTTTCGCCATCGGCAGGCGGCGCCTTCTTCGGCGGCTCGGCGGCGGTCAGCAACAAACGATGCATCAACGAGCGCAACGCCGGCGACGGCGTCTGAACCGGCAGGGCCGCGATCATACCCGCGACGTATTCGCGGCTGGCGCCCTGCCATAAATTGAATCCCAACCCGCCATCGTCCGGGCCAAGTGTTCCTGCCGTTTCCGGATCGACCTTCGCCAGGGTATCAACTTCGACCCCCGGCTCGGTCCCCAGGCCCATGCCGGGCTTGGGACCTATTTCCGTGGACGGGGCAGTGACCGTCGCGGGCTTTTCCGGCTCGGCCGGGCCCAATGGCTTGAGCGCCCGGGGCGGCGCCAAGGCGGCGGGCGGCTGCAACGCCGTCGGCGCCTCGGTTCCTTGTGCGGGTATCGGAGCCTGCGCCCAGGCGTCAAAGCTGCCGACCGTCAACAGCGGGGCGGCGACGAGCGCCGCCAGACGAACCGCTCGAACCCTGCGCCTAGCGCGGGAAGCGGTCATCGGGCAGAACCTTCTTCACTTCCTTGGACGGGGCGGG
>DJHY01000007.1 GCA_002433335.1 Rhodospirillaceae bacterium UBA6608 | reverse complement strand
TGAACTGCCGCCTTTTTAAACCGGCGCAACTAATACCCTTACGAACAGGACATTGGCTGCATGGAATTCAGGGAAACGATATACATCCTTCTCCCCCTCATTGCGCTGATCGGCACTGGTGCAGTTTGTCTCAGTTCGAGGCTTAAGCATTGGCGAGATACATATTCTGACTTCTGGTCCTTGTCCGTCGGCGCAGTCGCCACATTTTCGGGCGTCTTTATAGCCTTAGCACTATCGAACTTGGAAACACGCCGGTCAGAGCAGCAGGTTTACGAAAATATCTTTCGCAACATCTGCAACATCGTCGCATCCGACGTAGGAAAATTAGACACGGCAATCCGTACAGGCACACTTCCTAACTATAATCTTCCAAGTGCGGAAGCATCCTTAACGCTGATTCAAACCACGCCAACTCTCATAAGGATGATGCCGCCAATCGCTTTCAAAGGGCTTCACAATAGCCTTCAAACAGCATCGGAAAATGCGGGTCTTTACGCATCACAACCTTCGGAAACAGCGCGGCTTCAAATATTGAAAGAGCAGAAGGAACTGTTGGAGCGGGTTATGAAGCTCTACACACTTGAAACGAAACACGCATACCCATGCGGATAAGGAAACAACCGTGAACACCAATAAAGTCACCATCATCACCGGCGGCAGCCGGGGCATCGGCCGGGCCACGGCGATCCTGGCCGCGAAGGCCGGCCATGCGGTTTGCATCAACTACGCGAGTGATCATGATGCCGCCAACGCCGTCCGCGCCGAGATCGAAGCCGCGGGCGGCAAGGCCATTGCCGTCGCCGCCGATACCAGCGACCCGCGCGACGTCGCCCGCTTGTTCGAAACGGTCGACAAGGAATTGGGCACCGTGACCGGTCTGGTCAACAACGCGGGCATCCACGGCCCACGCGGCCCGGTCAAGGACCTGACCGAGGCCGATATCCGCCGCGTGTTGGAAATCAACGTCCTGGGACTGTTCCTGACCTCGCAAGAAGCGGTCAAGCGGATGTCGACCGACAACGGCGGCAAGGGTGGCGCCATCGTCAACATCTCGTCCGGAGCGGCGTTGATCGGCTCGCCCGGCGGCGGGGTTCTCTATGCCGCGTCCAAGGGAGCGGTGAACAGCTTCACCACCGGCCTGGCCCAAGAAGTGATCGGCCAGGGCGTGCGCGTCAACACGGTGGCCCCGGGCCTGACGGAAACGGACATGACCCGTGACACCCTGGACCGCCGCGCCCCGGCTACGCCCATGGGCCGCGCCGGAAAGCCCGAGGAAATCGCCCAGGCGATCCTGTTTCTGCTGTCGGACGAGGCGTCTTACATCGCCTGCGCCAACCTGCGCGTGTCCGGCGGCAAACCGTGACATCCGTCACCGTCCGCGACCTGACGGCGGGCGACCTGCCCGCCGCGCGGGCGCTGCTGCGCCAATTGGGATACGACATCGACGCGGACGACCTGATCGCCCGCTTCCTTGCCGTTAGCCAAGCCGGGGCGGAGCATGCCTTGATGGTCGCGGAACTGGACGGCGCGGTGGTCGGATTGCTCCACATCTTCGCCCGCCCCGCCGTGGAGAAACCGACCGAGGCCCTGGTGCAATCCTTGGTCGTCGACGAAACCCGGCGCGGGGCCGGAATCGGCAAGGCGCTGATGGCCCGGGCCGAGGCCTGGGCGCGGGACCAGGGCTTCGCCTCGGTCGCCCTGCACACGCAGGTCAAACGAACCGACGCCCGCGCGTTCTATCGCGCCATCGGCTACGACGAAGTGACCGAGGCCGTGTTGATGCGAAAGAAACTGGAAGATCAATGACAGACATTCTGTTCACGGGCGACAAGAACGCCCCGATGACCGTCGCCCTGGCCCATGGCGCGGGTGCGCCCATGGACAGCCCGTTCATGGAGGCCTTCGCCGAAGGTTTGGCGACGCGGGGCCTGCGCTGCGCCCGGTTCGAATTTCCCTACATGGCCGGGCGGCGCGAGGACGGCAAGAAGCGCCCCCCCAATCCGGCGCGGATCCTGCTGGAAACCTGGCGCGAGGTGATCGAGGACATCGGCATGGAGCGGCTGGTCGTCGGCGGAAAATCCATGGGCGGGCGCATGGCCTCGATGGTCGCGGCTGAGATGGAGGCCGAAGGAGCCGCGCTGCGCGGGGTGGTCTGCCTGGGCTATCCATTCCACCCGCCGGGCAAGCCGGAAAAGCTGCGCACCGAACACTTGGAAACCCTCAAGACGCCAACCCTGATCTGTCAGGGAACGCGCGATACCTTCGGCACCCGGGAAGAAGTCCCGGCCTATCCCCTATCCAAGGCGATCCGCCTGGAATGGCTGGAAGACGGCGACCACGGGTTCAAGCCGCGCAAGGCATCGGGCCGGACGGAACGGCAGAACTGGGACCAGGCGCTGGACGCCATCGCCACGTTCTGCACGACCTTGGGGTAATAATCGGGCGTTAGCTTCCCGGCATTTTCGGCGCGGTTTCCCGGAAGCTTTCGACGTTGGTCATGTTCGTGTACCAAGCCGACAGGTTCTCGTATTTGGACAACAACGTCTGACCTTCCGGCGTCTTCTTGACGTAATAGATCGCCGGGGCCAGGAACATATCGGCCAGGGACATTTCGTCGCCAACCATCCAGCGCTGCCCGCGCAATTCCTTGTCGACCACGGAGAAATATTTCTCGATCTTCGGCAGGCGCGCCTTGATCGCGGATTCGTCGGTCGGCTTGCCCATCATAGGATTGAAGATACGGGGAAACACCAAGCCCTTCGAAATGTTCGGATAGCCCTCGTCCATATACAGGCTGATGCGCTGGAACATGTCCGCCTTTTCGATGGCGTCGCGCGGCTGCAGCTGCGGGTCCGAAGTATATTCCTCATCGATATAGATACAGATCGCCAAGGTTTCATACAGGTGCAGGTCGGCATCGCGGATCGCCGGAACTTTACCGAAGGGATGTTCCTGTTTCTGCTCTTCCGAGCCGGGCATGTATTCGTACATGCGGTAGGCTTCCTCTTTTTCCTCCAGGCACATGCGCACCGTTCGGACAAAGGGGCTCAACGTGGTACCGTAGATCGTCAGATCGGACATGATGGCGGCTCCTCGGTATGTTTTTTTTGTTTGTGAACAAAAAGAGTGCGCGAGCCCGAACGCCCAGGCAAGGGAAAAGCATAGTGCGGCCATGAGCTTTAGTCTGGAATTCAAGGAACACCTTCTGGACCTGCTGGCGCCGCTCGGCCCCGTGCAGGCCAAACGCATGTTCGGTGGCGGCGGCCTGTACCTGGACGGGACCATGTTCGCGTTGGTGGTCGACGATGTTCTTTACTTGAAAGCGGACGATGAAAACCGCGCAGAGTTCGAGGCCATGGGTGCGCCGCCCTTCACCTATGAGCGTCAGGGGAAAACCTTGGCCCTTAGCTATTTTCAGGCGCCGGAAGAGTGCCTTGACGACCCCGAAGACCTGCTCGCCTGGGCACGCAGTGCCTGGGGTGCGGCGCGCCGGTCCGCCAACCAAAAACAGAACAAAAAACAAGGCAAGAAAGGTCAAAGCGCCGCATGACCGACGATCCATCCCGCCTGGCCAAACACTCCGTCCTTGTCGCCGGCCACCACACCAGCCTGACGCTCGAAGACTTGTTCTGGAACGCGTTGAAAGACATCGCGCGCCGGCGCGGGCAATCCATCAACGAGGTCGTCACGGAAATAGATGCCGAACGCACGGGCAACCTTTCCAGCGCGATCAGGGTGTTCGTCCTGCAGCAGCAGGCGAACGATCAGTCGCGCTGACGCCCCCGCAGCCAGGCCGCAAGCCCCAGGCAGACCAACCCCGCCGACGCGAAACATAACCCGCAACAGCCCACGCGTCGGCATAACGCCCAACTGCCAGGCACCGCTTGCCCACCACAAGGCCGCTGCGGCAATCAAAGCCGCCTGGCATGATCGCCATGATCCGGCCGCGCGCCCAACCCGATATCTTGTGGCGCGCATGGGTTTCATCGAACGACACATCGATCCGGCCACCAAATCCCTTCGCAGCGGCGGCCGATTGCGGCGCATACAGCTCAAGGCGGGGGCCATGGAAACAACAGCGGTCGTATCGATTGAATATCTGCAATTGGCGGCGGCCATGCCGATCCGCGCCCATGACGGACAAATCCAAAACACCGGCGATGTCGGAAATACCGCCGACGATCTCGTGGGCGCTCGTCTCCGGCCCCTGCAGCAGCGCCAGCGGCATCACGCCGGAAACCGGCACGCTTAGTGTGATCCGAGGATCAAGCGCGGCGGCGACCAACGTCACCCATGCCCCCGACGAAACGCCAACCATGGCGACGGATTTGAACGCCTGTTGCCGTAAGGCATAGTTGACCGCCACGACCGGCGGCAGAGAACGGTCGCCAATTCTTCATCAAATAGCCGGTCAACTCGTCGATACCGGCCAGATTGTCCCAGCCGCGGTAGAATTCGGACTCGCATCCGATGGCGCGCATGATGATCGTGTCTCGCCGCGACAAAAGATGGACCACGTCCGGTCCCGTCGGGGAAAGACAGGTATGAACCTTTCCCGGGTCCTTATCGACGTCCTTGTAGACACGTTGCGGCAAAACATCGGTCGGCAAATCCACCGATCCGAAAATTCGCTGCCGCAGCAAGCCCCTGCGGGTGCTCGCGATCTCGGCCGACGTCACGGTCAAAAGCGCCTTCGCGTCGAACCCGTTCGCTACGTCCGGCAGCTGTTCTAACTTCTGCCCTGCCCCCGGCGCATATCGTTTGATCAAGGCCCGTGTCGGATCCCAATAGTACAGGACCGCGAACACGGCACAGACCGAAAGCAATACGCCCAGGGTTTCGAAAATACGCGCGGTGATGGATCGCAGCTTCATACCCGTCTCCGCTGGCCATTATCTGCTGGTGCGCGCCTTGTGATCGGCCAGGTCGCTCAGAATCGTCCCAGAATGCCCCGCAGCAAGTCTTGCGGCGTCACTTTCTTCTTCTCGGTATCCGTATTCGTCGATGGCTGAGTTTCTTCCGTTTTCGGCGTTTCCTGCTGCTGCGTCGTTCCGCCGCCACCCAAGATACCTTGCAGAACGTTCCCGACGCCCTTCTTGTTTAACAGCTTGTCCAGCCCCGGCACGGCAACGCCGCCGGTTCCCAGCGACGCCGTATCGACCCTGATCCGGGGAGCATCCAATTTCCCCGTCACGGTGAACGGCACGTTCACACCCTTTTTCGTGGTGATCGACAATACGGCCGACAACAAGTTCGGGGCCGGTTGAATAGCGCCCTTTAAATCGACGGTCCAGGCGGCCAGGTCGATCTTTCCTTTGCCGTCGGCGACACCCACATTGGTGACGGCCTTCAACTGATTGGCCGTCGCAATGCCGTTGACGATCGTCAGCCCCGCATCGACATCGGCCAAGCCGCTGCCTTGCTTCGGGCCGCCCAACGAGCCGCCCAACTGGTTCAGGGCCAGGACGATACCGCCCAACCCGAACCCGGCCTCGGCCGAGCCGCCAAGTGCTTTCGCATCCAGGTCCCGGCCGGAAAAGGCGACGGTGCCATTCAGGTTCGATACGATCTCAGCTTCGGATCGGCCTTGCGCCGTCAGATTGATGTCACCGTTGACCTTACCCGCCGAGACGGTGTCGCCCAGCGCACTTCCCGCTTTCGATAGATCCGCGGCGGAGATTTTACCCGCCACGGACATCCGACCGTCGGCGGCAACCTGCGCCTTGGCGGTCAACGGCCCACCGAACAAACGCCCGGTCAACCGTTCGACCGAAAGCACTCCGCCTTCGATCGCAGCTCCCAAATCGGCATTCTCCAAAGTGGTGCCTTTGACCGACACTTTCGGCGAAGTCACGTTGAGAGCCGCATCCAAGGCGTTCAACACCGACAGGTCGATGACTTGTTTCGACCAGCGCTGGCTGACCGCCGCCGTAGCGATCAGCGGATTTCCCCCGGGCCCGGCCCAGGCCGCAGGCATGCGCACGAACGGCCATCCGCGCTCGAACAGACCGGCTGATTTTTCCACCGGCAGGAACGGCGTTACATCGATCGCCCCGAGCGCCAAATTCGCCAACGCCTTGGGCTTCGCGCCATCCAGGGCCAGGGACAGGCTGCCGCTGGTCGGTACCGTACCGATAGCGCCCTTCAAGCCATCAACCCTGATCAGCTTCGGATTTCCCGTCACCTGAGCGGTGAGGTCCAATCCCCCGATTTTTCCCTGCGGCTGGTACGCGACGCCCAAGCGCCGTAGCAACCCCGCCAAATCACCGTGGCGAACGGATAGGCCCAGGCGGATATCCTGCCCCGCCAACGCCAGAACCGGAAGGTCACCGCGCAGCCCGACCGTCGCCCCCATGGCGCCTAGCGTCGAGCTGACCGACGGCGACAAAAGGCTGCCCGACATCGTCGTATCGACCGAGACCGCCCCTATCGCCGAAGCCGGAAACGGCAGGTTCAAGGCGAACGCTTTCGCCACCGGGCCGATATCCTTGGCATTGGCGACGACCCGCAAGTCCTTGGCCGTCGGCACCCCGCCCAGCCCGGAAAGGCCACCACTGACCGACGCACTCAGCCCCGCGACATTTCCGACCTTCATGGTCCGCAAGGTCAGCGTGCCTTGGGTCAAGGTCGCATCCAGCTTGAGATCCCGCGCCGTCAAACCGTTGACCACGGCGGTCCCGACGGCCAATTTCACATTGGCGTCGAACGCGGTCAACGGCGACAACGGCGAGAACAATTCGACCTTGGGCGGCGTTTGGGGCGATGATGCAGCGCCGCCGCCGGTCGCCTGCCCGCCACCTTGCGCCGTCGCCGTCGGCTTATCCGATGCCTTGGCCTTTGCCTGTTTCGCCGGCGCTTTCGCAAGCAGCGCATCCAGGTCAATCTTGTCCAAAGACAGGTTCGCGCCGAACGATGGGCGGGCCTGCATCGCCAAGGTTACCCCACCGGTCAGGCGGGAGCCGCCCGCGGTGGCGTCGATCGCCGTCAACTGCGCGTAATCGCCATCGATCACCAACGGCGTCTTGAAGCTGAAATCCTTCAGCGCGGCTGTGGGGGCCGTAACGCCCGGAACCGCCCAGGCCAGAACGGGTGCCAGATCCTTGGCGCGGGTTTCGATCTGCCCTTCGAACCGGGCCTTACCCTGGCGAGCCGACAGAAAACCGAACAACCCGACGTCGGTGTCGCCGGGCAGCTGCGCCGTGGCTTGGTTCAAGGTGACTTCGCCATTGGCCAGGTCGGCGCTCAGCGTCACACCTTCGATGGCTTGGCCTTTGAAGATCACATTGTCGAATTGCACCGACAGATTGCCCTGCACGCCCTTGGGCAGTTCAAACGCACTCGGCGCAGCGGGCTGCGGCGCCGCAGCGGCAACCTGCTTCTGCGCGCCACCTGCCGCAGAACCCGACACCGGTTTGACGTCTACTTGCTTTTCAACCGGCGGCGGCGCCAACAACGCGTCCAGATCGAGCTTGTCCGAGGATACCGACACCTTGGCGACGGTCTTGTCGCCGGTTGCGACATCGGCGACGACCTGGAACGTCATTTCACCCAGCTTGAGGGTCAAGTCTTCCGCCCGGCCGCCATCGACGCTTGCCTCGACATTTCCGGTGACGGCGAACGGCATGGCCAGGTTAACGGGCAGTTGCCGCGTGCCGCTGACGTCGGCGATCATCTGCGCCACGTTTGGTCCGCCACCGGTGATCTTGGCGCGCAATCGGGGCCGGTCCGGCACATTGACGACCCCACCATCGATCCGGACGGTCGTGTCCTTGCCCAGGTTCAGATTGAACACCAAGGGCACCGTCCGCCCCTGAACGATCTCCGATACGTTCAGCGAGTAGCCCAGGCGTTGCCCGTGGACCGTCAACGCGCCATCGCTCTCGACCGGGCCTGTCAGGCTGGCGACTGCAAATCGGGCGTCGATATCGGTAATGACGTCGTTACGGCCCTGTTGCAAATCGCGATAGACGACCTTTCCGTTTTCGACGGTAAAGCTGTCGACCACGATATTCGGCCCAGCCGCGCCGGGAAGCGAGGCACTGCCGTCGCCCGCGCCTCGGGCGGTTTTTTCTCCCCCGGCCTTGGGCGCAGTTGCCTGCGGGCCGAAGTCCCAATTCACCCGCCCGTCGGCGAGACGCTCCAACAGGATCGTCGGGTTCACCAGACGCACCGTCTCGACCCGCACGGTCCCGCGCAGCAACGGCAGCGTGGACACACGAACTTCCAAGGATTCCAACGACGCCATACGCGCGTCCGCCGATCCGGCGATATTGGCAAGATGCACATCCGCGACATGAAGCCGGGGGCTGGGCAATACCTGTACGGAAACCGGCCCGCCGATCAAGACCTTCCGCCCCGTGGCCTTTTCAACCTGGGCGGTGATCTCGTCGGTGTATTTGTTCCAATCGATCAGGCTGGGCCCGACCAACAAAGCGCCGATCACAACGATCAATAAAACCGCTAAACCGATGGCGAGCTTCTTCAATACAGGCATTGTTTATATCCGGTGGTGCATCGTTGCCCCCTGACGGAGCGTTTGCGCGGCAGTGTAGGGCGATCAGGCGGCCATTGCCATAGAACGAAAGGCCCTATTTCCGTGGAAAACTATCGCCCTACGGCTGATTCTTCACGTTGTTTCCGGTCGGCCAAACGATAGCCGTGACGACCTTGAACAATTCCATCACCAGGATCACCGAGGCAGCGATCACCGCGACGATCAACCATGTCGAAAATTCTACCGATTGGACACGCAGCACCTCGCTGAATCCGGGCAAATGCATGGCCAGGATATGCGCGCCCTGGCTGACGACCACAGCGCCGACAACCAGCCAATTCGCGGCCAGCGGCACCTGAAAGGCCGAGCGCCGTTCCGACCGGCAATTGAACACATGGGCGTTTTCGAACAGGACCAGCAGCAGCAGCAAAGCATTGCGCGCATCCGTCTCGGCCCAGCCCTGATCCAACATCCAGGCGAAGAACAGATAGGCCACCGCCCCCATGAACAAGCCCGAGACCACGGTCTGCGAAATCATGATGCGGTCGAAAATCGGCTGGTTCGGCGGACGGGGCGCGCGATCCAGCAGCCCCGGCTCCGCCCCCTCGAAAGCCAGGGCGGTGTGCTGCAGGCCCTGGGTCACCAGATTGAGCCAGAGCAACTGAACCGCATAAAGCGGCAGCGGCAGATCGCCCATGAAGGCGAAAAAGAACAGTGCGACCTCGGCGGCCCCGGTCGAGACCAGCAGGTACACGACCTTGCGCACGTTGTCATAGGCGATCCGCCCCTGTTCGACCCCGTTCACGATGGAGGCGAAATTGTCGTCGGTCAGGATCAGGTCCGCCGTATCGCGGGCCACGTCCGTGCCGCCCGCCCCCATGGCGACCCCGATGTCGGCGGCATTCAGCGCCGGGGCGTCGTTGACGCCGTCGCCGGTGACCGCAACGAAATGCCCCTGCGCCCGCAGCGCTTTCACGATGTCCAGTTTCTGCAATGGGTCGACCCGGGCGAATACCGAAGCATCGGCCACGGCGCGGGCGAAGGCCTCGGGATCGTCCGCCAGCGCCTGCAGTTCGAGCCCGGTCACGACCGCATGGTCGCCTTCGGCGATACCCAGGTCGCGGGCAATGGCCAGGGCCGTCGCCGGATGGTCGCCGGTGACCATGCGCACGTCGATGCCGGAGCGGCGGCAGCGGGCCACGGCCTCGCGGGATTCGGGGCGCAGCGGGTCGATCAGACCGACGAAACCCAGGAACTCCAGATGATCGATTGCGTTCAAGTCTTCGACCGCACCGTCCACTTGGCCCCCGGCCACGGCCAAGACACGATAGCCCTGGGCGGCCAGGGCTTCCGCCTGCGCGGTCAGCGCCGCCCGATCCGCCGACCGGCACAGGGGCAGGATCGCCTCGAACGCGCCCTTGGCGAAAACCTGAAGCCCCTCTTCAGATCGGTTGAACGACGCGCCGTATCGCCGTGCCGGCTCATAAGCGATAGCGGCTTCTTGCGGCAAACGGGCCAGCAGCCCGGCGCGGGACAATCCGGCCTTGGCCGCGAGGGCCAGAAAAGCGACATCGACCGTATCGCCGAAATGCTCCCATTTGCCGTCCTTGTGCTCCAACTGGGCCTCGTTGCACAGCGCTCCGGCCTCGGCCAGACGGCGCAGGCCGTGCCAATCCGCATCGGTCATCGCCCCGCTGGCTGCGGTGACCGAGCCGTCGTCGTTGTAGCCCTCGCCGGTCACCTCGAAATCGCCCAGCCCCGGCACCACGACCTTTTTCACCGTCAGGGCGTTACAGGTCAGGGTCCCTGTCTTATCGCTGGCGATCAGGGTGCAGGCCCCCAGGCCTTCGACCGCGGGCAGGGAGCGAACGATCACGTTGTTCGCCGCCATGCGGTGGCAGCCGACAGACAGCGCGACGGTGATCGCCACCGGCAGGCCTTCGGGCAGGGCGGCGACCGCCAAGGCGACCGAAACCAGGAAGATTTCGACCACCGGAGCACCCTTCAGCACCATCGCCACGGCCAACAAGGCAATGGCGGCGACGGTGACGAAGCCGAGCATCCGTGTGAACCGTTCCAGGCGTACGACCAATGGGGCGGGCACGGCATCGCGCCCGGCCAGTTGTTCGGCAATCTTGCCGATGGCCGTATGGATCGCCGTCCCGGTGACGATCCCAAGCGCCCGGCCGCTGACTACCACCGTCGCGGCATGCAGCATTGTCACCCGGTCGCCGGTCATGGCCTGTTCAGCCACGGCGGCGGCGGCATCCTTGACCACCGGCTCGGATTCCCCAGTCAGCAGAGACTCATCGACCAGCAGGGAGTCCGCCTGCACCAAGCGCATGTCGGCGGGCACGTGCGAACCGGATTCCAAACGCACCACGTCGCCGGGGACCAGGTCCCGCCCCTCGGCCATCTGCGCCACGCCGCCGCGCAACACGGTGGCGTGGTCCCGGATCAAGTTGTCCAGGGCCTGGGCGCTGGTCTGGGCGCGATACTCTTGATAGGTGCCGATCAGGGCATTGACCTGCAGCACGGCGAAGATGAACAGGGCGTCCGAGGCCTCGCCGATGATCACCGATACCACCGCCGCCGCCGCCAACAGATAGATCAGCGGATTGATGAACTGGTTCAGGTAAAGGGATAGCAGGCCCGGCTGCTTGGGTCGCGGCAGGTCGTTGGGACCGTATTGCGCCAATCGCGCGGCGGCCTCGGCCTCGCTCAGCCCCGCATCGACATCCGTTTCCAATTCCTTGGCCGCCGATTGCCAAGGCTCGGCATGCCAGGGGCGATTGTCAGGAGAAGACGGCGGCAGGGCCATGATGGTGCTCGGATTCCAACGGTCGTGGGCGCAGTGAACCCCGACAGTGTGGCCGATCCGGGTTACCGCGTCACGACAGAACCAAAATCGCCCGCAGATCGTTGACGTTGGTCCGCGTCGGCCCGCATTCGACCAGATCACCGACACCCTGGAAGAAACCATAGGCGTCGTTGGCATCGAGCAAAGCCTGCGCGTCCAGGCCCGCCGCGCGGGCGCGGACCAGACTGTCCGGGCCGATCACCGCCCCCGCGTTGTCTTCCGAACCGTCGACCCCGTCCGTGTCGCAGGCGATGCCGTAAATGTCCGCAGCACCATCCAGGGCGACCGCCATGCCCAACAGATATTCCGTATTGCGCCCGCCGCGCCCGCCGTCGCCCCGGATCGTCACCGTGGTCTCCCCGCCCGATAACAGGACACAGGGGGCCTTCGCTGGACCGCGCCCGGCGGCGGTGTCGCGGGCCAATTGGGCGTGCTCCGCCCCCAAGTCCCGGGCCTCGCCCTCCAACGCATCGCCCAGGATCACCGGCGTCACCCCGGCGGCCTCGGCGACCTCGGCGGCGGCTTCCAGGCTGGCTTGCGGCAAGGCGATCAAATGGGTTTCGACCCGATCGAATACGGGATCGTCTGGCTTGGGCGTTTCGTCGGCCCCGGCGTCGAGGACGGCCTGCACCGCGTCCGACAGCTTGATGCCGTATTTGGCGACGATCGCCCGCGCATCGTCATAGGTCGTCGGATCGGGCACGGTCGGGCCGGAGGCGATGACCGCCGGATCGTCGCCCGGCACGTCGGAAATCAGCAGGGTGACGATCCGCGCCGGAGCGGCGGCGGCGGCAAGACGCCCGCCCTTCACCGCCGACAGGTGTTTGCGCAGGCAGTTCATTTCGTGGATCGTCGCACCGCAGCGCAGAAGCTCGCGGTTGACGGCCTGTTTGTCGGCCAGGGTCAGGCCCGCCGCCGGAGCCGACAACAGGGCCGAGCCGCCGCCGGAGATCAGACAGACGACCAAGTCGTTTTCCGTCAGTCCCTGAACCATTTCCAGCATGCGCCGGGCCGCCGCCTCGCCCGCCGCGTCGGGCACGGGATGGGCGGCTTCGACCGTTTCGATCCGCCGGCAGGGCACGTCATAGCCGTAGCGGGTGACCACCAATCCCGACAGTTCGCCCGGCCAATGGTCTTCGAAGGCCTTGGCCATGGCGGCGGAAGCCTTGCCCGCGCCGATCACCAGCGTCCGCCCGCCCGTCGCCGGGTCCGGCGGGGTCGGCAAAAACAACGGAATACGCTTTTCCGGCTGGGCCGCCGCAACGGCGGCGGCGAACATGTCGCGAAGCAGGGTTTCGGGGTCCACGGTCGATCCTCCCATCTGTTGCCCCCTGGTTACGGCACGGCTGGAAGAATGCCAAGCCTTGGCGGTCCTTTCGTCGGGACTTTTTCACGCTTCGGCAGAACCGCGCCCGGCGGGGGCCCTTAAATGCTGAGAATCTTGCCCGGATTCATGATGTTGAGGGGGTCCAGCGCCAGCTTGATCGCGCGCATGGCCGACAACGCCTCGCCGTGTTCGGCGGTCAGGAAATCGATCTTGCCGTAGCCGACGCCATGTTCCCCGGTACAGGTCCCTTCCATGGCGATGGCCCGCATGACCATGCGTTCATTGACCCGCTTGGCGGTTTCCATTTCCTCCGGCTTGTCCGGATCAACCACGAAAATTACATGGAAATTGCCGTCGCCGACATGGCCGACGATGGGCGCGCATAGACCCTCGGCCTCGATATCCCGGCGCGTTTCCAGGATGCAATCGGCCAGGCGCGAAATCGGCACGCAGACGTCGGTGGCGATGCCCTTGCAGCCTGGGCGCAGGGCGATGGCCGCGTAATAAGCGTCATGCCGGGCCTGCCACAGCTTGTTGCGGTCCTCGGGCCGGGTCGCCCATTGGAAATCGTCCGCGCCAAAGTCGGCGGCGATGGCCTTGACGTTTTCGACCTGTTCGCGGACCCCGGCGTCGCTGCCGTGGAATTCGAAGAACAAGGTCGGCGCCAAGGCGTAATCCAGGCCCGAATACTTGTTCACCGCGTCCATCTGGGCTTCGTCCAGAAGCTCGATCCGGGCCACGGGAATGCCCGACTGAATAGTCAGGATCACCGCGTTGACGGCGCTTTCCATATCGGGAAAAGGACAGACGGCGGACAAGATCGCCTCGGGGATGCCGTAGAGCCGCAGGGTGATCTCGGTGATCACCCCCAACGTGCCTTCGGAGCCGACGAACAATCGCGTCAGGTCATACCCGGCGGATGACTTGCGGGCGCGGCGGGCGGTGCGGATCACCCGCCCGTCGGCCATCACCACGGTCAGGGCCAGGACATTTTCGCGCATCGTGCCGTAGCGCACGGCGTTGGTGCCGCTGGCGCGGGTCGCGGTCATGCCGCCTATGGACGCATCTGCGCCCGGATCGATGGGGAAGAACAGTCCGGTGTCCCTGAGGTTCTCGTTCAACTGTTTGCGGGTAACGCCCGCCTGGACGCGGCAATCGAGGTCCTCGACGTTGACGTCGAGGAGTTCGTTCATGTTCGTGACGTCAATGGTAATGCCGCCGCGCAGCGCCTGGACGTGACCTTCGAGTGAAGTTCCGGTGCCAAATGGGATGACGGGGATGGCGTCGCGAGCGCACAGTTTTACAATCTCCGCAACTTCTTCCGTTGTGTTGGCGAAACAAACTGCGTCTGGCGGTGCGATGGGGAAGTAATCCTCCGCGTTGCCGTGATGCTCGCGCACCGCTTTTGACGTCGACACGCGGTCGCCGAGTAGCTCCCGCAATTCCGCGACAAAAGAGTCGGGAACGTCAACTTTCTCGTTGCTGAAATTCGCGTTGGCGGCCGCAGACATGGGCGCGCTCCCAGATGCTCTACTAATTAGCGTAACAGTATCCCGACCGCCCGGGCGGTTCAACCAACGTAAGCGTGAAGGCCCTCCCCTAATACCGGGGGAGGTTTCAGTACACGCCTTGCCAGCAAGCCTCCTATGGCTCCTGGTTAGTGAAGACGATGGTTCCGGCCGCAGCGAACATGCCGCCTACGCCTTGGCAAACGCCGATCTGTGCGCCGTCGACTTGGGCCGGAGCGATACCGCGCATCTGACGGATGCTCTCCTGCAGGGCGAACATGCCGTACATGCCCGTATGCGTGTAGGAGAGACCGCCGCCGGATGTGTTCATCGGCAGTTTGCCACCGGGGGCCGTGTTGCGGTCCCAGATGAAATCCGGACCTTCGCCTCGCTCGCAGAAGCCGAGATCTTCCAGTCCCCAGACCGGGAGATGCGCAAAGGCGTCGTAGATCATCAGATGATCGACCTCGGAATGCTTTACGCCCGATTCCTCGAATGCCTTTTTGGAAGAGACGCGGAACGCGCGGCTGCTCGTATAGCTTTCGAGCTGGCTAACCATGCGTGATTCGACGCTCTCGCCGGTGCCGAGGATGTAGACCGGGTTGGTTGGGAAATCCTTCGCCCGTTCCGCCG
>DJHY01000296.1 GCA_002433335.1 Rhodospirillaceae bacterium UBA6608 | reverse complement strand
TCTGGAACGTTTGCTGGAATTGCGCGACGAGGTCGAGGCCGCGTTTGATGAAGTGGACAGCGCGCCCGAGCCGCTGTTGGCCCCGCCCGACGTGATCGAGCGCGCATTAATGCTGGCCTCGCCGCGCTGCCGGATCATCGCCGACGATCCCGATGCCCTGCGCATGGCCGAGGCCCTGGCCCCGGGCGCGAAGGTCGAGGGTTGGACGGGCAAGCAGCCGTTGTTCGACAAATTCGGGGTCGAGGAAGCCTTGGACGAAGCGGTCGAGCCGGTCGTCACCCTGCCGTCGGGCGGGCGGATCATCATCGCCGAGACCTCGGCATTGACCGCGATCGACGTCGATACGGGCAAGACCACGGGGGGATCGCTCGGTTCCGGCTCGCCGCAGCGCCTGGCATCCATCACCAACCGCGAGGCCGTGACGGCCATCGCCCGCCATCTGCGCCTGCGCAATCTGGCCGGGCAGATCGTGATCGATTTCCTGTCCATGAAGGGCAAGAAGGATAAGCAGGACATCATGGCGCTGTTGCGCGATGCTCTGGCCGGCGATCCGGTCGAATGCCACGTCCTGGGCTATACCGGCCTGGGCATGGTCGAGCTGACCCGCCGCCGCCGCGGCCCCTCGGTCACGCGCTTGCTGGCGCGCCCGGGCGCCTGGACGCGGGAGCCCACGGGCGCGGCCCTGGCGGCCCTGCGCAAGGCCATCGCCACCGGGGGCGGGGTGATCCGCATCTGCGCCGCCGGGGACGTCGCCGATGCCTTGACCGGTCCGCTGAAGGATGCCGTGGACGACACCAACGCCCGCGTCGGCGGGGCGCTGCGGATCGAGCGCGATCCGGCCCTGGCCCCGGGACAGTTCGAGATCAAGGGAGCCTGACCCATGGCCGAGGACAGCAGCGCCAAGGTGGTGCCTTTCAAACCCCGCGCCTGTCCCGTCTGCGGCAAGCCGGAAACGCTTGATTACCGCCCGTTCTGTTGCAAGCGCTGCGCCGATATCGACCTCGGCAAATGGCTTAACGGCGATTACCGCATCCCGACCAACGAGCGGCCCGACGAGATCGATATGGAACGGGATTCCTACGAAGATTGAGCCCGCGCGCAGGCCCGCCCGCAGGGGGCCGCGAAACAGGTGAAATTTGCCGCAAATTCCTGCTTCGCCCATGCTGGACAGGGCTTCCGAATTCTTCTATAAGCCACCTCTCGCCAACGGGCGGGGCCACCTAGAGCCTCGCCGCAGCACGGTTTGCCCAGGTAGCTCAGTTGGTAGAGCACCGCACTGAAAATGCGGGTGTCGGTGGTTCGAATCCGCCCCTGGGCACCATCACCTTTCTAACGTGTTGGCGCTAAACAAAAACCCACAAAATCAAGAGCTTGAAAGTTCCCTCTGGTACACCGGACGTGTCGCGCCGACCATCACATTCCAGGCGCTCGTGGACCTGAACATGAATAGCGCGGGCCGGAGAAACGTGCGGGAGAAAACACGCTTAGGCCAGCAGTCCATTTACGCGCTTTTGGGTGAGTTGATCGGGGTGGATAAGGATGCGCAGTCGATCACCCGAGCGGATTGCCGAGAGGTCGTCAGCGTCCTAACCCGATTGCCGCCGAATTACACGAAGCGATTTCCTGACGCTTCTGCACGGCAAGCAGCTGACCATGCTGCTGAGACGGGGCTGGCACCTATCGCACCGAAAACTGCGAACAGCTACCTAATCAATCTTTCCTATATGTTCAAATGGGCCGTCCGCGAAGAGTTCATGGGAAAGAACCCAGCCGAAGCGCTCGGTGTGGGCGTCTCGACGGTACAGCGGATAAAGCGAGAGTGCATGGTCGGAGCGTAGCTGGCTTCCCGTATATTTTGGTGGCTTGCCTTGCACTCACTTGGCGAAAACTCTGTCCAAGGCTCTCTAAAAGGCTGTTATCATCACCCGCTAATTAAATGGGTGGAGGCCAGCTATGCCATTCAGCGAAAAGGAACGGCTTGTTTTTGTGTCCAGTATCTTCATCGGTGCGCAACCGAATACCGCAGATGCACCGCCGATAGAGTTTCTTCTGGGGAAACTCAAAACTGTGGCAGATATGAAAGATGCCTTTGAAGTCCACACGGACAAAGGGGCGTTGGTCAAAGATGATGACCCGCCTGACGCTGGCCGGAAGCTGTTGTACCTAAGCGATGTAAAAATTGACCCCGATGAACGGTACGCAGTCCTCCTTTTCAACTATGGAGATAAAGACACTCCGAACCCGGCATTCGCGCACTTCGGGACCCACGATATTCGTGAGGTGACCAAAAGAGACAATGAAGGGGTTGCATATTCTGCTCACCTCATCATTGACCTCGAACCGAAGGACCTAAATCCCCATATGCATAAGGCGACCTTTGAAAAAGTCCCCATGATTAATAGGGGGGTTGTGTTGGCTTTTTTGAACCGTCTTCTTCGCCGCATTGCCAAGGACAACGTCCGGGAATTTCAGTTCGCAGACCCTGAGACCAACAAGGTGAGATCGTTTCGACCAAAGCTAAATCTAGACCTGGAGCCCCATCAGACGCTTAGAGATAGCATTGTGTCGGGACGGGGCGAGCTGGCTTATATCGAATTGATAGACAGGCAATTTGAGCAAGATGACTTCGATGAAGAAGGGTACACAAAAGTCCAGTCGCGTCGGATGGTTCTGAAGGTCGAGCATCACAAATTGGGCGACCGTGCACTCGCACTGATCCAACGGATCAAGCGGAAAGCTGCGGATGAGGGCTATGGACAACTGTACGTTAAATATCATCGGGGCGACACGGATCGCGAAGAGGCGGCGCACATTCCAACCGACGTAGACGAAGCCTCTGATGTTCTTTTTGCCCGATTGGAAATTATTTCGGGCTTCGACGAGCCATTGAAACAATGTGTGGCCGAAATCGTCCCGGCGATTGAAAAAAAGATGGTGGAATTGCTGCGGACGGAAGCTCTCTGGAGATAATCGTGAGATGACGATCCACTGGCTCAATCGCCTAACTAAGCCGTTGGCGTATCTCCGTATCCAGCATACGGATAAACGCAAGTATGACTGGGGTATTCCGATCTGCCTTACGGTCATCACAATGGGAGTATTCGGGCTGCTGGGGTACTCGGTGCCCCTCTTTGGGCAGAATGGCATTTTCGCAAGCGTGTCTGCTTTGGCGCATGTCCTTGTGGGTTTCTTTATTGCCGCATTAGCCGCTGTTGCAACCTTCCCAAAGGCATCTCTTGATGATGAGATGTCCAATCCGCCGCCTATGCTGAAGGATAGATACAAGGGGCAAACTATCACGCGCAATCTTACGCGGCGGCAATTTCTGTGCTTCCTTTTTGGCTACTTGGCATTCATCAGCCTTTTCATCGCGCTATTTACTATCGGGGCAAAACTCTTTGGTGCTGGTGTTAGTGAGATGCTCTCGGAACATGTGCGTTTGTACATGAGGCCAGTGGTGATGCTCATGTTTGCCTTTGTTTTTTGGAATATGGTTGTAACCACACTGGTCGGACTTTTTTACCTGACAGATCGAATCCACCGGACTGATGCTCGTTGGCAGGAGCCAGACGGTGACAGCGATGAAGCGGCGAGTGGTCGCGGCTGATTTTCCCATTGCATTTCATTGCGCCGGAAGGGGCCTTCAAATAGTACGCCAGGGTGGTACACTGAAGGCATGAACCAGTTGGAATAAGGCTCGTATTTCCGGGGTTTTTGAGGGCGCGGGTTCCTTTCCGCCCCTGGGCACCATCTCTTCCAAACATAATGAATTGGTACGGCATCGTTTTTCGGTGCCGTGGTCTTCATGCGTCCGGTGCCCTGGGGCGGTCTTGCGTGGGGTGGCCCGCGACTTGCGGGGCCGGAAAGGGGGTTTCCGGCCCCGCGTCGTGCGTCGTGCGGGCGATCAGTGCGGTTTGTCGCCTTCGACGCTGGTGCGGATCAGGTGGCGCCGTTCCGACATGTCGTAGTCGGCGACGGCGTTGTGGCAGGTGCAGCGGTTGTCCCAGATCACCAGGTCTCCCGGCGCCCAGGTATGGCGGTAGATGAATTGCGGCTGTTGGAAATGGCCGAACAGGAAATCCAGAATGATGCGGCTTTCGGCCAGCGTCAGTTCGTTGATCCGGCGGGTGAAGCCCGGATTGACGTATAGCGCCTTGCGGCCCGTTTCCGGATGGGTGCGGATGACCGGATGGACGACCGGCGGTACCTTGGCCCGTTCTTCGTCGGTCAGGGGCGGGCGGTCCGGCCGATGCGCGAAAAAGGTATCATAGGCGTTGGTGTAGTCGTGCACGGCGGTCAGGCCGTCGAGGAAGTCCTTCATCGCCTCGGACAAGGCGTCGTAGGCGGCGGCCATGTTGACGAACATGGTGTCGCCGCCGTAGCTCGGAATTTCCTTGGCATGCAGAAGCGACGCCTGGGTCGGGCGATCGGTATAGGACAGGTCCGAATGCCAATATTGCCCGGCATGAATTGCGCCGATCGGCTTGCCCTCTTCCTTGACGTTGGAGATCAACAGAACCTCGGGGTGGCCTTTCATGTTGAACTGCGACAACACGTGGGATTCCAACTTGCCGAAGCGCTTGGAGACTTTGATCAGCTGTTCCGGCGATAGATCCTGATTGCGCAGGACCAGGACCGCATGGTCCAGGAACGCCTGGTGGATCGCCGGGTAGATGTTGTCGTATTCGGGCGCGGTCAGGTCGAGGTCCATGATCTCGGCCCCGATGGCCCCGGTCAGGCGGCGGGTGGTCAGGGTGTCGTCATGGGCGTGGTGGTCGGTGGTCATGTTTCTCTCCGTCGGGCGGCCTTGCGCCTTTGGTCTCAGGTCTTTTGTTGGAAAAACGATACCGTTCGGGAAGCGGGCGCGGGAAATACCGATCGCGACCATCACCATGCCAAATAGGCATGACAAAAGATCAAGGCCTGCCGTAAAATTATGGGATGGATATCAAATCCCTGCGGTATTTCATCGCCACGGCGCAGTTCGGCAGCATAACCAAGGCGGCGGCGCATCTGCATGTCGCCCAGCCGGCGGTCAGCCGCCAATTGCGCAAGCTGGAAGACGAATTGGGCGCCAAACTGCTGACCCGCACGGTTCAGGGCGTGGTCCTGACCGGTCCGGGCGAGCACCTGTTGGCGCGGGCGGAGCCGCTGCTGCAGATGTTGAGCCAGACCCGCGCCGAGGTTCGGAACTGGGACGCCGAGCCGTCCGGCCCGGTCGCCGTGGCCTTGATGCCGTCGGTCGGCTCGCTGGTCGGGCCGGAGTTGATCCGCCGGGTCCGGGCCGAGTTGCCGCAGGTCGAGTTGAGCCTGACCGAGGGGCTGAGCGCTTTCATCCGCGAAGGCGTGTTGGCCGGTCGGGTCGACCTGGGCCTATACCATGCGGATGATGAGTCGCCCGCGCTATCAGTCGCGCACTTGCTGGACGAACCAATGTTCCTGATCGGGCCGGGGAGCGACGGGGACGATGCCAACCCGGTCGGCATCCGCAAGCTGTGCTCTTTTCCCCTGCTGTTGCCGGGGCCGGAAAACCCCCTGCGCCGGATGATCGACCGGGTGATGGTCGAACAGGGCGGGGCGCTGGACATCCGCGAGCCGGTCGACAGTACCCATGTCATCAAGCGGCTGGTGGGGGCGGGGCTGGGCTATACCATTCAATGCTACAGCTTCGTTCATGACGAGGTGCAGCGGGGAGAGCTTTCCGTGCGTCCATTGAAGGTGCCGGGTTTGTCCCGCAATTGGTCGCTGGTCGAATTGGCGGGACGGCCGGAGGTCGGCGCCGTTTCCGCCGTGGCCGGGATCATCGCCGGGATCGCCGCCGAGCTGGCCGAAACCCATCGCTGGCATCCGGCGAATATGTAAGGTCGGTTGGGGGCAGGGTCAGGTCTTGATCCGGGTGCCCAGGTCCAGCACGTAAGGCGACGGCGGGATGTAGAAATCCTGATGATAGATCGGGCGGCCGTCGACGTAATAGGCGACGACGTTGACGACCGAGGCCATGGCCCCCTTGGGCCAGTCGCAATTGGACGTGACGTAGGTCGGCGGCATTTCCACCCGCAGCTTCTGTTTGATGTGGTGCACCGGCATGTGGTGATGCGCCGCCATCAGGTGATGCAGGTTGGTGCCGTCCAGGCCAGAAATCGGGGTGGTGATCAGTTCGGGGTGTTCGTCCGCCATGGCGCGGAACACGGAATAGATTTCCAGCGCCTTGTCGATGGTCACGACGCGGTCGATCCGAACCACTTGGCCGCCGTCGGGCTTGTCGTCCTGGCCCAAGGCCTCGGACCAGGGGCCGGTTTCGCCGGTGACGCGGCGATCGACGACCCGGGTATAGACAGGCAGGGGATTGTTCGATGAATCATCAGCCCGCCGGAAGATGAAATGCCAGGGCTGGGATACTTGCTGGTTGAAGCCGGCGACGGTGGTGCCGCGCCCGCGCCGCCGCAGGATCAGGCCGTCGTCGACCAAGCTGCGCAGCGCACGCTGCACCGTGCCAAGGGAACAGGGTGTTTCCGCCGCCCATTCCGATTCCGTCGGAAGGCGCGCGCCCGCCACCCAATAGCCGTCGGCGATGGATGCGGTAATCGCCTGACGCAGGCGTTCGTGTTTCGGTAGGTCGTCCTGTTGCGGCCAATAGCGCTTCAGAAATTCGTCATACCCGCCGGGCATGTCCATTTGCATTCCCTGGAAACCTCCACAGTCCCAACTTTTTGTTTTTTGTCGTTCCCATATTTTTACGACGGGAAGGGGGGTAATGACCATCCCGCTTGACAGAAGTATAAACTATATAGTTATTCGAAGGAGGAATTGACGCAATCGAGGCGTCCAAGACCGGTTGACCAAACCCGGCGTTTCAACATCTTCGCAGGGAAACGATGCTTCCATGAAGCCCAAGAATCTAATCATTCTGATGTCCGACGAGCATACGCGCTCGGTCACCGGCTGTTACGGCCATCCTTTCATCCATACCCCCAATATCGACAAGCTGGCCGCCGGCGGCACCAAGTTCGACGCCGCCTATACGGTCTGCCCGGTCTGCGTTCCGGCGCGGGCCAGCTTCGCCACGGGGCGCTATGTTCACGACATCGGCGCCTGGGACAACGCCACGCCGTTCGACGGCAGTCAGGCCAACTGGCACAAGCTGCTGCGCGACCGCGGGCATCAGACCGTGTCCATCGGCAAGCTGCATTTCCGTTCCGGCGAGGACGACAACGGCTTCGCCGACGAGGAATTGGCGATGCATATCATCGACGGCAAAGGCGACCTGTTGGGCCTGATCCGCGACGAAGACACGCCGAAGCGCGGGGCGTCCTGGAAGATGGCCAAGATGGCCGGTCCGGGCGAAAGCATGTACACGCGTTATGACCGCGATATTTGCGCGCGGGCGCAGTCCTGGCTGTACGAGGAAGCGCCCAAGCACACGGACAAGCCCTGGGTGCTGTTCGTGTCGTTCGTGGCGCCGCATTTCCCGCTGACGGCGCCGTCGGAACATTTCTATCGCTACTACAACCGCGACCTGCCGCTGCCGAAGCTGTACGACAAGCGCAATTCGCCGATCCATCCGTACATCGACGAATACCGCAAGATTTTCGCCTACGACGAACACTTCAAGACCGACGACATGGTCAAACGGGCGCAGGCGGGCTACCTCGGCCTGATCACCTTCATGGACGAACAGATCGGCCTGATCCTGAACGCCATGCAGGATGCCGGTCTGGCCGATGACACGCGGGTGCTCTACACCACCGACCACGGCGACAACATGGGTAACCGGGGGGCCTGGGGCAAATCGGTGATGTACGAAGAAGCCGCCGCCGTGCCGATCATCCTGAACGGGCCGGACATTCCGGCGGGCAAGGTCGTCAAGACCCCGGCAACCCATTGCGACATCTATCCCTTCATCATGGAATGCGTCGGCGCGGTCGATGCCGAAACCATGCCCGGCGACCTGCCGGGAACGAGCCTCACCGCCCTGGCGGAAGGGGCCGACGCCGATCGCGTGGCCTTTTCCGAATACCACGGCATGGGATCGAAGATCGCGGCCTTCATGGTCCGCAAGGGAGATTGGAAGCTGGTCCATTACGAAGGCTATCCGGACCAGTTGTTCAACCTGGCCGACGACCCGGACGAGCTGAACGATCTGGCGGGCGATGCAAGCAAAACGGCGATCCTGGACGACCTGATGGCCGAACTGCGCCGTATCTGCGATCCCGCCGCCGTCGATAAGGCCGCGCGCGATTGCCAGACCCGGATGATCGATGAAAACGGCGGCAAGGCCGCCATCATCGAACGCGGCGACCTGGGCTTTTCCGTACCGCCCGGCGTTCAGCCGATGTTCGATTAACCCCCGCCCATCAAAGCGACCCACAGAGAGACCAACGACATGACCAACGAACCTTTTGCCATGGTGCCCCTGCCCGAAGCGCGGTCCAAGAAGCCGCGCAAGACGGGCCTGACGATGATGATGGACTGGGGCCTGCCGCTCGGCCGGGCCGAGGACAACATGACCCTGCTGGCGCCCTTCGTGGACCTGGTGAAGATCGTGGTCGGCACCGCGCGGCTCTATCCCGAGGACTACCTCGTGAAAAAGCTGGCGATGTACAAATCCTATGACGTCGTGCCGTTCCTGGGCGGGCAGTTCTCGGAATACGTTTTCGCCACCCAGGGCTGGTCTGCGATGTCCGGCTTCTTCGCCGAGGCCAAGCGCCTGGGCTTCGATGCCCTGGAGGTATCGGATAACTGCGTGCCCCTGAATGACGAGGAACGGGCCAAGATGATCAAGATGGCCATCGCCGAGGGCTTGGAAGTTCACGGCGAGGTCGGCTCCAAGGTCGTCAATCAATCTCCCCAGGACCTGATCGATCAGACTAAGGTCTGCTTCGACGCGGGTTGCGAGATCGTTCTGGTCGAGGGTGCGGAACTGGTTGAGAACGGAATTGTCAACGAGGCCATGATGTCGGCGCTGAAGGACGGCCTGGACCTGGAACATACTCTGTTGGAGCTGACCGGCACCTGGATCAAGGGCGTAACCCCGAACAACGTGTTCGAATTGAAGAAGTTCCTGCTCAAGGAATTCGGCCCCGACGTGAACTTGGCCAACGTCATGCCCGACGACGTAATGGAGACCGAGGCCCTGCGCTGCGGCCTGTCCGTAGTCGGACCCGAAGTTCGGGCCGAAGCCGCGCAATAATCCGTCGTTTATTGGACTGGACGGCGCGGGCGTATTTGCGCCCGCGCGCAGGCCGGGCTATCGTTTGACATTGATCAATAACAAAGAAAAGCCCGGAAATGTTCAAGACCCACGGCTCCCACTGGGGAGCATTCGAAGCCGAAGCTCGCGATAACCGCATCGTCTCCGTCCGTCCCGCCCCGCAAGATCCCGACCCGTCGCCGATCCTGGACGGCATGGCCGAGGCCGTGCACCACGATTGCCGGGTCAAGGCCCCGGCGGTGCGCGAAGGCTGGTTGAAGAACCGCGACCGCGCCCGTGGCGGCGACCGTTTTGTCGAGGTTCCGTGGGACGAGGCCCTCGATATGGTCGCGGAAGAACTCGACCGCGTGAAAAAGGCCCATGGTAACGAAGCGATCTTCGCCGGGTCCTACGGCTGGTCCAGCGCCGGGCGGTTCCACCATGCCAAGACCCAAATGCAGCGGTTCATGAACTGCTTCGGCGGTTATACGGCGCAAAAGCACAGCTATTCTCTGGCCGCCGGTCTGGCGATCCTGCCGCATATCGTGGGCGATGTGCAGCCGCTGCGGAACCTGACCTCCTGGGCCTCGATCGCCGAGTCCTCGGACATGCTGGTTGCCTTCGGCGGCGTCGGCACCCGCAACGCGCAGGTCGAGCCGGGCGGCACCGCAGCCCATACCACGCAATACTGGCTGCGCCAGCTGGCCGAGCGGGGGGTGCAGGTCGTCAGCATCACACCGATCCGCAACGACACCCCCGATTACGTCAAGGCCGAATGGCTGGCCCCACGCCCCAATACGGACGTCGCCCTGATGTTGGGCCTGGCCCATACCCTGGTTGCCGAGGGCCTGCACGATGCAGCCTTCCTGGCGCGCTACGCCACCGGGGGCGACCGGTTCCTGGCTTATTTGATGGGTGACGCAGACGGCGTCGCGAAGTCGGCCGATTGGGCGGCGGAAGTCTGTGACCTGCCCGCCGAGACCATTCGCGACCTGGCCCGCCGCATGGCCAAGGGCCGGACCATGATCGCGACCAGCTATTCCCTGCAACGGGGCGATCACGGCGAACAGACGTTCTGGATGACCATGGCGCTGGCTTGCCTGCTGGGACAGATCGGCCTGCCGGGAGGCGGCTTCGGTTTCGGCTACGGCAGCATGCACGGGCAGGGCAATCCGGTGCCGAAGATGCCGACCCCGGCCCATAGCGCCGGGCCCAACCCGACCGGCAGCTTCATCCCGGTGGCGCGGATCACGGACCTGCTGCTCAACCCCGGCAAGGAATACGACTTCGACGGCGAGCGGCGGACCTACCCGGATACCAAGCTGATCTATTGGTGTGGCGGTAACCCGTTCCACCATCATCAGGACCTGAACCGCCTGCTCGAAGGCTGGCGTCGGCCCGACACGGTAATCGTCAACGAACCCTGGTGGACGCCCACGGCCAAGCTGGCCGACATCGTCCTGCCGGCGACGACGACCATGGAGCGCAACGACATCGGGGCCAGCTCCCGCGACCGTTTCATCGTCGCGATGAAACAGATCGTCACGCCGCAGTTCGAATCCCGCAACGACTTCGACATCTTCACCGGCTTGGCCCAACGCCTGGGCATCGACGCGGCCTTTACCGAAGGGCGTGACGAAGATGCGTGGCTGCGCTTCCTCTATGCCCAGGCGCGGGAAAGCAGCGGCACGCTGGACAACCGCATGCCCGATTTCGATGCCTTCTGGGAACAGGGCATTCTGGAGCTGGACGCGCCGGAGAAACCCCATGTGGTTTACGAGGCCTACCGGGCCGACCCGGCGGCCAATCCGCTGCCGACGCCGTCCGGTAAGTTCGAGATCTTCTGCGCGGAAATCGCCGGCTTCGGCTACGACGATTGCCCGGGCCATCCCGTGTGGCGTGAGCCGGCGGAATGGCTGGGCGGCGAGACGGCGGGCAAATGGCCGCTGCATCTGATTTCCAACCAGCCGCAGCACAAGCTGCATTCGCAGCTCGATTTCGTCGGCCCCAGCCGCGCCGCCAAGATCGACGGGCGGGAGCCGGTATTCCTGGCCCCGGCCGAGGCCGAGGCGCGGGGCATCAAGGACGGCGACTTGGTGCGCCTGTTCAACGACCGGGGCGAGACCCTGGCCATCGCCGTGATCAGCGACAACGTGCGCCCTGGCGTGGCGCAGCTGCCCACCGGGGCCTGGTTCGACCCGGCCGATTGGGCGGCCAGCGGCACGACGGAACTGCACGGCAATCCGAACGTCCTGACCCTGGACAAGGGCACGTCGAAACTTGGGCAGGGGCCGATCGCCCATACCACCCTGGTCGAGGTCGCCAAGGTCGAGGGCGCGGCCCAGCCGTCCAATCCGTTCGGCCTGCCGGAATTGGCGCCCTCGGCGGCGGCGGAATAATCCGCCGCCCAACGGGCTGTCACAGCAGCTTCAGAACGCCCCTCAGGTCCTTGCCCTGATAGGTCGGGCCCAGGGCCGGGTCGAGCGGGACGTCGTTCGCGCGGTTGGACCAGTAGCAGGTCATGCCGTAGGCGGCGGCGCCCAGGACGTCACCGGCCCCGCCCGCGACGTGCAGGACGTCCTTGCAGCCGATGCCGAGGATCCGCGTCGGCAGTTCGTAGACCGACGGATGGGGCTTGTAGAACCCGGCGGTTTCCGACGACAGGACGTGATCGAAGGCCCCCTTGCCGAACACACCGGCGACGCTTTCCAACTGGTCCTGGTCGCCGTTCGACAGGATTGCGGTCTGATACCCCTTGGCCTTGATCTTGGCCATCACGTCGGGTGCTTCGGGCCAGGGCGTCAGGGTGCCCCAATTGGTCACCAGCTTGTTGCGGGTCCGGGCGTCGATCTTCATGCCGCGCGTTTTCAGGACGTAGTCCAACCCCATGCGGGTGCAATCCTTGAACGACGTCCGTCCCTTGCCCAGGGAGTTGCTGGCGGCGGCGCGGCTCATCTGTTGGGCGCGCCAGGTGCGGGCGAATTGGGCCGCATCCTTCTTCGGCAGCTTGAAGGTCTGTTCGACGATGGCGGTCAGCGCCGATTGGATATCCAGGAGGGCCGAGAACACGTCGAAGGTGATGATCTTGTATTTCTGGGACATGGGAGAGGTTCCTTTTCAAGCTGGGCAAAAAGAACCCCTCTCCCCACGAAGGGGAGAGGGGGACCGTCGGGTCACAATGTCAAACTTTCGTCGGCCGGTTCATTAGAACGGCCGGTCACCGTGGATGGTTCCGCGGTGCATCGAGCGTTCCTGGCTCAGGTCGTAGTCCGTCGCCTTATGCAGGGTGCAGCGGTTGTCCCACATCACCACGTCGCCCTTCTGCCATTTGTGGCGGTAGACGAACTGATCCTGGGTCGAATGCTCGAACAGATGCTCCAGCAGGTCGCGGCTTTCGTTGTCGCTCAACCCCTCGATCCGCGAGGTAAAACCCTCGTTGACGAAGATCGCCTTCTTGCCCGTTTCCGGATGGGTCCGGGCGACGGGATGGACGACTTCAGTCCACTGCGAGAGTTCTTCCTCGGTCTTCGGCGGGCGGACACCGGCATTCATCATCGACTCGTAGCGATGGCGATAGGAATGCACGGCTTTCAGGCCATCGATTTTCTGCTTGGTGGCATCGTCCAGCGCGTCGTAGGCAGCGGTCATATTGGCGTAAAGCGTATCGCCGCCTTCGTCCGGAATGACCACCCCGTGCAGGATCGATCCCATCGGCGGGGTTTCTTCGTACGTGCTGTCCGAATGCCAATAGGCCCCGCCGTTGTTGATGGGCTGCGCCCCGCCACGGCCGCGGTTCGACAGAACCAACAGGTCGGGGTACTGGGGATGCAGGATTTCTTTCACCGAGTGGCGACGCAGGTCGCCGAAGCGGTTGGTGTAGGCCAACTGCTTTTCCGGTTCCAGGTCCTGCCCCCGCACGACAAGCACGGGATAGGCCATCCAGGCTTGATGCAGGCCCTGGACGGTCAAGTCGTCCAGGTCCTGGTTCAGGTCAAGGCCCACGACTTCCGCGGCAAGCGGATTGTCGAGGGGTTTGACCGGGATTTGGATAGTCATAGTCACGGAAGTCTTCTCCAAGATTACCGTTGCATCCCCCAACGGGAGACGGTCTTCAGTTCGATGTTACGGAACACAACGTTCTCCACGGTGATACCGATCAGGATCACCATGAACAAGCCGGCGAAGACACCTTCGGTCTCGATGTTCTGAGAGGATTCGAAGATGTACCAGCCGAGCCCGCCGCCGCCCGACGAAGCGCCGAACACAAGTTCGGCCCCGATCAGGGTGCGCCAGGCAAAGGCCCAGCCGACCTTCATCCCCGCCATGATCGACGGCAGGGCCGCCGGGACAAGGATCTTGGTCACGAAGGGAACGCCCCGCAGGCCATAGTTCTCGCCGATCATGCGCAGCGTGTTGGACACGTTCTTGAAGCCCGAGTGGGTGTTCAAGGCGACGGCCCAAAGGACGGAGTGCACGAGAACGAAGATCAGGCTTGCAGTGCCCAGCCCGAACCACAGCATGGCCAGCGGCAGCATGGCGATGGCGGGGAGCGGGTTGAACATGGCGGTCGCCATGGCGATGAAGTCGCCGCCGAGACGGCTGGAGGTTCCCCAAAGAACCAATCCGGCGGCGATCACCATGCCGGTGACATAGCCGTAGATCAGAACCTTGACCGAGAACCAGACTTTCCAGATCAGATCGCCGTGGAGCAAGTCGTGGGTCAGCTTTTCCAACGAGAACGTGAAGGACGGGAACATCAGGGGTTCCACGTTCAAGAGCACGGTGTAGGCCTGCCAGATCACGACCAGGCTCAGCAAGATCGTGGCCTTGCGCACGCCGTTGATGTTCCAGATCTTCTCGACAATCGACAGCTTGCGGGCGATGTCGCCCGTATGGGCGTCGGCAATATTCTCGTTGATGAATTCCGGCCGGATGACCGGTTCGGGAAGTGCTTTGCTCATGCTCATGACGACTGCATCCCCCATCTGCGAATGGTCCGTGCCTCGATCGTGGTGAAGATCAGGCTTTCGACGATCACGCCCACCAAGATCACGGTGAACAAGCCGGCGAAGACATACGGGATCTGCATGTCCATCTGGTTGGCGAACACGAACCAGCCAAGGCCGCCCGATTGTTCGCCCGAGGTATCGGCGATGGCGCCGCCGAACACCAGTTCAGCCGCGATCAGGGTCCGCCAGGCATAGGCCCAACCGACCTTCAGCCCCAACAGGATCTGCGGGAAGGCGGCGGGGATCAGCAGCTTGGCGACGTACATCACGCCACGCAGGCCGTAATTGCGCCCGACCATGCGCTGGGTATCCGAAACACCCATGAAGCCCGTATGGGCGTTCAGGGCGACCGGCCAGATCACGGAATGCAACAGGACGAACACGACCGACGCCGACCCCAGGCCGAACCACAGCAACGCCAGCGGCAACAACGCGATGGCGGGCAGGGGGTTCAACATGGCGGTAAGCGTGCTGAGAATGTCGCTGCCGAACCGGGTCATGATCGCAACGGTGGTCAACAACGTCGCGATGACCAAGCCGATGGCGTAGCCGGTGATCAGCACCGACATCGAGTTCTTGATCATGATCAGCAATTGATCGTGAACCACGGAGTCGTACAACGCCGCGACGGTGTCGGAGAACCGGGGAAGGATCAGGCCCGAGACCCCGGATAGCCGGGTATACAATTCCCAGGCCACCATCAGGACGACCAGGATGGTCAGCTTCCGCACGCCATCCAGGTTCGAGACCTTTTCCCATAGGGTGAGTTTGCGGGCGACGTCGGCATTCGACGCCGTCGCAAGGTCATCCGCCTCGAATTCGGGGCGGACAACTGTTTGCGGGAGAGTGCTGCTCATTTCTGATCGGCCTCTGCCGCCGCCAATTCGTCCTCGAGAATGCGGTCCGCGAACAACATGTCGTGAATCTTGTTCTTCAGCGCGCCGAATTCCGGATCGGCCGTGTTGTCGTGGTTCAGGTGGTGGGCGTTCAGTTCCGCCTTGACCTGGCCCGGATGCGGCGACAGCACGAGAATACGCGAGCCGACGATCAGGGCTTCCTCAATCGAGTGGGTAACGAACAACACCGTGAAGTGCGTGTCTTCCCACAGTTGCAGAAGCTCTTCCTGCATTTGCAGACGCGTCAGCGCGTCCAGGGCCGCGAAGGGTTCATCCATCAGCAGGATGTCCGGTTCCATGGCCATGCCGCGGGCGATCGCCACGCGCTGTTTCATGCCGCCGGACAACATGTGCGGATAGGTGTCTTCGAAGCGGTCGAGCTTCACCTTCTTGATGTAGTGCATGGCGATGTCGTTGGCTTCTTTCTCGCTTTTGCACTTGCCCCCGTTCATCAGGGCGAAGGTGATGTTCTGTTTGACCGTTTTCCATGGGAGAAGCTGGTCGAATTCCTGGAACACCATGACTCGGTCGGGGCCGGGCTCCTTGATGTCCTGGCCTTTCAGCCGCATGTTGCCTTCGACCGGTTTGAGGTAGCCGGCAACCCCTTTCAACAGGGTCGATTTGCCGCAGCCCGACGGGCCGACGATGCAAATGAATTCCCCGGCGGCGATCTCTGCACTGACGCGGTCGACCGCGACGAAGGCGTTATCGCCCTCGCCGAAGATGATTGATACGTCGTCGACCGCGATGGCGGCACCGGACGAAGATCCATCGGTCGCGGGCATCGGTTCGTTTTCTGCTTTGTTCATGATCATGACCACCAGACCGCCTTTTCCGCGAAGATGGCGAACAGCTTGTCGGCGGCGGCGGAGATCACGCCGAGCATGACAAGCCCACCCATCATCTGTCCCATCTGAAGGTTCTGCTGGGCGATGTCGATGCGGTAAGCCAGCCCGGCGAAGGTCCCGGCCAGTTCCGCCGCAACCAGCGTATAGAACGAGATACTGACCGAGGTGCGCAGGCCGACGAAGATATAGGGGAGCGCTCCCGGCAACAGGACCTCGCGCAGCATGCGCTTTTCCGGCGTGCCCAGAACGCGGGCCGCGCGGATCAACTTTTCATCGACCCGCTGCACACCCAAATGGGCCGCGATCCAGACCGTGAAGAACACACCCCAGACGACCAGGAAGTATTTCCCGATCTCGCCCAGACCGAACCACAGAATGACGATCGGCACGAAGGCGATGGGCGGGATCGGTCGCAACAGTTGAAAGATCGGGCTGAGCAGGCTGGAGATCAGGCGATATCGCCCGGTCAAAATGCCGATGACCGCGCCCAAAACCGCGCCGACGACAAAGCCGACCACGACACGGGATACGCTCATCCCGAAATCGATCAGCAACTGGCCGTCCTGCATCCAATCGACGATCGCGACCAGGACCGTGCTGGGCGGCGGAAACAGGATGATGTTGACGACACCGGACCGGGAAACCAGTTCCCACAAACCAAAGAACAGCGGCAAAGACCCGGCGAGGACGAGGCGATTGAGCGCCCCGTCCCGCCAGATACCTTTGGCGGCGGTTTCCTTGGTCGCGGCTTTTACCGCGCCGTCGTTGTTACCCGCGTCGGCCATTTCAGGGGATCGTCACCCGGTCGGGGGCAATCGCCTTGAGCGGGCCAGGCACGATCACAGTGGAGAAATCAGGCATCGTCGCACCGGGCGGGTGGTTGCCCGAATCCAAACGCCAGGTGGCATGCGCCGTCAGAACGTCCAACTGCTTCTGGTCCAGAACGACGTTGTAGACATAGTCCTTCCAGATCGCGGCCAGGGCATCGGGCTTCATGCCCGCGACCTTGGCAACGATTGCGATGGCTTCGTCCTTGTTCGCTTTCATCCAGGCTTCGGCATCGATCAGGGCCTTCAGGAAGGCATCGATCAGCTTCGGGTTTTCTTCCAGATACTTCTTCATCACGACGATGTTGAAGGTCTCGGCGTAAACGCCCTTGGTATCCAATTCCGAAACTTTGCCGCCCAGGGCCTTGACCCCGTTGCTGACGTGCGGCTCCCAGGTGTTGTAGGCATCGATATCGCCGGCGGACAGGGCCGGCAGCATGTCCTGCGGTCGCAGGTTGGTCAGCTTGACGTCCGCTTTGGTCAGGCCCGCCTTCTTCAACAAGGCGGTGGTATAAACCTCGCTGCCCGTTCCGGCGGTGAAGGCGATTTTCTTGCCCTTCAGGTCGGCCATGCTCTTGATCCCCGACGAGGCCGAGGTCAGCGTTTTCAGATCGGAGTATTCCATGCGGGCCAGAAAGGCGATGGGCTGCTTCGACATCGCGGCGGCGGTGGTCGGCGCCTCGGCGGTCGTCGCGATCTCGGCCGCGCCGCCCAGCACGGCGTTCAGGCATTGCTTGCCCGAGGTAAAGCCGCTGACCGAGATATCCAGGCCGTGTTTATCGAAGAAACCTTTTTCCTTGGCGATGATCGTCACCCCGGAAATGGGCGACATGTTTTGCGCCAATGTCGCCTTGAACGGCGTCGCCTGGGCGGGCGCGATGGCCAGGCCCGTCGCGATCGCGGCGGCAAGGGCACTGGCCGTCAGTTTGGACATGATAGACATTTTTGTCTCCTTCTCGCCTTCCCCCTAAGCGGAGAAAGCTGCGTGAACCCTGTCGATGTCTGCTCCCGGTTTGGACCGCCCCGACGCTGGCCGGTCCCGTGTTTTGCCCATCTGACGGCATCGCCCGGGCCCGAATAAGCAAATATTTGCGCGCGCCCTGGGGAAAACCGTCCAAATTTGCACAAATATTGACCACGAAGGTCCCATTGCACGAATTTGAATCAGTATGATAGCGTTTGTGCAGCGCAACAAGCCCAGCACATTTCCCAGCTCAAGCCAGAAAGCGCAAAGGAAGTCGGCATGTCGCCGGATGAAACGCCCGCCCCGTTCGAAAGCCCCGACCTGGAAGTCGATGCCGCGATGAGCGCGGTGCTGCGCCTGTCCGAAGACGGGCTGCCGATCGACAGCGGCCCCAACATCCTGGATATGCTCAGCCCCGACGAACTGGCCCGCCTGTTCGCCCAGGGGCGGGAAACGTCCTACGCTCCCGGCGATTTCTTTTTCCAACAGGGCGAGCCGCACGACGGCATTCATTTCATCCGCACCGGTCGGGTGCGGTCCTATTACGTCTCGCCCGGCGGACGCGAAATCACCCTGGCCTATTGGCCGAAAGGGCATTTCGTCGGCGCGCCACAGATCCTGGGCGGGGGCGAGCACATGTGGACCTCGGTCGCGATGGAACCATCGGTCGGCGTCTGGCTGCCGGGAAAGATGCTCCGCAATCTGATCCGCGAAATTCCCAATCTGGCGATCGCGGTGATCGAGGGCCTGGTTTACAAAAGCATGTGTTACACGGCGCTGCTGCAGATCATGGGCACGCAATCCAAGACCTCCCGCCTGGGGCATCTGCTGTTGACCTTGGCGGCACCGACCAACCCCGCCGCCGACAGCACCACCCTGTGCCAGCACTTCACCCAGGAAGAACTGGCCAACATGATCGGCTCGACCCGGCAGTCCATATCCAACACCCTGGATAAATTCGTGAAGCAGGGCCTTATCGAACGCCGGGGCGACACCATCCACATTCTGGATTCCGACGGCCTGCGCGCGCTCTGCGACTGACCTTTCTCCAAATATCGACGATGGCGGCGGCGCAAATATTTGCTCGCCGCGCCACGGTGCAATCGGCGATGACGGATCGAACAAAGTCCGATCACCGCCGAGAGCGCCATGCCGAACGACATCCCCAACCTGAGCTTTTCCGCCTTGCACGCCGCCTATGCCGCCGGGACCACAACCCCCATCGACATCGCGGAACAAGTCCTCGCCCTGGTCCAATCGCGGGGCGACGACGGGGTTTGGATTTACAAGGTCGCGCCCGACACGGTGATGGCGCGGGCGCGGGCCTTGGCGGCCCTGTCCCAGGAACAGATCGACGATCTTCCCCTCTACGGCATTCCGTTCAGCGTCAAAGACTGCATCGACATCGCCGGCATGCCCACCACTTCGGCCTGCCCGGCCTATGAGTACATCGCCTCGCATACCAATCTAGCCGTGCAACGGGCCTTGGACGCCGGGGCGATCCTGATCGGCAAGACCAACATGGATCAATTCGCGACCGGTGTGGTCGGTGTCCGCAGCCCCTATGGCGTGGCCCGCAATCCGTTCGACGCCGATTACATTCCCGGCGGGTCCAGTTCCGGCGCGGGGGTTTCCGTTTCCGCCGGGCTTTGCGGCTTCGCCTTTGGTTCCGACACCGGGGGCTCCGGGCGCGTCCCCGCCAGCTACAACAACGTCGTCGGGCTGAAGCCGACCCTGGGCCTGTTCCCGCGCAACGCCATGGTCAACGCCAGCCCGTCGTTCGATACCGTATCGGTCTATGCCCTGACCTGCGACGACGCGGTGCGGGTGCTCCAAACCTGCCATGCGGTCGACCCGGACGATCTGTACGGTCGGACCTCGCCGGTTCCTTTGGATATGCAAGCAGACGGGTCGCTCCGCATCGCCGTGCCGAAAGCAGGCGACCTCCTGTTTTTCGGGAATGACGCCGCCCAGGCCTTGTATGAACAGGGGCTGGACGAACTGACCGCGATGGGCCACGAGCTGACGGAAATCGACTTCGCGATCTTTTTCGAAACCAGCCGCATGATGTTCGAAGGCCCCCTGCTGGCCGAACGCGACGCCATGGTCGGCGATTTCATCAAGGCCAATCCGGACGCTGTCGATCCGACCGTCCGCCAAGTCATTTCCTCGGTCGCCCGCTTTTCTGCGACCGACGCATTCAATGCGGTCTATCAGTTGCACCGAAATGCACGGACGATCCGCAAGACGTTCGAAACGGCAGACGTCCTTGCGGTCCCCACGGTCGGCACCGTTTACAAGGTCTCGGATCTCGTCGCCGACCCCATCGGCCCCAACGCCAACAACGGCCTGTATCTCAACTTCGCATCGATGGCGGACCTGGCAGCGATCGCCGTGCCCAACGGGTTCCTGCCCTCCGGCATCCCCATGGGTATGACCTTCACCGGCCCGGCGTTCAGCGATGGATTCCTGGCCAACTTGGCGGGTGCCTTCCACCGTCGCCGGGTTGCAACGCTAGGCGCCACGGGACATGCCTTCGCCGCGATCTAACTAAGCCCCAATCGGTCATCCTATCGCCTTGAATCAAGCGCGCTTTTCCGCGACATTCGGGGCCATGCATTCGGTTCTTTCAATTCTCGACCTGCTCGGCGTCTGCGTCTTCGCGGCGACGGGCGCACTCGTCGCCAGCCGCAAGGAAATGGACCTCGTCGGTTTCGGCCTGATGGCCTGTCTGACCGGGGTCGGCGGCGGGACCTTGCGCGATCTGTTATTGGACCGGCCCGTGTTCTGGGTCGACGACCCGAAACCCATCGCCATCTGCCTGACCGTCGCGGTGGTGCTGTTTTTCACCGCCCATATCATACAGCGGCGCTATCCGTTCCTGCTTTGGGCGGACGGCATCGGCATCGCCTTGTACGGGGTGATGGGGGCGGAACTGGCGCGGCAAAGCGGCGTCGGCCCGTTGCTGTCAATCATCATGGGGATGATGACCGCGACCTTCGGCGGGATGATCCGCGACGTGATCTGTCACGAAACACCGCTGATCCTGCGCAAGGAAGTCTACGCGACCTGCGCGGCCCTATCGGCGGCGGTCTATGTCGTGCTGACGGAATTGGAAGCACCGCGCGAGGCCGCCGTGATCATCGGCTTCTTGGCCGGGTTCGGCCTGCGGGCCATGGGCATCGCGGCGGGATTGTCGCTGCCGGTCTATAAACCCCGCCCCGGTCGCGAGTACTGACGGTCGCACCGCCATCAGCCGCCGGCGGCGCAGCGCCGATAAATTTCTTCCAAGTCACGAACAAAGCCCGCCGCATCGAACAGCGGTTGGCTATCCCGTGCGGCGGCCAGGCGGGCCCGGATATCGGCCAAACGATCCCGGTTCTGCGCCAGATCCAAAGCCAAGTCCGCATAGCCCGGCAGGTCCGGCGCGACCAACTCCGTCATCCCCGCCGCCGCCAACAAGCCCGCCGACACCCGCGAGGCGAAATGCCCGCCCAGCATGGCGACCGTCGGCAAGCCGGCCAGCAGGTAATCCGCCGTGGTCACATGGCCGTTGTAGATGCGCGTATCCAGGGCCAGATCGGCCAGCCTCAATCGTGATAGATAGGCGTCCTTGGGCCGGAACCTCGCGAATACCAGACGGTCCGCCGCGACGCCGCGTTTTTTGGCCTCGGCAATCAGGTTGCCCTGCGTCACCGCGTCCCGCGCCAACAGCCACAGCACGGAGCCCGGCGTCCGGTTGAGCAAATCCATCCAGACCTCGAAGGTCTCGGGCTCGTACTTTCTAGGCTCGCAGAACGAGGCGAAGACGAATGCGTCTTCGGGCAACCCTTCGTCCGCCCGCGTCAGGGACGGTTCGGCAAAGGCGGCCAGATCATCGACCATCATGTAGCTATGGGGCAGGTCGACCAGCCGTTCGGAAAAGAACGCCCGATGCTCGGGCGGGGCGATGGTGGCATCGACGATGGCATAATCGAAAAAATCGCCGCCGACCGTACCCGGATAGCCGAACCATTGGATCTGCACCGGGGCCGGACGCAAGGCCGAGACGTTCAGGCGATTTTCCGAGGTATGACCGCTGAGGTCGATCAGAATATCCACCCCGTCGGCATTGATCTGCTCGGCGGCGGCGGCATCATCCATTTCCCGAATGTCGATGAAGCGGTCAGCGGTGGCCTCGAAATGCTTGCGATAGTCGCTGCCGTCGTTCGGCCCGGACGAATAGGCAAAGACCTCGAACCCAGCCCGATCATGCAATTCGAACAACCGGCGGATCGAATGCGCGACGGGATGATTACGATAATCGCCGGAGAGATACCCCAAGCGCAACCGCCCCTCGCCCGCACGCCATCCGGAATGGTCAAACCGCCGTCCGGTCAGCGCCGCCAACTTGGCCGCGCGCGCGGCATGGGACCGCGCGACCCGCAGGTTCATCGCCGGATCCATGCAACGGGTCACGTGATGAACGGCGCGTTCCGGCGCGACCTGTCCCCGCTCAAGCGCCTGAAGATTGAAGGCATCAACCTTGGCCGACAATTCCGCCAACCCGTCCCATCGGCATTGCGCCTGTTGGTTCAGGTAAAGCGCCGCCGTCAGCGGCGGATAATCGGGGAACAAGTCGCAGGCCTTCGACAACGTCTCGTAGCCTTCGGCAAAGGCCTTGGTCGCGGTTTGCGCGATTCCCAGATAAAGCAAAGCCGTGCGGTCCGGCGCGTCGCCCGCGGCACCTTTTTGCAGATACGGCAGGGCTTCGTCATGCAGCCCCTGCAGTTCCAGAAACACCCCAGCATTGACGTTGGCCTGAAGGTGATCGGGCTGCGCCGACAATACTTGCGTGGCGACCTCGTAGCCTTCGCGCAGCCGCCCCAATTCGATCAGCACCCCGGCCCGCGCCGCCAATACGTCGGCATCGCCCGGGGCCAGTCGCAGGGCGTCGTCCAAACAGGCCAGACTTTCCGCGTGAGCTTCGCAGGCCTTCAGCGCATCGGCCAGATTGACATAAGCCAGGACGAATTGCGGGTTCAATTGGATCGCCGCCCGGTAGGCCGTGATCGCGCCCGCGTCATCACCCAGGGCGGCCAAGGCATTGCCCAGGTTGTTGTGCAGTTCCGCCGCCCGGGGCGCCATTTCCAAGGCGCGACGATAGGCGGCGGCGGCCTCGGCCACGAAGCCCCCGGCCTTCAACACCTGCCCCGCGTTATTGAGCGTCTCGGGGTTGGCCGCCAGGCCATTGGCCAGGGCTTGTTTGATCGCCCGCGCGCCCGGCTCGGACCGGCCCGCCTTGTGCAGGGACAAGCCTTGCAGATACAGGGCGTCGGGATGGCCGGGGCTGACCTTCAGCGCCTTTTCGAACGCCGCCCGCGCCGGGCCGTAGTTCCCGGCTTGAAACTGCTGCACCCCTTCGTTGAGGAACCGGGACGGATCGGCGCGGCGTTCCTTGCGATTCATCGGGTGTCCGCCTGGGCCGCATGAATTTCCGACAGGATCGCAAACAGATCGTATTGCGGCTGCCATCCGGGGTAATCCGCTTCGAACTTGCGGACGTCGCTGATCCACCAGATGTGGTCGCCGGAGCGGTTGTCGTCGCTGTAGGTCCAGGACAACTCCTTGCCGGCGATTTCCTCAGCCAGATTGATGGCCTCCATCATCGAACAGTTACTGCGCCGCCCGCCGCCGATGTTGTAGACCGCGCCGGACCGGGGGGCTTGGACGATCTCCCAAATCGCCGCGGCCAGGTCGGCGCTATGGATATTGTCGCGGACCTGTTTGCCCTTGTAGCCGAACACGGTATAGGGCGTGCCGCTGACGACGCAGCGCATCAGATAGGCCAGGAAGCCGTGCAACTCAGCCCCCGAATGGGCCGGACCGGTCAAGCAGCCGCCCCGCAGGCAGGCCGTGTTCAGGCCGAAATAGCGGCCATACTCCTGAACCATCAAATCCGCCGCGACCTTGGACACGCCGAACAGGCTGTGTTTGCTGGCGTCGATGCTCATGTCCTCGTCAATGCCATGGGCGAAATAGGGATGGTCCGCCGCGACCTCCCAACGTGTCTCATGCTCTTCCAGCGGCAGGAAGTTGGGGCGGTCGCCATAGACCTTATTGGTGCTGAGAAACACAAAGGCCGCATCCGGCGCGTATTGGCGCAGCATCTCCAGCAACACCAGGGTGCCCTCGGCATTGACCGAAAAATCGGTGAACGGTTCTTTCGCCGCCCAGTCGTGCGATGGCTGCGCCGCGCAATGGACGACGGCGCTCAGGTCCTTGCCATAGCGTCGGAACAAATCGGCCATGGCATCCTTGTCGCGGATGTCGGCGGCGACATGAGTAAAGCGGGGGACCTTGGTCGTCAGGCTGCGCGTGTTCCACGCGGTGCTCGCTTGTTCGCCGAAAAAGTAGCGGCGCATGTCATTGTCGACGCCGACCACCTCCAACCCCTTGTCGGCAAGTAGTTGAACCGTGCTGGACCCGATCAGGCCGGACGAACCGGTTACGATGGCAACGGACATTGGCGCTTCGCGTTTTGGGGGACTGCGTTAATGCCAATAGAACTTGCTTTATTTTATGTCGCGGGCCCTTGGGTTTGGCAAGGCACATAAGAAAAGGGCGGCCCGAAGACCGCCCTTTTCAATTCGAATATCCCCGCCGCGTTACTTGGCGTTCGGGAAGAACAACTGCAGGCCATGCAGCTTGTAGGAGGCGATGGTCGCCTGGCCATCCTTGGACAGGATCCAATCGATGAAAGCCTGACCTTCGGCTTTTTTGACCTTCGGGCATTTGGCCGGATTGACCAACATGATGCCGTACTGGTTGAACAACTGCTTGTCGCCTTCGACCGCGATCTTGTAATCGCCCTTGTTCTTGAAGCTGATCCAGGTCGCGCGGTCGGTCAGTGCGTAAGCGCCCATGCCGACGGCGGCGTTCAGCGTGGCGCCCATGCCGCTGCCGGTTTCACGATACCAGCCGCCCGACGCCTTTTTGATATCGACGGAAGCCTTCTTCCACAGGGCGACTTCCTTCTTATGCGTACCCGAGTTGTCGCCACGCGAGGCAAAGGTCGCCTTGGCGTCGGCCATCATCTTCATCGCCTTCGGTGCGTCGTTCATGCCACCGACCTTGGCCGGATCGGCGGGCGGGCCGACGATGATGAAGTCGTTATACATGACGTCCGACCGCTTCACGCCATAGCCTTCGGCAACGAACTTTTCCTCTGCCGATTTGGCATGGACCAACAGCACGTCGCCGTCGCAGTTCTTGGCGTTCTTGATCGCCTGACCGGTGCCGACGGCAACCACATTGACCTTGATGCCCGAAGCTTTCTCGAAGATCGGCAGCATGTAGTCGTACAGTCCCGAGTTCTGGGTCGACGTCGTCGACTGCACGATGATCGACTTGCCTTCGGCTGACGCCGGGGCGGAGGCAAATGCCCCGGCAGCCAAGGCCAGGGCCGCGGCGGCGAAGGTGAACCGTTTGAACGTTTTCATGAATCACTCCCTTGTTGCTGGGTTCGTTTGTTTCTGCTGACTTAATCGAAGGGCGCAGCGCGATCGGTTACAGAATGATCTTGCCCGCCATGTAGTCCGCAGCCTCTGGCGAGGCCGGTTGATTGAAGAACGCCTGAGCGGGGGTATGTTCGAGAACCTTGCCCCGATGGACGAACACCACGTCGTCGGCCAGGCGCCGGGCCTGCCCCATATCGTGGGTGATGAAGATGATGCGCGTGCCGCGGTCCCGCGCCGCCTTGGTGATGTCTTCGATCACCAGCGTCGATGCGGGGTCCAGGTTGGATGTCGGCTCGTCCAGGAACAACACGTCCGGGTTGGTCGCCAGCGCCCGCGCCAGGGCCAAGCGTTGTTGCTCCCCGCCCGACAGCAGGCGCGCGGGTTGGTCCGCATGGGCGGCCAATCCGGCATGCTCCAAAATCGCGTTGCGCCGCGCCTTGTCGGTCCCGCCGCGCAGGCGCAGGACGAAATCGATATTGGCGGCGACCGAACGGCGCAGCATGACCGCGCGCTGAAACACCATGGCATGGCGACGGCGGACGTCTTCACTCATCGCCTTCCCGCCCCAGGTCACCGTCCCGCCGGACGGCTCCAACAGGCCGTGCATCAGGCGCAGCAGTAGGCTTTTACCCGCTCCGTTGGGGCCCATGATGACCGTGGCGCCGCCGGCGCCCAAACTCAGGTCGATCCCCTTGATCAGGACATTGCCGCCCGCTTGGTAGGTCAGATCGGACAGGCGCAACGGAAACAGGTCCGCACCCGCGGCCGCATCCCGCTCGCCATGCAAATCCACCACGTTGGCCGGTCGCAGATCAGGCATAGGCTTGCCTTTTCGCGGTCGCGTTAAGGGCCATCACCCCGGCATTGATGGTCAAGGCGATCGTCAACAGCACCACCCCCAGGCCCAACGCCATGGCCAGATCCCCCTTGGAGGTTTCGAGCGCGATGGTCGTGGTCATCACCCGGGTCAGATGATTGATGTTGCCGCCGACAATGATCACCGCGCCGACCTCGGCCATGGCGCGGCCCAATCCGGCCAGCAGGACGGTCAGCAGGGAATAGCGCGCATCCCACAGAAGCTCGATCATCATCCGGCCGGTCGGCACGCAGAGGGAGCGGAACTGCTCGGCGTATTCCTGATGCAGATCCTCGATCACCTGGCGCGACAAAGCCGCGATGATCGGCAGGATCAGGATCGCCTGAGCGATGATCATCGCCGTCGGTGAATACAACAGCCCCATGAAGCCGAGCGGCCCGGCGTTGGACAACAACATGTAAACGATCAGGCCGACCACAACCGGCGGCAACCCCATCATGGAGTTGACGAGGACCAGAACAAGCCCCCGCCCGGGAAACCGACCGACGGCCAAGCCCGCGCCCGCGCACAGGCCGAACAGGCCCGCGGCAAACAAAGCGCTGAGGCTGACGCGCAACGACAGACCGATGATTTCCATCAGATCCGCGTCAGCGCTGATCAGCAGCTTGAAAGCAGTCAGGAAAGCGTCGCCGAAATCCTGCATCGTTTGGCTGTCTACCCGTCCCGTCGCAATGGGCGAAACCGCCCGAAAACCACGCCTAATTTTGCGTATTTTTCGTAACGTTACACAGAAAACAGGGTTAGGCAAGAAAGCGCGGGATTATCAGAATTTTCCGAATAAACAACATAAAAACACACAAAAAAGCACACCAAAATTGACGTCAGGCGACACCATCCCGACGCCCGTCAGGGGACAGCGAATTCAACAGACCTAAATTTAACAGGCTTCACAAAATTACAGGTTATGTCACAAAATGATTTACACGATTTATACTTAAGTTTCCGAATGATAGTTGATGCTTTCTCATCCGCGTGTACACTTCACCCAGTCATTTTCGATTCCTAAAAAGCATCATTCGAGGAATTGGTCGAATAACGTTTCGCAAGTTTTAGGCTTCATGAATTCGTCGATGGGAGAGACAGTCATGAGCACTATAAACAAGGCCTTTTTGATCTTGCCTGCCGTCATCGCGATCTTGGTCGCTATCGGCATCCTGACCAGCTAGGTTTTGTTGCTCATCGACTGGTGATGGAAGCGCGGGTCTTCGGACCCGCGCTCTTTTTTTTCGAAATCAAGGTTAGTCCGCGTCGACCGCCGCCGGCCCCTCGATGGCGCGATCCGATCTACGGCTTTGCTTCGGCGCCTGGCGGGTGTCTTCGGCCAGCGCCCGGTCGCTCGCATGGATCAGCGTCGGATGGGCGCGGTCGACGCAATCAAGGCGCTCGCACAGCCGGCAGGTCACGCCGACGGGGCGGAACGTTTCGGACCGGGTCAGGTCCAGGCCGTTCGAATAAACCAATTCGCCCGCGTCTTCCAAACGGCACCCCAGTCCCAAGGCATAGGACCCATCGGCCGTGTTGTAGCCAACGCCCGGTCGCCGCACGCCGAAGCCGACCGACAGATACGCACTGCCGTCCGCCAATTGAAGAACCTGGGCGTCGACGCTGCCCGGTCGGCCACTGGCGACGTGCACGTTCCACCGCGGGCAAATTCCGGCGAACCGGGGGATCGGCAGCCCCGACCCCGAAAACCGCTTGAATACGTTGCCGGCCTGATCGATGCGCAGGAAATGGAACCGCACGCCTTCCTTACCCGGGCGACGCAATCCCGCCAAACGCTGGCAGGCCTGTTCCAAACTTACGCCAAACGCCTGCTGCAGTCGCTCGACATCGTAGCGATAAGCACGGGCCCGCTCGAGGTAGGCGCTGTAGGGCATCAAGACGGCCCCGGCGAAGTAACCGGCCAGGACCTGCGCGCACAGCTCTTCCGATCCGGGCGACAACCCGGCTTCGGCGACCAGCTCGTCGATCTGATCCTTGGCCAAGCGGCGGCCGACTTCGCGGGCCAGGAGGAACCGCAGGCTCGGCAGCGCCAAATCGTCGCGCACGATGATCCGCTCGCCCTGCCCGTTCTTGGCCTTTTCAACCCGCAGCACCGGATTGCTCAGACGCCCGCTTTCGGGCTGGCGGGCCGTTTCGACCGTCACGCCGAAGCGATCGTGCAGGACCGACGACAGGCGCGAAAACAGCCCCACCGTCTCCATCCCGATCTCATGGCGCAGGTCCTCGGCCATGCGATCCAGGTCATCGAAGAAATTGTCGCTGCGTTCGAAGAAATCCCCCACTTCGTCCGCGGGTGTCCGACTGTCCAACAGACCGTCCAGGTTTTCGCCGGTCACGAAGCGCAGCATCTCGTCGACCTGATGGGTCAGCTTTTCCGTCCCGTCGACGACGATGCCCAGAAACTGCTGCCGCTCATCCGCCGCCAGGTCGATGTTGTCCAAAAGGATTTCGGAAAAGCTTCGCACCGAGGTCAATAGCGTGCGCACCGAATGGCTCGACGCCATCAGATAAGGGTTCGACGCCAACTTGTCGGTCAAAGCCTCCACATCCTCGCGCGAGGTCCGATACGACCGATACAAACGCAGGAACGCCCGGCACATATCGGGCACAGAGGTCACGAACTCATCCAGCTCCGCCGCCGATGGGCGCGTGCCGCCGAACATCGGATCGCTGAGCGCCTCTTCCAGGTCGCTTTTCACACGGACTTCGTCGCCGGCGGAAAAATCGCGCAGATCGACGCCCAGCGCTTCGCTGAGTTTCAGGAGCAACGACACGGTCAACGGCCGGTCGTTATGCTCAATCATGTTCAGGTAGCTGGGCGAAATGCCGAGGATCTCGGCCAATTTGACCTGCGTCAGACCACGATCCTTACGCAACCGACGCAGGCGCGCGCCCAGCATTGGAGATCGCGCCATGATGTTCCCCCTCGTGGCGTACCACGAATACGTGCCCATCCCGGATCCAATTAACCGTCCGGGTGAGGAGCGCTGTTATATTAACCGGGGTTCACGTCGTTGTCTTCGGTAATTATTTCTTTAAAAACAGATAGTTAAATAAACAACCCCCGAACATTAGTGAAATGTTCACGCAATTCGCAGCCCCACCCGTGCCGCAAACCGACGCGGGTGGCTCCACCACGAGGCGCGATTTCGCTAATCGCCGGCAGCTTCCTGCCCTTGGGCACGTTCGGCAGCCCTGTCGATGGCGGCCTTTTCGTACATCAGATGACCGGCCTTACCCCAGGATTCGCCGGATATTTCGTCGATCTTGATATAGGTCGCCTCCGGGATGGCGCCCAACACTTCGGTCAGCATGCGATGGCTTTCTTCGACCATCGCTTCTTTCTCCGTCGTCGTATTGGTGCCTTGGGTAATCTTGATATCCATGAACACGGCGCGGCCGCCACGATCGGAAATTAGGGTGCCGCCGACGGCCCAAAGCGTCGCGTCCGCAGGCTCGATAAACACGGTCGTCCGCTCGGCTTTCTTCTTCATGATATCCCGCATCAAGGCTGTCGTCCGGTCGATCAATTGCGTTGCCTCCGCGTCACTAAGGTTTCCGGGGGCTGTGCGGATATTGATGAATGGCATGGTTGTCTCCTTCGCTGTTCAGAGCAGGCTAACAACCGCCTATATTTTTAAAAGTTGAATTATCTTACAAAATACTTTTAGTTTTCAAAACTATGATCATGAATTTCGACATGGACTGCCTGCGCACCTTCGTCGCCGTCGCAACCCAGGGCGGACAGGCCAAGGCCGCCGACAGCGTCGGGCGGTCGCTCCCGGCCATCAGCCTGCAATTGTCCCGCCTGGAAGAGCGCGTCGGACAACGGCTGTTCCGCAAACAGGGGCGGCGGATGATCCTATCCCCGGCGGGCGAAGAATTTCTGGGTTACGCAAAATCGATCCTGGCCGCCAACGATGCCGCCGTGCGGGCATTCACACAGCAGGACATCAGCGGCACGGTGCGGCTCGGCGCGATACAGGATTTCGCCGATGACCTGCTACCGCGCATCCTGGCCGAATTCGCAGAACAGTACCCGCAAACCCGCATCGAGGTTCTGGTCGAGCGCAGCAAGAACCTCTTGGCGGCATTGGAAGCGAACCAACTGGACCAGATCATCGCCTTTCGCCATCCGACGGCCCTGCCGACGGAATCCCTGGGCACCCGGCAGATGGTCTGGATCGGCCCCAAGGGGGTGGATTTCCGGCACCACGAGACCCTGCCCATCGTGATGATCGAAGGGGCCTGCACCTTTCGTGAACAAGCCATCGAAAGCCTGAACCGGGCGGGGATACCCTGGCGGGTCACGCTGTCCAGCCCAAGCTTGTCCTGCATCGGCGCGGCGGTCGAGGCCGGGTTGGGCGTTTGTGTCCGCACGCCGGAGATGCTGACCGACCGCTGGCCGAGACTGGCCCAGGCCGAGGGCCTTCCCGACCTACCCGCGGTCGAACTCTGCCATTATCAAAACCCCGGCGCGGTTTCCGCCACCGGCGACCGCCTGCGTCGGTTCTGCATTGATCGGCTAAATCGAGCTTAGGCAGCCTGGTCCGGCACCGGCAAAGTAAAACGAAACACCGATCCGCGCTCCGGTGCCGGTTCGACCCAGATGCGCCCGCCGAAGCGATCGACGATTTCGCGGCAGATGGCCAACCCCAGGCCCGTGCCCTTGGGTTTATTGGTGGTCAGACTTTCACCGCTGCCACCCTGTTGAAAGCGCTCGAAAATGCGTTCGCGCTCCGTCGGAAGCACACCCGGACCGTTGTCGATAACATCGACCGTGACGTAGGCGCCGTCGAAGGCGGCGCTCACCTGAATACGGCCTTCGCCGGGCGCGCAGAACTTGACCGCGTTGGAAATGAGATTGACCAAGACCTGGATCAAACGATCCCGGTCGGCGCTGACCTTCGGCAGACCATCGGGGATATCCGCGCGCAACCGAATGCGCTCGGCCTGCGCCAAGGGCGAGGCCGCAGCCACGGCGGCGGCGATCACCTCGGCCAAATCCAGGGGGCCGATCTTCCATTCCAGGCTGTCGGCTTCCATCTTCGACAGATCGAGCAACTGATCGACCAGACGCGTCAGGCGCTGGGTCTCGGCGGCGACCACGCTGTAGAAACGGTCGCGCTCGGCAATTGGCAGGTCGGGATGATCCGACAGGATTTCCCCGGCGGCGCGGATCGAGGTCAGCGGCGTCCGAAACTCATGCCCCACGGTGGTGATGAAGTTGTCCTTCAGCCGGTCCAATTCCTGCAGCCGTTCGTTGGCGGCGCGCAGCTCCGCCGTGGTTTCCTCCAGGGCCCGGGATTTCTGCTCCAGCTCGTGGGAGTATTCGATGACCTGGGTCGTCTCGTCCAAAATCCGCATCAGGTCTTCGGTGCTGACGACCTCGCCCTTGGTCACGCTGGCGACCATGGTCTGCGCCGACGACGCACCGATCACCCCGGCTAATTGCCGCTCGGCGAAGGCCACCAACGCCGGCGTCGCCTCGGCCCGGGGGTTGAGCTCCATCCCGTTGCGTTCGGCGAATTCGGCCAGGGCGGGACCGGCGCGGTCGTCTCCGAGGAAACGACGCAGCACGTCCTGAAGCTCCCCGACCGAGCCCGCCCCCCGCCACGCCGTCACCGGCTCGGCCCCGGGGCTGTCCAGCTTGCGCACGAATTCGTCGGCCTGAAGCTGTTCCAACTCGCTCGGTTTGCTCAACAGCGAAACCCAGATGAACCCGCCGATGTTGACGACCATCGACCAGAACAGGGAATGGGACAGATGGTCCACGCCTTCCATCCCGAACAGGGCATAGGGTTTCAGGAACGCGATCCCGAACGGCCCTAGTTCGACGAACTCCATCGACAGCCAGCCCGAACGGGCGAACGACGGCAGCACCAGGGTGTAGAGCCAAACCCCGGTGCCCATCACCAGGCCGCTGATCGCCCCGGCACGCGTCGCCCCTTTCCAGAACATGCCGCCGATCAAGGCTGGGCCGAACTGCGCCGCCGCGGCGAACGACACCAGACCGATCGTCACCAGGGTGTAGGATTCGCCGATCAGGCGCATGTAGGTATAGGCCAGCAACAGCACGAACAGGATGGCGCTGCGCCGCACGACCAGCAGGAAATCGGTCATGTCCCCGGCGAAGCGGCTTTGGAACCAGTTCATCCGCAACAGGCCCGGGATGACCAGATCGTTGCAGACCATGGTCGAGAGCGCGATCGTGGCGACGATCAACATCCCCGTCGCCGCCGACAGCCCGCCGATATAGGCCAACAGGGCCAGGTCCTCGCGCCCGTTGGCCATGGCCACCGTCAGCACGAAGGTGTCGGCATCGACCCCGCCGTCGGGAAACTGCATTAGACCGCCCAGGGCAATCGGCAGAACGAACAGATTGATCAGGATCAGATAGAGCGGAAACAGCCAGGCCGCCTTGCGCACATGGGCCGGGTTGACGTTTTCGACCACCGCGACCTGGAACTGACGCGGCAGGCAGATGATCGCGAACATCGACAGGATCAGCATCGTCGACCATTGGGCGTAGCCGCCGGTTCCGATGTCCTGGAACAGGCGGAGCGTTTCCGCCCCGTCATTGGCCTTGTCGAACAGATCGGCGAAGCCGTCATACAGGAAGTAGGTGACGTAGACGCCGACGGCCAGGAACGCCGCCAGCTTGATCACCGATTCAAAGGCAATGGCCAGAACCATGCCTTCATGGTGTTCGCTGGCGTCGATGTGCCGGGTCCCGAACAGGATCGCGAACAGGGCCATGATCAGGGCGACGAAAAACGCCGTGTCCTGAAACAACGGTACCCGCCCAAGTTCGCGCGGCATTAGGATTTCCGGGTACTGGATCAGCACGGTGAAGCTGGTCGACACGGCCTTCAACTGCAGCGCGATGTAGGGCAGGATTCCGAACACCGCGATGACCGTGACGATCCCGCCCAGATACAGGCTTTTGCCATAGCGCGAGGCGATGAAATCGGCGATCGAGGTAATGCGGTTCTCGGCGCTGATCCGCACCATCTTTTCCAAAACGTAAGGCCACAGGACCAGCACCAACGTCGGCCCCAGGTAGACGGGCAGAAAATCCAGGCCCGAGGTCGCGGCCCGGCCGACGCTGCCGTAGAACGTCCAACTGGTGCAGTAGACCGCCATCGACAGGGCGTAGATGTATGGATTGTTGATCAGCGAGCGACCGGCGTCGGCCCGTTTGTCGCCCCAAAAGGCGATGGCGAACAGAACCCCCAGATAACCGACCGAGGCAATGAAGATGACCCAGCCCTGGAGCATGTCAGCCTTCCGGCTTCCCCGCCTGGGGCGGGTTGTTGGGCGCGGCCACCCGCTCGGCGATTAGATAGGCCAGGAAGACGACGGCGATCCAGGCGGCGAATAGATAAATGAACGTCCGCGGCAGACCGAAGACCGTTTCGATGCCTTCGCCCAGGGTCACGATCGGCGGCAGAAACAACAACGCCGCGAACAGAAACAGCGAGATCGAAAACGCCCCGGCCTTATGCGCGCCGCCCCCGAACCGGGTGCGGTCGGGATGATCCGCAGGTTCCCGGGGGCCGCCGTCCGCCATCACTCGGCAGCCACGCCCACCGCGGCTTTGACCCGCGTCAGAAGATCTCGGGTCGAAAACGGTTTGGTGATGAATTCATCCGCTCCGGCGGCCATGCCTTTTTCCCGGTCGGCTTCGCGCCCCTTGGCCGTCAGCATGATGACGTAGACGTCAGACCAGGCGTTATTGCCGCGAATTTCCTCACAGACCGAAAAGCCGTCCCGTTCGGGCAACATCACATCCAGCAACACCACGTCCGGCTTGGCCGCGCGCATGGCGCCCAGCGCCGCGTTCCCGTCGCCGACCACGCGCGTCGAAAATCCCGATTTCTCCAACAGGAACCTCAGGGACAAAACAATGTTCTCGTCGTCCTCGACCACCAGGACCGAATGATCCATGACCGTCTCCCACCTAATTTTACTTCTTGCCGCACGGCGACCGGCGCTGTTCTACGATACACGGGCCCGCGCAGTCATTCTTGAATTCATACCGATTATACGACGGCGCCCGCATCGGGGTGCTAAAAATCTGACCGCGCCGCGCTGACCGCAGGCCCTCGGTTTGACAGGCACCGTTCGGTCTGCGAACCCTGGGGGCCATGACACAAGAAGCAACGAAACAGGAAACACCGCTGGAGTTCACCCGGCGGGCCATCGTCACCGGCATGATCCTGGGTGCGGCCCTGACCCCCTGCAACGTCTATTCGGGCCTAAAGATCGGCTGGTCGTTCAACATGTCGATCGCCGCCGGACTGCTGGCCGTGGGTTTGTGGCGGCTGGGCGAGCGGACGTTGGGAACGCGGCCCCTCGGCCTATTGGAAAACAACATCAACCAGACGGCGGCGTCGGCCTCGGCCTCGATCATTTCCGGCGGGCTGGTCGCACCGATCCCGGCCTTGACGCTACTGACCGGTCAAACCCTGTCCTGGCCGGTGTTGGCGTTTTGGGTGTTCTGCGTGTCGATCCTGGGCGTCGTCGTCGCGGCGGGCCTGCGCCGCCAGATGATCGAACACGAAAACCTGACCTTTCCGGCAGGCATGGCGACGGCGGAGACACTAAAACGCATCCACGGCCAGGGACGGGAACAAACCGCCCGGCTGCGCGCCCTACTGGCGGCGGCGGGCCTATCGGGGCTGGCCAAGCTGGGCATGGAGTTTGTTGCGACCGTTCCCCGGATCGCCCTGCCGGGGTCGGTCGGCGGCGGCATCGGCCTGAAGAACCTGGGCTTCGCCTTCGATCCGTCGCTGCTGATGATCGGCTTCGGCGCCTTGATCGGCCTGCGGGCCGGACTGTCGTTGTTATTGGGCGCTGGCTTGGCTTGGGGCGTGCTCGGTCCCTGGGCCGTGCATCAGGGCTGGGCGATCAGGGGTCCGGCGGACGGCCTGTGGTTTTCAGAGCTGGTGACTTGGCTGCTCTGGCCCGGCGTGACCTTGACCGTCATCTCGGCGCTGACGTCCTTCACTTTGTCGGTCCTGCGCCTGCGTCGGCGGATGGCGGCGACGGGCGGCATGGGCGGGCGTCCCGGGCGCGGCTATGCCCTGGCCGTGACGGCGGTGACGGCCTTGATCTGTCTGGCCGGCTGGTCGGTGTTCGGCCTGTCGCCCTGGGTCTCGGTCCTGGCGGTGGTACTGAGCTACGTCCTGGCGGTAATCGCCGCCCGCGTTTCGGGCGAAACCGGGGTTACCCCGATCGGGGCCTTGGGCAAGGTCACGCAATTAACCTATGGCGCGGTCACGCCGGGCGACATGGCGGCCAACCTGATGACCGCCAACATCACCGGCGGCGCCGCCGGGCAATGCGCCGACATGATGCATGACCTGAAAACCGGGGCCCTTGTCGGCGCGACGCCGCGGTTGCAGATTTACGCCCAGGCTCTGGGGGTGCTGACCGGCTCGCTGGCCGGGGCCGCGGTCTACCTGATCCTGGTTCCGGACCCGGCGGGCATGTTGATGACGCCCGAATGGCCCGCCCCCGCTGTCGCCACATGGAAAGCCGTGGCCGAGGTGTTGTCAGCCGGGCTTTCGGCAATTCCCGAGGGAGCCGTTCCGGCCATGGCCATTGCCGCCGTGTTGGGTTTGATCCTGGGGGCTGCCGACCGGCTGTTGCCGGAACAGGCAGCGCGGTTCCTGCCCAGCGCCCCGGCGGCGGGCGTCGCTTTCGTCATTCCGGCATGGAACTCGATCTCGCTTTGTCTGGGTGCGGTGATCGCCGGCCTGGCAATGCGGCTGCGACCGGGTTGGACCGAACGCTACGGCACGGCCCTGGCCGCCGGTCTGGTCGCCGGGGAAAGCCTGATCGGCGTCGGTTTGGCGCTGGCGCGAATGGCGGGTTAGCGCCCGAACTTAGTGCAGGCGCAATTGCCCATCGACCATGCGGAACTCCGCCGGGCGAACCAATTCCGCCGAAGCGACGCGCACGGAATGCAACGGACCGTCGATGTTTTGTTCCCAGAAGTCCAGGAATTTGCGCAGGATCGGAAATTCAGGGGCGACGTCCAGGTCCTGCCAAATGAAATCCTGCAGCAGGTGTAGATGGTCCGGACGACGGTAGATGATTTCCGCCGTGGTCAGGCGATACCCCGCGAGTTGCAATTCCAATGACATGTCGAAAACCTCCGTCTTAAAAAGGTTATGTTCGTCTTGCATGTCCTCCCTGGACGTTTGGAATTTTCGTCTGGAAATTTCAAAGGCGTCAATAATTATCCTTTTAAAACAAGATATTAGCAGCAGCCAACAGGGAGTGCTGCCAATCCGAACTCGCCCTTCAGTTTTTTACCATCAAGGGACTTGATGACACCTTTCGGCGGACTAAATCTTTGCCCGGAAACGGGGGAAAAAGCCGCAAAAGGACGGGTTTTCTCCCGGCATTTGCTTGCTCAACCAAGGAATGTTCAAGAGGAGCCATCTCATGTTCAAACCGCTTCACGACCGCGTTCTCGTCCGCCGGGTCCAACAGGACGAAAAGACCAAGGGCGGGATCATTATCCCCGACACGGCAAAGGAAAAACCCATGGAAGGCGAGATTCTCGCTGTCGGTTCCGGCCATAAGGCCGAAAACGGCACGGTTACGCCCCTGGACGTCCAGGCCGGCGACTTGGTCCTGTTCGGCAAATGGTCTGGCACGGAAGTGACGATCAACGGCGAAGACCTGTTGATCATGAAGGAAGCCGACATCTTGGGCGTGATCGATACCGCAGGGACCGCCAAGGCGAAGAAAGCCGCCTAGGCACACAGCCCCGTCAATCGACCTCATTCATCATTCAGCAAACCGATAGCTGCCTAATTATCAAAGGAGTAATCGAAAATGGCTGCCAAAGAAGTCAAATTTCATGGTGATGCCCGGACGCGCCTTCTGAAGGGCGTGGATACTCTGGCCAATGCCGTCAAGGTGACCCTGGGCCCCAAGGGCCGCAACGTCGTCATCGACAAGGC
>DJHY01000267.1 GCA_002433335.1 Rhodospirillaceae bacterium UBA6608 | reverse complement strand
ATCGCCCACTTCTTCGAGCACTACAAGGACCTGGAGCCCGGCAAATGGGTCAAGGTCAAAGGCTGGGGCGAGAAGGAACAGGCCATGGACCTGATCCGTCAGGCCATCGAGCGGGCCAAGGAAGCCAAAAAGGCTTAATCCCCTTCTTTCGGGCCATCCCCAGGCTGCTCTGGGTGCGCCGGGCCAAGTTTGATAAGCTCGGCGCATGGCCCTTTCCAAACGCATGACCGTGGTCGAGGCCGATATCACCGTCCTCGACACCGACGCCATCGTCAACGCCGCCAATGAACATCTGGCGCCGGGCGGCGGCGTCTGCGGCGCGATCCACCGCGCCGCCGGCCCAGCCCTGGCCGCCGATTGCGCCGCCATCGTCAAACAATCCGGTCCTTGCCCGGCGGGCGATGCCCGCATCACGCCGGGCCATGATCTTGCGGCGCGTTTCGTCATTCATGCCGTCGGCCCCGTCTGGCACGGCGGCGGCGCGGGCGAAGATGCCTTGCTGGCCGGGGCGTACCGGGCGTCGTTGCTGCTGGCCCGCGACCGGGGTTTAACCTCCATCGCATTTCCCGCGATCTCGACCGGTATTTTTGGGTTCCCCGCCCCGCGCGCGGCGGGGATTGCCGTTCGCACGGTCGCGGACTTCCTCAGTCAAAATGCCCTGCCCGACCGGGTCGTGTTCTGTTGTTTCGGCGCGGATAGCGCCGCCTTGCACCGCCAGGCCCTGGCCGACCTGTCGAATTAAAAAAGAAGGCGGGCCAAGCGGGTCCGCCTCCAAGGGTGGTGTCACCGGGACCGGCGACAGGGGGGGTAATAATCTCAGCCGCCGCCGGGTCCACCGATGGGACCACCATCCGGGCGCGTGATCGCGACCACGGCGGCGCGCGGCGGCATGTCGTCGCGGAAGTCGGGCCAACGGGTCGAGGGCGCGTCGAAGGTCGACCCCTCGCCCGGATGCTGCACGGCGACGAATAGGGTCGTGCCGTCGGGCGTGAATTCGGGGCCGCACATTTCGGCGTCGCGCGGACAGGTGAAAAACAGCCGCGTCAGCGCCCGGCCCGCGCCGTCCAGATCGCAGGCGTACATGCCGTCGGGGATGCCGTTCTTTTTCTGCTTCGACCCCTGGTCGGTCGAAATCCACAACCGGCCCCGGGGGTCGAAGGCGCAATTGTCGGGCGCCGCCAGCCAGGCGCCTTGCGTCGCCGTCGCCGGATGGTAATGGGCGTCATGGTCGGGCCGCGACGGGTCGCCCGCCCGCAGCAGGATATCCCAGGTAAAGCTGTCGGCCCCATGGTCGGGCGTGCCGTCCGGCCCGGCGGCGGGGGTCAGCTCCAACACATGGCCGAACGGGTTGGGCCCGCGCGGGTTGGGCCCGTCGGCCTGATCCGCCTTGCGCTTGGTATTGTTGGTCAGCATGGCGTAGACCCGCCCGTTGACGGGGTTCGGCTCCACATCCTCGGGCCGGTCCAGCGGCGTCGCCCCCGACAGGTCGGCGGCCCGCCGGGTTTCGATCATCACGTCGGCCTGGGTCTTGAAGCCGTTGGCCGGGGTCAGGTCGCCCTGTCCCTGGACCAGCGGCAGCCAGCGCCCGCTGCCGTCCGCTTCCAACCGGGCGACGTAAAGCGTGCCCAGGTCCAGGATGTCGCGATTGGCGGCGCGGTTGGCGCGGTCGACTTTCCGGTCGCTGACGAATTTGTATAGATATTCGAACCGCTGATCGTCGCCGGAATAGACGGCGCAGCGCCCGTCGGCGGTCAGGGCGGAGCCGCCGCCTTCGTGCTTGAACCGGCCCAGGGCCGTGCGTTTGACCGGGACCGAAGCCGGATCGTAGGGATCAATTTCGACCAGCCAGCCGAAGCGGTTGGGCTCGTTCGGCTCCTTGGTCACGTCGAAGCGGTCGACATGGCGGCCCCAGCCGTAGCGCGGCTTGTTCTTGATGCCCATGCGCTTGTGGTTGGCGGCTTCGGGGCCTGGCACCGGGTCGCCCGAGAAATATTGGTGGATGTTTTCCTCGGCGATCAGGATCGTGCCCCAGGGGGTCTTGCCCCCGGCGCAGTTGTTCAGGGTGCCGATCACCCGGGCCCCGGTCGGGTCCGCTTGGGTGCGCAGGCGGGGATGGCGCGCCGCCGGGCCGGACAGGGCCATCACGGTGGAGCGCAAGGTCAAGCGCCGGGCGTATGGGCTGCCCGCGACGACGCGCCAAGCGCCGTCGGTCTTGCGGACCTCGATCACCGAATGACCATGGGCGGCCATTTCGACCGCGGTCTGCGCGGCATCGGCATGGGCCGAGGCCCCTTTGTTCAGGCCCGGCCACATCAGCTCGGTATTGCTGTATTCGTGATTGATGCAGAGCAGCCCGTGGTCGCTGCTGCGCGACCCGGCGGGCAGGGGCATGAAGGCAATGAAATCGTTGTTGGTGCCGAATTGCTTTTCCTGGGCCTCGGCGCTCAGGTTGCGCGGATCGAATGCCGGGGCGTCGGGCAGCACCGGATCACCCCAACGGATCAGAACGCGGGCGTCATGACCGGCGGCGACCGTATGGCCGTCGGATATGGCATGCGGCGGTTGGGTGAATTTCAAGGTCGAGGGGTTGGTCCCGTCGGCACGGGCCGTGCTGCTACCGAAGGTCCCGCCGAACAGGGCCCAGGCCGCGCCCGCCGCCCCGCCGGCCAGAACGCCGCGCCGTGCAATCAGCAGGTCCAGCGGTTCGGCCCAGGCCCGCGCCACGGGCTGGTCGTCATCGTCTTCAGGGAATTGGTCGGTTTGGTGGTTCTCGTTCATGGCCGTCCCCCGATTATCCGCCGGCCGGTCGGAAATGCGACAGCAATTTCCGGGCAGCGTCTGTCTTTAGGGGGAAGGCTAGGGCGGCCCGGCGACAGGCCGGTGACCGCCCCATGAACCCTCTATGACGGGGCGCGGCCCCGCGTTGTTTACTTGCCCAGGTTGGCCTGATGCGCCGTCAGGGCCGCCATGGTCACGATGTCGGAGGCCGAGGCATCCATCTGCACGATCTGCGCGGGCTTGGAGAAACCGAGCAGGATCGGGCCGACCACCGTCGCACCGCCCGCCGCCGACAACAGCCGCGACGAAATGCGCGACGAATGCAGGCCCGGCATGACCAGCACGTTGGCCGGGCCGGACAGGCGGCAGAACGGATAATTGGCCATCAGGTCGGGGCTCAGGGCGACACCGGCGCTCATTTCGCCGTCGTATTCGAAGTTGACGTCGCGGCGGTCCAGCACGCCGACCGCATCGCGCATGATTTCCGCATTGGGCAGGTCCGGATTGCCGAAGTTCGAGAACGAGACCATCGCCACCCGGGGCTCATGCCCCATGGCCTTGGCCACGGCGGCGGCACCCTCGGCGAAATCGGCGAGCTGTTCCGGCGTCGGGCTGACGTGGACGGCGGTGTCGGCCATGAACAGGGCCCGGCCGTCGGCGGTCAGGATGATCGAGACGCCGAACACCGAGGCCCCGCCGCCGACTTCCAACATCCGCGACACGTCCTTCAGCGACACCAGGTAATGACGGGTCAGACCGGTCACCAGGCCGTCGGCATCGCCCGCTTCGACCATGCAGGCGGCGAATACGTTACGGTTGTTGTTGACCCGGCGCATGGCGTCGCGGCGCAAAGCGCCCTTGCGCTGTTCCTTGCGGTACAGCATGTCGGTATAGGTCTCGTTCTTATCCGACAGGCGGGCATTGGCGATCTCGATCCCGGCTTCTTCCGGAAGGCCCAGTTCGGCGATCTTCGCCTGAATGATGTCTTCGCGGCCGACCAGGATCGGCGTGCCGTAGCCCTGGTTCAGGAAGGTATAGGCGGCGCGGATGACCTTTTCCTCTTCGCCCTCGGCGAACACGATGCGTTTCGGTCGGGCGCGGACTTCGTCCAAAATCGCCTGCAGCGATCCGGCGGTCGGGTCCAACCGGGCGGACAGTTCCGCCGCATAGGCATCCATGTCGGCGATCGGCTTAAGGGCCACGCCGCTGTCCATCGCGGCCTGGGCAACGGCCCGGGGCACGGCCCAGATCAGGCGCGGGTCGAACGGCGTCGGGATCAGGTATTCGCGGCCATAGGACAGGCGCGATCCGGAATAGGCGGCATCGACCTCGTCCGGGACGTCTTCGCGGGCCAGGTCGGCCAGGGCGCGGGCGGCGGCGATCTTCATCTCTTCGTTGATGGTCGTCGCGCGCACGTCCAAAGCCCCCCGGAAGATGTAGGGGAAGCCGAGCACGTTGTTGATTTGGTTCGGATAGTCCGACCGCCCGGTCGCGATGATCGCATCGTCGCGGACTTCGCGCACGGCTTCGGGCCAGATTTCAGGCACCGGGTTGGCCATCGCGAAGATCAGCGGATTGGCGGCCATCGAGGCGACCATGTCCTGGTTGACCATGTCGGCCCCGGACAGACCGATGAATACGTCGGCCCCCTTCATGGCGTCGGCCAGGGTCCGGGCCTCGGTCTTGACCGCGTGTTTGGATTTCCACTGGTTCATGCCTTCGGTTCGGCCTTCGAAGATCACGCCCTTGGAATCGCACAGCGTGACCTGCTCCGCCGGCAGACCCATGGATTCGAACAATTCGACGCAGGCGATCGAGGCCGATCCCGCGCCGTTGACGACCATGCGGATGTCCTTGATGTCGCGCCCGGTCAGATGCAGGCCGTTGATCAGGCCCGCGGCGGTGATGATCGCGGTGCCGTGCTGATCGTCATGGAACACCGGAATGTCGAGCTCTTCCTTCAGGCGCTGCTCGATGATGAAGCATTCCGGGGCCTTGATGTCTTCCAGGTTGATGCCGCCGAACGACTTGCCCAGGAAGCGCACGCAGTTGACGAATTCGTCCACGTCCTCGGTGTTCAGTTCCAGGTCGATGCCGTCAATGTCGGCGAAGCGCTTGAACAGGACCGACTTGCCTTCCATCACCGGGGTCGCGGCGGCGGCGCCGATGTTGCCCAGGCCCAGAACCGCCGTGCCGTTCGAGATGACGGCGACTTTGTTGCCGCGCGCGGTGTAGTCGTAGCTTTTCGATTCGTCCTTTTGAATCTCCAGGCAGGGGGCGGCGACGCCCGGCGAATAGGCCAGGGTCAGATCGCGCTGCGTGGTCAGCGGCTTGGTCGCGGTGACCTGCATCTTGCCGGGGCGGCCCATGGCATGCATGCGCAGGGCATCCTGGTACATCAGGTCATCGGCTTGTTTCTTGTCGGATTGCTTCGTCATGGTCTAACGGTCTCTTCCCGGTTGCTTTTGTCGTCGGCGGAACAACGACCGTCCGCCCATGCGTTGGGGCGGCGCGCGGCGCTGATCGGTTATGTGCCGATCGGTTATGTGGTGAGTCGGTTCCGGCTTCCGGCCGGATACGGTCCCTGGAATGCTCCCTGGCGTTTGTTTTGTTAATTCGTTTGTACGAAACTAAATTACTTAGGCAAAGGAAAAATTGAAAGTATCGTGTTTTTCTTGTGAACAAGGCTGAAAGCCCCACCCGCTCTGCCGGATGGATTTTCCACAGTTGGGCGAATGGCTTCGCTTGCGCCGGGGCACCCAGAATGTGGTAGTCTCGCCGCATCCTGGGCGCTGAATGAATGAATGAAAACTGGCGAGACATGTCTCCCGACGATACGACGCCCCTGTCTGACTCAAATGAGCCCGACACTGATGAAATGACCCCGGATCAGATGACCCCCGATCAGATGGCCGAGGACGACGCCGAAACCGGCGAGGGCCCGGCTGCGTCTGCGGCGGCGGACCCCAACGTCACCCCGATGATGGCCCAGTTCATGGAGATCAAGGCCGCCCACCCGGGCGCGTTGTTGTTCTATCGCATGGGCGATTTCTACGAATTGTTCTTCGACGACGCGGTCAAGGCGTCGCGGACGCTGGACATCGCCCTGACCAAGCGCGGCAAGCATCTGGGCGAAGACATCCCGATGTGCGGCGTGCCGGTGCATAGCCACGAAAGTTATCTGACGCGGCTGATCCGCGCCGGGCACAAGGTCGCGATCTGCGAACAGACCGAAGACCCGGCGGAAGCCAAGAAGCGGGGCTCCAAATCGGTCGTGCGCCGTGCCGTGCAGCGCATCGTCACCCCCGGCACGATCACCGAAGACACCCTGCTGGACGCCCGCTCGCACAACTATCTTTGCGCGGTCGCGGCGGCGCAGTCGGACCTGGGCCTGGCCTGGATCGACATGTCGACCGGCGACTTCCTGACCCAGCCGGTGGCGGCGGCGTCGCTGGGGGCCGCGCTGGCGCGGATCGACGCGGGCGAATTGCTGGTCGCCGACCGGCTGTTGGAAAATCCGGACCTGTACGAAGTGTTCGGCGAATGGCGCGACCGGCTGACGCCCCTGCCCTCGGCCCGGTTTGACAGCGCCAACGGCGACAAGCGGCTGAAGGAGATGTTCCGCGTCGGCACGCTGGACAGCTTCGGCAATTTCTCGCGGCCCGAATTGGCGGCCGCCGGGGCCTTGGTCGACTACGTGGAATTGACGCAGAAGGGCAAGGTTCCGCGCCTGGCCCCGCCGCGCGTGCTGACCGCCGGGGCGGTGATGGGCATCGACGCCGCGACGCGCCGCAATCTGGAACTGACCCGGACCCTGACCGGCGAACGCCGGGGCTCGTTGCTCGACGTCATCGACCGAACCATGACCGGGGCCGGGGCGCGCCTGTTGGCGGCGCGGCTGGCGGCCCCCCTGACCGATCCCGCCGCCGTGGCCGAACGGCTGGACGCGGTCGAATTCTTTTACGACGACGCGCGCCTGACCGACGATTTGCGCACGGCCCTGTCCCGCGTGCCCGACGTGGCGCGGGCGTTGTCGCGCATTTCCCTGGGCCGGGGCGGGCCGCGCGATCTGGCTGCCGTGCGCGAAGGCCTGATCCAGGCATCGGCCCTTCGTGGCTTGTTGCAGGATACCCGCAGCCTGATCCCCGCCGCCGTGCAGCAGGCCATGACCGACCTGGGCGAACACGGGCCGCTGGTCGAACGACTGTCCCGCGCCCTGGCCGACGATTTGCCGATGCTGGCCCGTGACGGCGGCTTCATCCGCGCCGGATACGCCCCGGCGCTGGACGAACACCGCCAACTGCGTGACGACAGCCGCAAACTGATCGCGGGCCTGCAGGCGCAGTATGTCGAAAGCACCGGCGTCGCGACGCTGAAGGTCAAACACAACAACGTCCTCGGCTATTTCATCGAGGTTCCGGCCAAACAGGCCGACAAGATTCCGACCGGCTCCGAGGACAGCCCGTTCATCCACCGCCAGACCATGGCCAACGCCATGCGGTTTTCCACGGTGGAATTGGGCGAGCTGGAAACCCGCATCGCCCGCGCCGCCGACCGGGCTTTGGCGTTGGAAATGGAATTGTTCCAGGACCTGGTCAACGAAGTCACCGGCCGGGCGCGGGAAATCGCCCTGGCGGCGGATGCTCTGGCGCGGCTGGATGTGGCTGCCGCCCTGGGCGCGCTGGCGGCAGAACGGCGATATGTTCGCCCGGCGGTCGATGCCTCGCGTACTTTTCGGATCGAAGGCGGCCGCCATCCGGTGGTCGAAGCGGCCCTGGCCAAACAGGGCGACGCGGCCTTCGTCGCCAACGATTGCGACCTGACGCCGTCGGAACAGGGCGGCGGCGGCGATGGCCGGTTGTGGGTGCTGACCGGCCCCAACATGGCCGGTAAATCGACCTTCCTGCGTCAAAACGCGCTGATTGCCGTGATGGCCCAGATGGGCGCGTTCGTGCCCGCGGCCAGCGCCCATATCGGCGCGGTCGATCAATTGTTTTCCCGCGTCGGCGCCGCCGACGACCTGGCGCGCGGGCGCTCGACCTTCATGGTCGAGATGGTGGAAACGGCGGCGATCCTCAATCAGGCCGGTCCGGGGGCGCTGGTCATCCTGGACGAAATCGGGCGCGGCACCGCGACCTATGACGGCCTGTCCATCGCCTGGGCCGTGGTCGAACACCTGCACGATGTCAATAAATGCCGGGGCTTGTTCGCCACCCATTATCACGAACTGACGCAGCTTTCCGGGCGGTTGGCCGAACTTGCCCCCCATACCATGCGGGTCAAGGAATGGCAGGGCGACGTTGTGTTCCTGCACGAAGTCGCCGCCGGCACCGCCGATCGGTCCTACGGCATCCATGTCGGGCAGTTGGCGGGCCTGCCCGCCGCCGTCACGGCGCGGGCCGAACAGGTATTGGAAAAGCTCGAAGCGGGCGATGGTTCGCCTCGCGCGGCGGACCTGGCCGATGACCTGCCGCTGTTTTCCGCCGCACCGGTGCGCGCCGCCGGAACGGTCGGCGGCAAGGGCCCGTCAAAGGTCGATGAAGCGGTCGGCGACATGAACCCCGACGAAATGACGCCCCGTCAGGCGCTCGACTTCTTGTACGGGTTGAAGGACATTAGCGCGTCCGGCAATTGATTTTCCTGTCGTATGCTGCGTGCAGGAAGCCCTCTGGGGGAGGATTTAATGACCGATCGAATCATTGGTACGGGGCATGATGCCGCCTCGTCCCCGGAAGAAGGCTGGGTTTCCTTTCGTGACCGTCTCGTTCTTTCGGTCGTCGGCGCGGTCCAGGGGCTGGCCCTTTTTATTCTCAGCGAACCGTGGAGCCGCAAATGGGACGCGGCCGACATCGTTTCCTCGCGGGTCTTTGTTGCAGTCGCATTGGGCGTGTTTGTATTGCTGTATCAGCGCGCATCGTGGAAGCGCGACCTTCCGTTCGCTCTTGGCGTAGGTTTGTTGGTCGGCCTTTTGTTCAAGGTGAGCCATGAAATCGCTGGCGTCGTGCAGTTGCAGGCCTTTTACGCGACGGCGATTCTTTGCTTCGTGATCCCGATTGCATTTTATCAGGCGGCGCGAGACGCACCGCGGTTTTCGTTTCCATACGCACGTCTTTATCTGCACGCCTGGATGAACAAGATGGTGCCGTTCGTCGGCGGCTTTCTGGTGGCTTGCGCTTGGGCTATTTTGTTCCTGTGGTGGAAACTGTTCGCGCTGATCGGCATCGATTTTTTCCGCGAATTGTTTACGGAAAAAGTCTTCATTTTCGTCTTTTCGTCGACGATTTTTGCGTTGGGTGTGGGCGTTGCGCGTGAACGGCCAAGCGTAATCCAGGCGCTGTTGAAGATCGTTATGGCCTTGTTCGGCATGCTTGCGCCGCTCTTGGCCATGGTGTCGATTTTGTTCGTCGGGGCACTTCCGTTCTCGGGCCTTGAGAAGTTGTGGGCGACGTCTTATTCGACGCATGTGCTTCTGGTTATCCCGTTTGTGTTTATCCTGTTCGTTAATGCGGTCATCCAGACCGGAGCGTCGGAAAACCGGTTCCGGCCGCCGCTCGACAAGTTGATCATGATCGGCAACCTGATCATGCCGGTTTTTGTCGGATTGGTATTTTGGGCGTTGTACCTGCGGGTCGCGCAGTATGGCTGGACGCCCCGGCGTCTGATCGTCACCAATGTCTCGGTCGTCGCTTCTGCCTACACGTTGGCATACGCGTTCGTCGTCCTGCGTTGGCGTGGCGATTGGATGAAAGGCGCGGTGAAGGTCAACCCCTACCTGGCTGTCGGTGCTTTGCTGGTTTCAATCTGTTTCCACCTGCCGCCGTTCGAGCCGACCGCGATCAGCGCGCGCGATCAGGTTGAGCGCCTGCGGAGCGGCGCCATTCCCCCCGACAAATTTGATTTCGCGTTTCTTAGGTTGAAACTGGGCGATGCTGGGAAGGCGGCGTTCGAGCAATTGGATGCAGACGAATCCTTGAAGGAAAACGCGACCGTCGCGGCCGCCATGGACAAGGCAAGAGCGCAGAAACACTACTTTCGTCCGCGTCGTACGGCGCAGGTAATGCCCAGTGGGCCGAAAGATATCGAATTGCAGAATATCGCCGCTTATATGGCGATTACGCCCGAAGGCGCTGAAATTCCGAAGGCTCCGGTAAGCGCGTGGATCAGCAGCAATCGGTACTGGTTCATCAACTGTTGGTCAGAGAAGCAAATCGCACGTAATGGAAAGTGCGTGATGGCGTTGCTGGACCTGAACCAGGACGGCCGCGACGACTTGGTCTTCATGCCTCGCACCGCGAGGCTGCAGACCAAACTGAGGCAGGCGGATGAAAGCTGGAAACCCGGCCCTACCTATTTCTCCGGTGCCGCCGCGACGAAACAGCAAGCAATGCGTGATGCTGCGGCGCAGGGAAAAATATCGACCGCGCCGTCTGAAATGCAGGACATCATTATTGATGGTGTGCGGTTTAAGTAATAGACCTTGCCTGGAAGGCCGCAACGGCGCGGATGCTTCGCCGCTTCCTCTGGTGTATAACGGCTGAATGATCCAAACGACCGTCAAGGATCCGCGCGCCATCATCGATCGCAAGGCGCTGACCCGCAAGCTGGACGAGCTTGTCGGCTGGTCCGGCTATACGCCGAAGACCCAGGGCGAGGTGCTGGGCATTTTCAAGGCCGCGCATCAGCACGGCTGGGACGAGGTCAAGCGCCGCTTCGAAGCAGGCAAGCTGACCGGCCCGGAGGCGACGCGCGCCCATGCCCTGTTGATGGACCAGCTGATCCGCACGGTCCACGATTTCGCCGATAAATGGGTTTATCCCTCGGCCAATCCGACCACCGGCGAGGCCCTGACCATCATGGCTACCGGCGGTTATGGCCGGGGCGAATTGGCGCCGTTCTCCGACATCGATCTGATGTTCCTGCTGCCGTACAAGATGACGCCGCGCACGGAACAGATCGTCGAATTCACGCTTTATATGCTGTGGGACCTGGGGCTTAAGGTCGGCCATGCGACCCGTTCGGTCGACGAGGCCGTGCGCCTGGCCAAGGAAGACCTGACGATCCGCACCTCGCTGTTGGAAGCGCGCTGGCTGTGGGGCGACCAGGACCTGTTCGACAAGTTCAAGAAAGCCTTCTGGGACGACGTCGCCGAGGGCTCGGGCATGTCCTATGTGGAACAGAAGCTGGGCGAACGCGATGCCCGCCACGAAAAGATGGGCGACACCCGCTATGTGCTGGAGCCCAACATCAAGGAAGGCAAGGGCGGCCTGCGCGATTTGCAGACCCTGATCTGGATCGCCAAGTACCTGTACCGCGTCACCGACATGAACCAGCTGGTCGCCGAAGGTGTGTTCACCCGCGACGATATGAAGCTTTTCGAAAAGGCCGAAAACTTCCTTTGGACCGTGCGTTGCCACCTGCACTACCTGGTCGGCCGCCCCGAGGAACGCCTGACCTTCAGCGTGCAGAAGGACATCGCCGAGCGCCTGGGCTATCGCAACCAGGGCGCGACCCAGGGCGTCGAGCGGTTCATGAAGCATTACTTTCTGATCGCCAAGGACGTGGGGGACATCACCCGCATTCTCTGCGCCGTGCTGGAGCATCAGCACAAGAAGCCGACCATGCGCTTCCGTCTGCCGTTCTTCCGCTTCGCCGATCCGGACGTGCCGGGATTCAAGGTCGATGCCGGTCGTCTGAGCGTGGCCAACAAGAAGGCCTTCGCCGACGATCCGGTCAAGATGGTCGGCCTGTTCCGCGCCGCGCAGAAGCACGATCTGGACATTCATCCGGAAGCCCTGCGCCTGGTCACCCAAAATTTGAAGTTGGTCGACGCCAAGCTGCGCCGGAACAAGGAAGCCAACCGCCTGTTCCTGGAAATGCTGACCGGCAAGGATCCGGTCAAGGCGCTGATGCGGTTCAACGAAGCGGGTGTGTTTGGGCGCTTCATCCCCGATTTCGGGCGCGTCGTCGCGCAGATGCAGTACGACATGTATCACGTCTATACGGTCGACGAGCACACCATCCGCGCCATCGGCCTGCTGAACGGAATCGAAACCGGGCGCTTGAAGGAAGACCACCCGGTCGCCTGCGAGGTGATCTCCGAGGTTCAGTCGCGCGAGGCGCTGTACGTCTCGGTCCTGCTGCATGACATCGCCAAGGGCCGGGGCGGCGACCATTCTGAATTGGGGGCCGAGGTCGCGTTGAAGCTTTGCCCCAGACTGGGCTTGAACGAATGGGAGACGGAAACCGTTTCCTGGCTGGTGCGCTATCATCTGTTGATGTCGGCGACCGCGTTCAAGCGCGATCTGGACGACCCCAAGACGATCCAGGATTTCTGCGACGTGGTGCAATCGCCGGAGCGTCTGCGCCTGTTGCTTTGCTTGACCGTGGTCGATATCCGCGCCGTCGGTCCGAACGTCTGGAACAACTGGAAGGCGGGCCTGCTGCGCGAATTGTATTGGCAGGCCAAGGCCGTGCTGACCGGCGACGCTGGGTCGGATCGGCGCAAGAACCGGGTCGAACGGGCCAAACGGGATTTGGAAAATGCCTTGGCCAAATGGCCCGAGGCCGATCGCGAAGGCCACTTGGCGCGCGGCACCGATACCTATTGGCTGTCGGCCGATACCGCGACGCTGGTCCGTCACGCCGAAATGGTCCGCAAGGCCGAAAAGAGCAAGACCGACCTGACCATCGAGGTCACGGTCGACAAGACCCGCGCCGCCAACGAGATCATCGTCTATACCGCCGACCATCCGGGCCTGTTCGCCAATATCGCGGGCGCGCTGTCGCTGACCGGGGTGTCGGTGCTGGACGCCAAGATCGCGACCCTGACCAACGGCATGGCGCTGGATACCTTCTGGGTCAACGACGCCAAGGGCACGGCGATCGAGGAAAAGGGCCAGATGGAACGCATGGCCCAGCGGATCGAGGACGCCCTGCGCGGCAAGCGCGACCCGGCGCGGGAACTGAAGAAGGAACCGGATGCGGCCTTCCCCGACAAGTCGCGCGCCTTCACCGTGCCGCCGCGCGTGTTGATCGACAACCAGGCGTCCAATACCTACACGGTGATCGAGATAAACGGCCGCGACCGTCCGGGCTTCTTGTATGACGTGACCTCGGTTCTGACCCAGGAAGGCCTTCAGATCGCCAGCGCGCAGATCACCACCTACGGCGAGCGCGTGATCGACGTGTTCTATGTGAAGGACATCTTCGGCCTGAAGGTCCGCCATCCGGATAAGCTGAAATCCATCGAGCTGCGCCTGCTCGAGAGGATCGGCGGCAAGAAGGCCGTCAAGACCGCCCGCGTGGAAAAGGTCGAGGCCGCGGAAACGCCGGCCAAGCCCGCCAAGACGACGAAGCCGAAAGCCCCGGCCAAGGCTGGCGCCAAGTCCGCCGCCAAACCTCCCGCCAAGCCTGCGGCCAAGACCCCGGCCAAGGCAGAGGCAAAAGCCAAGGCGAAGCCGACCGCGGCAAAAGCCAGCGAGGATAAGACCGGCCCCAAAAAACCGGGCGGCAAGAAGCCCGGCGGCAAGTCGATGGAAGCCGCCGAATAGGCCCATACCTCCGGCCCTTTCATAAAGCCTTGTCTTAGCCCCAATCCGGGCGTACCAGCGTTCCATGAATTTGTTGAAAGCGATCACCACCGTCGGCGGATACACGCTGCTGAGCCGCGTGTTCGGCTTCATCCGCGACATGCTGATCGCCAACTTCCTGGGTGCGGGCATGATCGCCGACGCCTTCGTCGTCGCCTTCCGCCTGCCCAATCTGTTCCGCCGTCTGTTCGCCGAAGGGGCATTCGCCGCGGCCTTCGTGCCTTTGTTCGCGCGCGAGCTCGAGGGCGAAGACGGCGACGCGGCGGCGGCCCGCGCCCGGGCCCGTGCCTTCGCCGATCAGGCGATGACCCTGTTGACGTTGGTCCTGGTCGCCCTGGTCGTGGTGATGGAACTCATCATGCCTTGGGCGATGGTGATCCTGGCCGGCGGGTTCGACGCCGTACCCGGCAAGATGGAACTGGCGACCGAGCTGTCGCGTATCGCCTTCCCCTACCTGCTGTTCATCTCGTTGGTTTCGCTGCAATCGGGCGTGCTCAATTCCCTGGGTAAATTCGCGGCGGCGGCGGCGGCCCCGGTGCTGTTGAACCTGGCCCTGATCGCGGCCCTGTTGGGCTTCGCCGATCACATGGAAACGCCGGGTCATGCCCTGGCCTGGGGTGTGTTCTGGGCCGGGGTGGCGCAGTTCGCTTGGCTGGCCTGGCATTGCCGGGCCCATGGGTTTCCTCTGCGTCTGGTGCGGCCGCGTTGGACGGAAAAGGTCGCCCTTCTGGTCAAGCGTATCCTGCCGGTGGTGTTCGGCGCGTCGCTTTATCAGGTCAATTTGTTGATCGGCACGATCCTCGCGACTTATGTCTCGGACGGGGCGGTGTCGTACCTATATTACGCCGATCGGGTGACGCAATTGCCGCTGGGCGTGGTCGGCGTCGCCGTTGGTACGGCCCTGTTGCCGCTGTTGGCCCGTCAGTTGAAGGCGGGCGAGACCCAGGCTGCCTTGAACAGCCAGAACCGGGGCCTGGAATTCGCCCTGTTGCTGACACTGCCTGCGGCGGCGGCCTGTCTGATCATCCCGGACGAGATCATTCACGTCCTGTTCGAGCGCGGCGCGTTCGGGGCCGAGGCTACGGCGGCGACCGCATCGGCCTTGTTCGCCTATGCCACGGGCCTGCCCGCTTATGTGCTGATCCGTGTTCTGGCCCCGGGTTTTTACGCCCGCGAGGACACGGCCACGCCGGTGCGCATCGCCGTGGTCGCGATGGTCGTTAATATCGCCCTGATGATCGCCCTGATGAAGCCGATGGGCCATGTCGGTATCGCCTTGGCGACCTCGGCCTCGGCTTGGCTGAACACGCTGTTGTTGGCCGGGGTGCTGGTGCGGCGCGGCGATTTCGCCCTGGACGACCGGATGAAAAAGCGCCTGCCGCGGATTCTGTTGGCGACGGCGGGAATGGTCGGGGTGCTGGAGATCGCCCGCCAGAACCTGGCCTTCCTGATCGCCGGGAACGTGGCGGAAAAGGTTCTGGGCCTGGGCTTGTTGTGCGCCCTGGGGCTCGCGGCCTTCATGGTGTTCGCCGTGGCCCTGCGGGCGGCGGGCCTGTCGGATGCCAAATCCATGCTGCGGGCCAAGGATCTGAACCGCTGATCCCTGATCGGCTTGCAGGCCTCAAATCCGGGCAAGGCTTGACCCCGCGGGCCCCAGGCGCGATAACCGGCGCTCAAATTTCTCGATATTTCCATGCAACCATACGGGGCCAACATGCGGCGCATCTTCTCCGGCGTTCAGCCGACAGGGAACCTTCACCTGGGCAATTACCTGGGCGCCATCCGCAACTGGGTCCACCTGCAACAGGATTACGAAGACTGCCTGTTCTGCGTGGTCGATTTGCGCGCCATCTCCGTGTGGCAGGAACCGGCGGCTTTGCGCGCGTCCACCCGCGAGGTCGCGGCGGCGATGATCGCGTCCGGCATCGATGCCGAGAAAAGCGTGATCTTCAACCAATCGCAGGTTCCGGCCCATGCCGAACTGGCCTGGGTGTTCAATTGCGTCGCCCGCATGGGCTGGCTCAACCGCATGACCCAGTTCAAGGAAAAGGCGGGAAAGAACCGGGAAAACGCCTCGGTCGGGCTGTTCGCCTATCCCAACCTGATGGCCGCCGACATCCTGGCTTACAAGGGCACGCACGTGCCGGTCGGCGACGACCAGAAGCAGCATCTGGAACTGGCCCGCGACATCGCGCAGAAGTTCAACAACGATTTCGGCGTCGACTTCTTCCCGGTCGTCGAGCCGTTGATCTTCGGCGCGGCGACGCGGGTGATGTCGCTGCGTGACGGCACCAAGAAGATGAGCAAGTCCGACCCGTCGGATCAGTCGCGCATCACAATGACCGACGATGCCGACACCATCGCCAAGAAGGTCCGCAAGGCCAAGACCGACCCCCTGCCCTTGCCCGATTCCAAGGACGGATTGGAAGGCCGGCCCGAGGCGGCCAACCTGCTCGGCATCTACGCCGCCCTGTCCGGTCAGGACGTGGAACAGGTCATCGCCGAGCACGGCGGGCATCAGTTCTCGCAGTTCAAACAGGACCTGGCCGACCTGATGGTCGACAAGCTGCAGCCGATCACCGCGGAAATGCGCCGCCTGGCCGATGACCCGTCCTATATCGACGGCGTGTTGCGCCGGGGTGCGGAAAAGGCGCGGGCGATCTCTCAGCCGATCATGGACCAGGTTCAGGATATCGTCGGTTTCCTGCGGCCGTAGGCGGCGGAAACAAGGGCGGAACCCCGGCCTATACCTGACCCTTTTTGTCGGACTTGATTACCGACGGCGTACGCCCCATGTTAGGGCCAACGATGTATTGATAGCGGCCCGTGCGGCCGAAAGTTCGGAGACCACAGACCGATGTTCATTCAAACCGAAACCACCCCGAATCCGGCGACCCTGAAATTCCTTCCCGGCTGCACGGTGATGGATCAGGGCACCGCCAACTTCGCCGATCAGGCCTCGACCCAGCGTTCGCCGCTGGCCAAGGCCCTGTTCGAGATCGAAGGCGTGACCGGGGTGTTCTTCGGACACGACTTCATCACCGTGACCAAGGCCGAAGACAAGGATTGGGACACGCTGAAGCCGCGCATTCTGGGCGGCATCATGGAGCACTTCACCCAGGGCCGTCCGGTGATCGCCGAAGATTCCGCCGAGGGTTCGGACAGCGATGCGGACGATTCCGAAATCGTCACGCAAATCAAAGAGTTGCTGGAAACTCGTGTGCGCCCCGCCGTGGCCCAGGATGGTGGCGACATCATCTATCATGGGTTCGAGGACGGCATCGTCTACCTGCAGATGCAGGGCGCCTGCCAGGGTTGCCCGTCGTCGACGGCGACGCTGAAGCACGGCATCGAAAACATGCTGCGCTACTACGTCCCCGAGGTGAAGGAAGTCCAAGCCGTCGTGTAACGACAAGGGCCTTGATCGGGCCCTTTCGGACGGCGTTTTCCCGACCGGACAAAAATTTTTGCCGCCTTATAACTTTAGTGATATAAGGCGCGCCGTTAACTATGAGGACGCGGTGAATTAGCCCATCCCGGACCAACCGGTGCAACGACATCGGGCCGGGTCTTGTCGAATCCTTAAGGGAGTATTTGACAATCGATGTCGGGGACGGCCTTCGCAATAAGGTCTCCGTTTAAAATTTGATCCATCTTCCATCCAAGCACCCTGGGCACGACTGCGAATAGGTGCGGAAGACGGCCCTGACCGATTCAAAAACGCCATGAACAGGTTTCTCGAACGCTCGGTGATGGCGGTCGTCCTTACGGCTGCGGTTACCGCCGGATATCTCGCCATTGAACGGGCCCCTTTGGCCTCGGTTCCGCCCCTGGCCGGCACTTATGCGGCCAGCGCCGAATCCCTGGCCGCCATGGAAACGGCTGCCGGCCCCTTCATGAACCTCGGACCCGACGCGGCATCCAGCCAGGACCGCGAACCGTTGTTGCATCATGCCTCCCTGGTCCCGCCGCGCCGACCCGATGTGAAGCGCAGCCCGACCGATTCGGTGATGGCCCTGGCCGATTGGTTCGTCGAACTGGATTACGACCTGGAACACGTCCGCGAAGGCCGCGCCCATGTGCCGGAAGCCTTCCTCGCCTCCCTGCCGCCGGATCTCAGCGACGTGCCGGAAACGGAAACGCGCAAGCGGTTGTTCTTCCAGGCCATGTTGCCGCTGGTGCTGCGCGCCAATCAGGAAATTCTCAATGACCGCCGCCGCCTGTGGCAGTTGCACGCGGATCAGCGCCTGGGCCGTCGGATTGGTCCGGCGGATCGGCTGTGGCTGGCCGCGTTTGCCGCCCGCTCCCGGGTGCCCGCCGATAATCTGGCGCTGTTGATCCGCCGGGTCGATGTCATTCCCCCGTCCCTGGCTTTGGCCCAGGCGGCCGAGGAAAGCGGCTGGGGTACGTCGCGGTTCGCCCGCCAGGGCAATGCCATGTTCGGGCAATGGACGACCGGCGACGGCGACGGCCTGGTTCCCGAGGATCGCGACGACGACAAGGATCACAAGGTTCGCCGCTTCGACACGATGTACGATTCGGTACGCGCCTATATGCGTAATCTGAACACCCACCGGGCTTACCGCGAACTGCGTCGGGCTAGGGCGGTGTTGCGCCGTCAGGGCAATCCGCTGAACGGTGTTTCCCTGGCGGGGTACCTGCATCGGTATTCCGAGCGGGGTGACGATTACGTCGCGTCGATCCGGGCGATGATCGAGGTCAATGGCCTGCAGGCCCTGGACGACGCACGGTTGATGACCGCGCGCCACCCCGAGGCCTGATCCCGCCCTTTTCGTCTACTTCTTGATGAAGAACTGACGTCCCAGCCAGTACCACCGGCCGTCCGGTCCGGGCAGGGTGCAGTTGATACGCCCGCGTCCCGACGGGAACGGCTGCGTCACGCGTACTTCGATCCGGACATTGCCCAGGTTTTCCAGCCGCGCCCGTCCTTCGTGCGAGGCGAAACAGGCCAGCCGGTCCAATCCCTTGGGCCCCGGTTGGATCAGGGTGAAGCCCATCGCCGGTGGGTTCGGATCGTTCGGCGTGATCAGCTCGTCCGCCGGGGTAATGTCGGTCACCGGCATGGCCAGGGCATTGACCGCTAGCTTGAACCGATCGATCCCACCGAAGGTTTCGTTCAGGGCGAAGCGCGGCAGATAGAAATAACCCAGGCTGGGATGAACCACGCCGGAATGCTGGCCGAAGGCCGCGGCGAAGCCTCGGTCCTGCGCCATGCCTTCCAGCTCTTTCGAGGCCTCGCCATAGGGAAAGGCGAACAGCTCGGGCACGGCACCCAGTTCGGCCTTGAACCGCTCATCGGCCTTGGTGAATTCGGCCAGGTTCTTGTCCTTGTCCGCGCCGGACATATGGGCATGGGTGGTCCCGTGATGGCCGATGGTCACGCCCGCGGCCTTGAGCTCGCGAATTTGATCCCAGGTCATCAAGCCGCGCAGTTTGCGGTCGACCGGTTCGGTCGAGACGAACACGGTAAACGGCAGGCCGGCTTTCTTCAGGCGCGGCCAGGCGACGTCGTAGACCGAGGCATAGGCGTCGTCGATGGAGATGCCGACCGTGCGATCGGGCAGGGATTTCCCGGCCTTCAGCGCCGCGACGATTTCCGGCAGCGGCAGAACCGTATATTTACCGGATGTCAGTTCCGCCAAATGGGCGTCGAACTGTTCCAGGCGGATATTGGTCGATGGATACTCGGTTTCGCCGAAACGGTGGTACATGACGACCACCGCTTGTTCGGCGGCTTGCGCCGGGGCGATGTCGCCGATGGTGGTCAAGCCGCCCAGGGTCAGCGCGGTCATGACCGCAGTCGCACAGCGCCGGCGGATCGCGGCGAAGCGGCCATGCCGCGTGCGGATATGCGCTCCGTGGCCGCTCATGACAGATAGCCTTTCATATTCCTCACCCCCGATATGACTCTATTAGCATGTTATGACGTGATTTTTCCCTCTTCCGCGCTGCAGCACAAGTGCTCTAGGGTCGGAGGCAACGATTTTCATTCCGCAACCGAACGAAAGGTCATCGCCCATGCCCGATAAAATCGACGAATCGGCCCTCGACCAATTGTTCCGCGATGCCCGCACCTTTTCCCATTGGACGGGCGAACCGGTCGGCGAAGACCAATTGCGCGCGATCTGGGATTTGGCGTGTATGGGCCCGACCGCGGCCAACAGTTCGCCCGCGCGGATCGTCTTCGTTGTTTCCGACGCGGCCAAGGAAAAGCTCAAACCCTGCCTGGCGCCCGGCAACGTCGATCAGACCATGTCCGCCGCCGCGACCGCGATCATCGGTCAGGACATGGAATTTTATGAACACCTGCCCGTGCTTTATCCCCATACGGATGCTAAATCCTGGTTCGTCGGCAACGAGGCGCTGATCCGCGACAGCGCCTTCCGCAATTCATCCCTGCAGGGGGCCTATCTGATCATGGCCGCCCGCGCCATGGGTCTGGACTGCGGGCCGATGTCGGGGTTCGACGCGGCCAAGGTCGACGCGGCGTTCTTTGCCGGGACCAAGGTCACGGCTAACTTTCTGTGTAACATCGGACATGGCGATGCCGACCGGCTGCATCCGCGGGCTCCGCGGCTGTCGTTCGACGACGCCTGCCGGATCGACTGAGCAAACTTTGGTTCCTGAAATTCATGCCTGACGTCGACCTTTCCGCTTCACCGCCGCCCGCTGCTTCCGGGCAGGCCCCCGATCCCGGCCGCCCACCGGTCCCGACCTTGTCGGCCTGGATCTATCTGGCGATCTGCATCGTCGCGGTGGGGCATGTGTTTTGGCGGCCCGAAGGCTGGCAAATCGTTGCGGTCGGGTTGGCGGCGGCGTTCCTGATCATGGAGTTCCGCCACACATCGAAGGTTCAGCGCGCGGTCGGGTATGTCCTGGCGGTCAGTGGTCTGGGGATGGGGTTCGCGGCCGGCCAGGGGTTGGACGTTTTGTTCGCCGGGATCGCGTCGTCGCTGAAGTTCATGCTGGTGTTCTTCGCCGTCGCCTGGATGCAGATTCCGGCCAAGACCAGCCCGACCCTGATGGCGGCGCGGCAGTTCGTGTTGGACCAACCGGCGGGTCGGCGGTTCCTGATCCTGGCCTATGCGGCGCATTTCCTGGGCGCGTTCCTGAACCTGGCGGCGCTGACCCTGTTGTCGGACATGGTGTCCCGGCCCAAGGACCGACAGCTCAAGGATCGCCTGGCGGTGGCGCTGATGGTCGGGTTTACCTCGGCCTCGGCCTGGTCGCCGTTCTACGTCAGCGTGACCGTGGTGCTGGCGGCGCTGCCCGGACTTAAATGGGTCGATATCGCCCTGCCTGGCCTGATCATCGGCTTGGTGGTGGTCGCCCTGACCGCCTTGATCGACCGGGTGTTCGTGCGCGGCGCACGGCCCCGCCCCAACCCAGGGCCAAAAGTCGAAGACGCCAACTGGCGCAAGCTGTCGATGCTGCTGGGCGCGCTGATGATCTCGGTGATCGCCCTGGAATCCTATTTCCATCTGTCGATCCCGGTCGTGCTTGGCCTGTTGGCGCCGCCGTTCGCTATCTTGTGGCTTTACATTTCCAAGGGCCGCGAGCACGAGGCTCCGGGCCTGCCGCGCCGGGTCGTCGCGTCGTTCCCGGGCCTGCGCGGCGAGGCCTTGATCTTCATCGGCGCCAATCTGTTCGGCACCGGGGTGTCGCGGGTGCTCGACCCGGCGGCGGTCGCGGGGGTGTTGCATATCGCGTCCTGGCCCGATTTCGCCAAGCCGGTCGCCCTGGCCGCGTTCATTATCTTCGCCGCCGGGATCGGCCTGCATCCGGTGGTCCTGGTAATTCTGGTCGGATCGGTCCTGCCGCCTGAAGTGTTCGGCATGCCGCCCCTGATCATGGCCCTGGTGATGCTCGGCACCTGGGGGCTGTCGACCACGTCGTCGCCGGTGTCGGGCACGACGCTGGTGGTCAGCCGCCTGACCGGGGAAGACTCCTTCCGCCTCGCCTGGCGGCGTGCGCCCTTGTATACCTTGTCCGGCGCGTTGGTCGTGGCGGCCATCGCCATGGCTTTCTGGAAGTTGGGCTGGGCGGGCTGAGACCCTCGATGAAGCGATGAACCTTTTGGCTTTCGACACAGCGACGAGCGGCTGTTCCGCTGCGGTTTTCGTGGATGGGCGGGCGGTCGCGCATCGGGCTGAGCGGATGGCGCGCGGTCAATCCGAAGCCCTGGTGCCGATGCTGGACGATGTTCTGGCCGAAGCCAAGTTGACCTACGACGATCTGGATGCCCTGGCGGTTACGGTCGGTCCGGGCGCTTTTACCGGCCTGCGGATTGGCCTGGCGACGGCGCGGGGTCTGGCGTTGGCCCTTGGTCTGCCGCTTTCCGGGGTAACGACGTTGGAAGCCGTGGCCCGATCCGTACCTGAAGCGGCACGCGCGGGACGGTCCGTCCTGGTCGCGCTCGATTCCAAGCGTGAAGATCTCTACGTCCAGATGTTCGGCCCGGATCTGTCGCCGCAATCGGAGCCGGCGGCGGCCATGGTCGAGGCCTTGCCGGAAATCTGCGGCGGCGGGCCTGTGCTGATCGCCGGGGATGCGGCCGACCGGGCCTTGGCCGCGGTGATTGATGCCGGGGGCATCGCGGAATTGGCGGATGCGTCCGGTATTCCCGATGCGGTGCAGGTTGGTGAAGCGGCACTTGGCCGGGCCATGCCGCCGGTCGGTCACCGGCCCGCGCCGATCTACTTGCGTCCGCCCGATGCGGTGCGCCCGCGCAACGGCGGGCGGCTGCGGCCCTGAGAGCTGATTATTCGGCGGTACGGATTAACAGACGGTGCGGCGCGCTTTGTTCCGTCGCCGTCGCGTCTTCCGGTTCCAACGAGACGACCTCGTGGCCATGATCGCGCACCGAACGGGGCACGTTCGACAGGGGTTCGGCGCCTTTCAAACGAACTTCAAGTAATTCGCCCGGGCCCAAACGTTCAAGAAACAGCTTGGTTTTGACGAACGTCATTGGACAAATGTCATTCGAAATATCCAGAAAAGCCGGTGATATTTCAGAAGCCGCTGTTTCTTGCGGTTTTTTCATTTTGTTCTCTTGTCTATAATAGATGCCTACTTTATATAGGCGCCGCGTTGGCAATTAAAATAATTTGCCCGCATTACTTACAGGCGTATTCATACGGCGATAGTCAATTTTTTGAAATTGGCCAGGTATCAGCCGTTATCCCAAGACGAGCACATAATTCGTAAAAAGCCATGCTTCAAGGAGAAGGCGAACCCATGACCGAAAAACCGAACGCTTCGGAGTTGATCGAACTGACAACTGAGATCGTCGCGGCGCATGTCGGCAATAACACCATTGCGCCCAGCGATATCCCGGCTTTGATCAACGAAGTTTACAACGCGCTGTCCAACGTCGGCGGAACGCCGTCCCAGGCCGAGCGCCCGAAGCCTGCGGTTTCGCCGAAAAAATCGGTCTTCCCCGACTACATCATCTGCTTGGAAGACGGCAAGAAGCTGAAAATGCTGAAGCGTCACCTGAAGACGGCTTACGACATGACGCCGGAAGATTATCGCGAGCGCTGGGGCCTGCCGGCGGACTATCCGATGGTTGCGCCGAACTACGCCAAACACCGCTCTAATCTGGCGAAAAAGATCGGCCTGGGCACCAAGCCGCGCCGCCGCCGTTAGGCGCTCTCTTTGGGGGGCATCTCGGGCTTTGGCCTGGGGGGTCTAGAGGGTATAGTAATCCGACGAATCCAGAGGTTTGCCGGAAATCCGTGGGGAAACGATGCCGCAATCAAGAATCGAGCAGATTTGCGTCGATAAAGGGATGAAAATGACGGACCAGCGGCGCATCATTGCGCGCGTCTTGTCCGAATCGGAAGACCATCCCGACGTTGAAGAAGTGCATCGTCGCTCGTCCGAAATCGACGACCGGATTTCGATCGCGACCGTCTATCGGACCGTGCGTCTGTTCGAAGAGGCGGGCATTATCGAGCGCCATGATTTCGGCGACGGTCGTGCGCGTTACGAAGAAGTGACCGAAGAACACCATGATCACCTGATCAATGTTCAATCGGGTGAGGTAATCGAATTCCAGAACACGGAAATCGAGCGCCTGCAGGAAGCCATCGCCCGCGACCACGGCATGCGTCTGGTCGGGCATAAGCTGGAACTGTATGGCGTGCCGTTAAAGAAAGGCACCGACAAATAAGCATGATCCAAGGCGGTAATTCCCGGGTGGCTTGCCCGGGGTCGGCAGGATACGGGGCGCGAGGCAACCAGTGACCGAGGCGGCGCCCAAGAAGCTTCATATCAAGACCTATGGCTGTCAGATGAACGTCTACGACTCCGAGCGTATGGCGGGTCTTTTGGCGCCCCTGGGCTATGCCCTGACGGATGCGGTCGACGATGCCGACATGGTGTTGTTGAACACCTGTCATATCCGGGAAAAGGCCGCGGAAAAGGTCTATTCGGAGTTGGGCCGGATCAACAAGATCAAGGAAGCGCGGAAAGGCGACGGCGGGACGATGATCCTGGGCGTCACCGGCTGCGTCGCCCAGGCCGAGGGCGAGGAAGTCCTGCGCCGCGCCCCCTTCGTGGACATGGTGTTCGGGCCGCAGACTTATCACCGCCTGCCGGAAATGGTGGCCCGCCTGCACCGCGAAAAGGGCGCGCAGCTGGACACCGATTTTCCCGAGGAATCCAAGTTCGACCACCTGTCGGCGCCGGCCCGGGTCGAAGGCCGCTCGGCCTTCCTGACGGTGCAGGAAGGCTGCGACAAGTTCTGCACCTTCTGCGTCGTGCCGTATACGCGCGGTTCGGAATTCTCCCGGCCGGTCGACCAAGTCATGGACGAAGCCCGCCAACTGGCTGCCGCGGGTGCGTGCGAAATCACGCTTCTGGGCCAGAACGTCAACGCCTATCACGGCGTTCATGACGGCGGTGAGCTGGGCTTGGGCGAATTGATCGAACGCTTGGCCAAGGTCGATGGGATCGAGCGCCTGCGCTACACCACGTCTTATCCGGCGGAAATCGATGACGCTCTGATCGCGGCCCATCGCGACGTACCCGAGCTGATGCCTTATCTGCATCTGCCGGTGCAATCCGGCTCCGACCGGGTGCTCAAGGCCATGAATCGGCGTCACGACCGGGCGTTCTATATCGATCTGGTCGCCCGCCTGCGCCAGGCCCGCCCGGACCTGGGTCTGTCGTCGGACTTCATCGTCGGCTTCCCGGGTGAATCGGACGCGGATTTCGAGGATACCCTCTCCCTGGTGCGCGACGTCGGCTACATCCAGGCCTATTCCTTCAAATACTCGCCGCGCCCCGGCACCCCGGCGGCGGCGATGGAGCTGCAGGTTCCCGAAGACGTAAAGGACGCCCGTTTGGCGGCCCTTCAGGATCTTCTGAATACGCAGCAGCTTGCCTTCAACGAAAGCTGCGTCGGGCGGACCATGCCGGTCTTGCTCGACCGGGTCGGCCGTCACGAGGGTCAGCTCGTCGGTCGTAGCCCCTATATGCAGGCCGTGCATGTCGCGGCCCCGGCCGAGTGGCTGGGCCGTATCGTCGATTTGCGGATCGTCGGCGCCGGAGGCAACAGCCTGTCCGCCGTGCCCGATGAGGACTTGAGGGAAAGGAAGACCGCATGAGCCGTGGACGTTCCAGGCGGCAGACGCGTGGCGGGGGTGAGGTAACGGTGCCGATGGCCCCGGCGGAAGGCGGGGGATCTTCCGGAGGCACGACGACGGAGCGTATGACCTTCGCCAACAACCACCTGGCGGCGGCGCTGTTCGGATCGCATCACGCGCATCTGGCGCGGATCGAACAGGGCCTGGGCGTGACCATCCATGCCCGCGGCAACGAGGTCGCGATCACCGGCGACACCGCATCGGTCGATCGCACGGCGGCGGTTCTGGCGGCGTTGTATGACCGTCTGAAACATGGCCAGGACGTGGAAGCGCCTGATGTCGATGCGATGCTGCGGATGTCCGGCGGTGGCGGCGGTAGCATGGGGGCCGCGCCGGCGAACCCGCGCGAGGGCCTGCGCGATGCCGATGTCGCGGTTCAGACCCGCAACAAGATGATCAACGCGCGAACCTCGACCCAGGCCGATTACCTGCGCGCGATCGATGAAAACCCGTTGGTGTTCGGGATCGGCCCCGCCGGGACGGGCAAGACGTACCTGGCCGTGGCCAAGGCCGTGGAACGGTTGGTCCAGGGCCGGGTCGACCGCATCATCCTGTCGCGTCCCGCGGTCGAAGCGGGCGAACAGTTGGGCTTCCTGCCTGGCGACATGCGAGAAAAGGTCGATCCTTACCTGCGCCCGTTGTACGACGCGCTGTATGACATGTTGCCCCAGCAACAGGTTGAAAAACGGCTGGAATCGGCGGAGATCGAGGTTGCCCCCTTGGCCTTCATGCGCGGTCGGACGTTGTCCAACGCCTTCGTCATCCTGGACGAAGCGCAGAACACCACGCCGGTGCAGATGAAGATGTTCCTGACCCGCCTGGGCGAAAATTCGTCCATGGTGGTGACCGGCGATTTGAGCCAGGTCGACTTGCCGCGCGGCACCCGGTCGGGCTTGCGCGATGCGCAGGAAGTCCTGATCGGCACCAAGGGCATTCGTTTCGTCGAGTTCACGGAACAGGACGTCGTCCGACATCCTTTGGTGTCGCGGATCGTTCACGCCTACCAGAATGTGGAAACGGCGCGCCGCGCCGGTGCACGGTACGAGCAATATGAAGGCGAACGCGGAAACGAAGAAGACTGACGCCGCGTCCGGCTCCGGCCCCGATTTGGATATCGCGATCGAGATCGCGGCTTCGGATTGGACGGATGCGTTGGACGACGCCGAAGCCATTGCCGAGCGGGCGTTGTCGGCTGCCTTCGCGGTCGGCTATGCCGCTGTGGGCGGGGGTGACGCGGCCGAGGTGGAGGTGTCCTTGGTGCTGACCGACGACGACAGCGTCGCCGCCTTGAACCGCGACTACCGGTCCAAGGACGGCCCGACCAACGTGTTGTCGTTTCCGCAGGAAGACGATTTCGATGCGCCGTCGGCCCTGCCCGGCATGCCGGTGATGTTGGGCGACGTGGTGATCGCCTATGGCGTGACGGCGCGCGAGGCCCGGGACCAGGGCATCCCCCTGGCCGACCATTTAACTCATTTGTGCGTCCATGGTATGCTTCACCTGTTGGGCTTCGATCATATCGAAGCGGACGAAGCCGACAGGATGGAAGGACTTGAAACGGAAATCCTCGGGGACCTGGGTGTTCCCGATCCATATGGAAAGGAGCGGTGAGCGCCCGCTTTAGCATCGGGCATCTATCCTGGTGACATGAACGATCAATCATCGAGTCCCGCGCCCCGGGAATCCGGGGCCGCCACCCAATCCTCAGCGCAGGATCATTCAACCTCATCCGCGGTTGGCTCTTCGCAGGCCGCCTCGTCGCAGGACCCGCGCGCGGCCTCCGTCTGGCAGCGCCTGATGCGTTTGTTCCGCCGCGATCAGAACGAATCCGTTCGCGAGGCGCTGGAAGAAATCATCGAAGAACGGGCCGAGCCCGCCGCTCCCATCGGCGAGGACGAACGCCTGCTGCTGTCGAACATCCTCAACCTGCGGGGCCTGACCGTCGAAGACGTGATGGTGCCGCGCGCCGACATCGCCGGCGTCGACGTCGAAACCCCGTTGAAGGACATCGTCACGATCATCGGCGAACGCGGTCATTCGCGCTTGCCGGTCTATCGCGGCACCTTGGACGACGTCATCGGCGTGGCCCATGTGAAGGACCTGTTCCTTTGGGACGGCAACGAAGAAGACTTCAAGCTGTCGGAACATCTGCGCCGCATCCTGTTCGTGGCCCCATCGATGGAGGTCCTGGAACTGCTGCTGGAAATGCGCGCCCGCCGTTCGCACATGGCGTTGGTGGTCGACGAATACGGCGGTGTCGACGGCCTGGTGACGATTGAAGACCTGGTCGAGGAAATCATCGGCGAGATCGAAGACGAACACGACCGCACGTCCGAGCCGGTATTGCGCGAGAATCCCGACGGCTCGTTTACCGCCGACGCCCGCGTGACCATCGAGGCCTTGGAAGAGAAGCTCGGCCCGATCGTTACGGAAGAAGAACGGGAATACATCGATACCCTTGGCGGCCTGGTCTTTGCGCTGGCCGGCCGGGTGCCGATCCGTAGCGAGTTGGTCATGCATCCGAGCGGCCTGGAATTCGAAATTCTGCAGGCCGACCCTCGGCGCATTCACCGCTTGAAGGTCCGCCGCCGCGCCCCGACGGAACCGGGGCCAAAACCGGAATGACCGACGGCCGCGCAGTCCCGCGCCGCATGTACGAATTCGTCGCGCATGCCACCGGGTGGCGTCGGCGTGGATTGGCGATGGGTTTCGGTCTGTTGGCCGCTGGGGCCCTGCCGCCGTTGTACTTGGTTTTTCTTTTGGTTCCGGCGTTCGTCGGCTTGCTCTGGCTGATTGCGTCGCGCGACCGCGCCTGGGGTGCGTTTCGCGACGGGTGGTGGTTCGGCGCGGCCCATGCCGCGGCGGGCACGTTCTGGATTTCTCATTCCCTGACCATTGATTTGGCCCGCCATGGTTGGCTGATTCCGATCGCCATTGTTGGGTTCGCCGCCGTGTTGGGCCTGTTTCCGGCGATCGCCGCCTGGGTGGTGCATCGGTTGCGTCCGGTCGGCGCGCTGCCCGGCGGCGGCGATGCGTTGCTGCTGGCGGGTGTCTGGGTTTTGACCGAATGGCTGCGGGGGTGGTTGTTTACCGGTTTCCCATGGAATCTGATGGGCACGGTATGGACCTTCGCCGACGCGATGGTTCAGCCGGCGGCGTCTATCGGCGTTTTCGGATTGAGCCTTTTGACCGTGGCGGCGGCGGCGGCGCCGGTCGCCCTGGCCGGGCCGGGCCGGGCGATTTGGGCACCCTCGATGTTGGCGGCATTCGGACTTGTCGCGGTTTGGGGTTATGGAGCCTGGCGTTTATCCGGGGCCGAAACGGTTTTTGCCCCGGGGGTCGACCTACGTTTGGTTCAGCCCAACATCGCCCAGGCGGACAAATGGCGAAACGCCTTGCGGCCGAACCATGTCGTCCGGCAGATCGACATGAGCCTCGCCCCGCCGAAGGGCAAGGGCCCGGAACCCGCCCCGATGCCGACCCATGTCATCTGGGCTGAGACGGCGGTGCCTTACGTTCTGGGGCGGGAGCCGTCGTTGATCCGTGCTTTGGCTCACGCCGCGCCGGTCGAAGGGGCCTTGCTGACCGGGGCCCTGCGGGTTGACCGAAGCGATCCGGATGCGCCCAAGGTTTATAACAGCCTATACGTGGTCGAGGCCTCGGGTCGGATCGCACAGACATATGACAAGCATCATTTGGTCCCGTTCGGCGAATACGTTCCGATTCAGAAATGGTTGGGGTTCCTCAAGATCACGCAGGGCCGGGGTAATTTTTCCGCCGGGCCGGGGCCGCGCGTGCTTGAAGTTAAGGGCCTGCCGCCGTTTTCGCCGCTGATCTGTTACGAAGTTATTTTCCCCCATGCGGTGGTTCCGCCGATCACCGGACAGGACGATGGTCCCCGTCCCAGATGGCTGCTGAACATCACCAACGATGCCTGGTTCGGTATTTCGCCCGGCCCTTACCAGCATCTGGCGGCGGCGCGCCTGCGCAGCGTCGAGGAGGGCCTGCCCCTGGTCCGCGTCGCAAATACGGGTATCTCCGCGGTCATCGATCCTTGGGGCCGGACGGTCGCGTCGCTTGCATTGGGCACGGCGGGAACGGTCGATTCCGGCCTGCCCGAGCCGATCGAGGATCGCACGCTCTTTGCCCGCCTGGGTAACGTCCCGGCCTTGGCGCTGACGATTTTGGCTGTGCTGGCGGGGGCACTGGGCGCGCGTCGGCGCAAACCCTTAACCCCGCAGGAAACAGGGATAAATCCCGCTTGACGGGCCGTCATATCGCTGTCAAAAACGGCGATCTGAGATCATTTGATCCCAGCGTGGCGTATTTGGACCGTTTGCCGCCACGAAAAACAACGCGCTAAGCGGACGAACGTCGCCCCCGAACGCTTCGTCCATATAGTCCTGTACCTGTAACGACGTTAGCGGAGGCATGCCTCGTGACCCTATCCAACTACCTGTTTACGTCCGAATCCGTTTCCGAAGGACACCCGGACAAAGTCGCCGACCGTATTTCCGATGCGGTGTTGGACGAATTCCTGCGCCGTGACCCGGGCAATTGCCGGCTCGGCTGCGAAACCATGACGACGACCAACCGCATCATCGTCGGCGGCGAAGGCCGCTGCGGCGACGATGGTCGTGGCCCGATCTTCGATGCCAACGGCGATGCCGATCCGGAACTGATCGAAAACATCGCTCGCCAGTGCGTCAAGGACATCGGCTATGAACAAGAGGGCTTCCATTGGGAAACCGCCAAGGTTCAGGTCTATCTCCATGGTCAGTCCGCGGACATCGCGGTCGGTGTCGATTCCGCCGGCAATAAAGACGAAGGCGCCGGTGACCAGGGCATCATGTTCGGGTTCGCCTGCACCGAAACCGAAGAATTGATGCCGGCGCCGATCCATTATTCGCACCAGATTCTGAAGTCGATGGCCGATGCCCGTCACTCGGGCAAGACGCCGGGCCTGCTGCCCGATTCGAAAAGCCAAGTGACCCTGCAGTACGAAAACGGCAAGCCGGTGCGCGCGACCTCGGTCGTGGTTTCGACCCAGCACACCGAAAATCTGTCGACCGACGAAGTGCGCGAAATCGTCCGCCCCTTCGTGCTCGACGTTCTGCCCGACGGCTGGATGTGCCCGGAAGACGAATTCTACGTCAACCCGACGGGCCGTTTCGTCATCGGCGGGCCCGACGGCGACGTCGGCCTGACCGGCCGTAAGATCATCGTCGATACCTACGGCGGTGCGGCCCCGCATGGCGGCGGTGCCTTCTCCGGCAAGGACCCGAGTAAGGTCGCCCGTTCGGCCGCCTATGCTGCACGCTATGTGGCGAAGAACGTAGTTGCCGCTGGCCTCGCTGATGAATGTACCATACAGGTGGCCTATGCAATCGGCGTTTCTAAGCCCCTATCTGTTCTCATAAACACTAATGGCACCGCTCAAGTGGACGAGTTGAAACTCGCCAGCGTGCTTCAGGAGATGGTTGATCTTAGCCCGCGGGGCATACGCGAGCACTTGCGATTAAGCCGACCCATCTATGCCCGCACGGCCGCGTACGGTCATTTCGGTCGTGAGCCCGATGTCGACGGGGGCTTTTCCTGGGAGAAAACGGACCTTGTCGATGATTTGAAGTCGACTTTTGGCGTCAGTTGAACGCCGAGGCAAACTACACCATCCAACGTTGGTTCGGGCGGCGCACCGGGCGCAAATTAACGGCCGCGCGCCGTCGCCTGATGACGGTGTTGCTTCCGCGATTGCGCCTGGATCCATATTCCGATCTGGGCGACGCTGCAGCACTTTTCCCAAAAATTGCCGACGATCTTTGGATGGAGATTGGCTTTGGGGGCGGTGAGCATTTAGTGGCCCAGGCCACGCGCCATCCAAACATTGGGTTTATCGGTTGCGAGCCTTATGTTAATGGTGTCGCCGCGCTGCTAGCTGCGATCAATGATAAGGCATTAACAAACATTCGCGTGTTCGACGATGATGTTCGTCAACTCATGCCGGTTATGCCAGCGGCCTGTCTCGGTCGACTATACATCCTGTTCAGCGATCCGTGGCCCAAGGTCCGTCACCACAGCAGGCGCATTACCGTCACGTCTAACCTGGATCAATTCGCCCGTTTGCTGCGCCCCGGGGCACAGTTCCGGTTCGCTACAGATCAGGCCGAGTTCGCTGTTTGGACTTTGGAGCGCGTGCTTCGCGACCGGCGGTTCAGCTGGATGGCGCGCGCCGCCGATGATTGGCGTCTGGCTCCCGAGGATTGGGTCGAAACACGATACGAGCAAAAGGCAAGGGCTCGGGGCCTAAAACCCGTTTATCTGAACTTCCTCCGGACTGACGCTGACAGCTCTTGAAGTCGACTACATTCGCGCCCTAGCCCTTGCATTTGCAAGGTTCTGGGTATATACCACCACTGTGTCAATTGTTTGATGCGTCTCGTTAGCTCCGACGAATGGGATGGTCCCGTGGAATGGAATTGATGAGGTGGGCCGCTGGCCCGCCTTTTTTGTTATCTATCCCTGGGCTCTCACGAGGTTTAGGGGCCAAGAGAGAGATATGGGGGCGTGCATTTGGAGCAGCGCATCGAAGAGATCATAGAGCCGGCGGTTCAAGACTTGGGTTTTGAAATCGT
>DJHY01000198.1:4932-5123 GCA_002433335.1 Rhodospirillaceae bacterium UBA6608 | reverse complement strand
GATCACGATCTCGGCCTCGGCCGGAACCTTCAGGGGAACGGTCTTGCAATCCACCAAATCGACGCGCTTGCCCCGCAACATGCCGGCGAATTGGTATTCCGACAGGGTGTCGGGGACCGGCGTCACCGCGGCCAGGATCGTGCCCGGATCGGCGCCGATCACGGCGGCGGCGGGCAGCGGCTCCGGGCGGG
>DJHY01000198.1:4397-4605 GCA_002433335.1 Rhodospirillaceae bacterium UBA6608 | reverse complement strand
TTCCTTCCACCGGGCGTGGTGCTGCGCCCCGCCGCGGTGTTTCAGCCACCGCATGATGGTCGAATTCCGGCCCGTCACCTGCATCCGATAGATGCCCAGGTTGAAGGCATCGCGCTTGTCACCGCCTTTCTGCCCGGCTTCCGGTCCCTGGGTCACCACCAGGGGCCAGGTGATCAGCGGCGCGGGCTCGCCCGGCCAGCAGGTTTGG
>DJHY01000198.1:3841-4106 GCA_002433335.1 Rhodospirillaceae bacterium UBA6608 | reverse complement strand
GGCTCGCCCGGCCAGCAGGTTTGGATCGGTAGGGCCGACAGATCGATATCATCGCCCTGCAGGACCACTTCCTGACAGGGGGCCGTCTTCACCGTTTTCGGCTTCATGGCGACGATGGTCTTGAGCAGCGGCAGCATTTCCATGGCCTCGCGGATGCCTCCCGGCGGCTCCGGCTGGCGCAGGAAAGCCAGGGTTTCACCGACCTCGGTCAATTGCTCCGGCTCGCGCTCCATCCCCCATGCGACCCGTTCGACCGTGCCGAACA
>DJHY01000198.1:0-3542 GCA_002433335.1 Rhodospirillaceae bacterium UBA6608 | reverse complement strand
GACCCGTTCGACCGTGCCGAACAGATTGACCAGCACCGGCATGCCATAAGGCTTTCCGTCTTCGCCGACGACGTTTTCGAACAATACCGCCGGGCCGCCCTCGGCCATCAACCGGGTCTGGATTTCCGTCATTTCCAGGACGGGAGAAACCGGCTCCTTGACGCGGACAAGCCGCCCCGCCGGCTCCAGACGGTTGAAGATGAAATCTCGTAAAGAGGCATAAGCCATAAGTGCATTCCCGGTTATTCGGCCCGACGTGCCAGTGCGGCCAGACGTTAGCCGCTGATTCCTTTAGGCAAAAGATAAAATGCCCCGCCTGTTAATCGGGCATCTGGCGTCCGCCTTCGGTTGTCACGGGCAGCAAAGGCGGATACCCTTTGTCCTGCCGATTCATGACATTAACACCCTATAAAACATCGGCAGCGTAGGATTCGACGTAACTTCGGCCACGTGGGCCGGGGAATTTCAGGGCACGGCGGGAAGAGACGGCTCCATTGGTGCGACATGTCCGGTGAACTAACGACCGCGCAGAGCGATGCGGCGCTGAACAATTTTCAGCGCCTGATTGATATCGGGATCGCCCTTTCGGCGGAACGCGACATCAATCGGCTGATGGAAAAGATCCTGCTGGAAGCCAAGGATCTGACCAACGCCGACGGCGGAACGCTGTACATCAAGACCGAAGAAGACGCGCTGAAATTTGAGATCATGCGCACGGATTCGCTCAAGATCGCGCTGGGCGGCACCACCGGCAAGGAAATCACCTTTCCCCCGATCCGCCTGTACGACCCGGAAACAGGCGCGCGAAACGAGAAGAACATCGCCAGCTACTGCGCGCTGACCGGTCAGTCGATCAACATCCGTGACGCCTACGAAGCCGAAAACTTCGATTTCTCCGGCACCAAGAAATTCGACGAAGGCACCGGTTACCGTTCGACCTCGTTCCTGACCGTGCCGCTGAAAAACAGCCAGGACGAAATCATCGGCGTCATTCAGCTTCTGAACGCAACGGATGCAAATGGCGACGTCATCGAATTTTCCACGCAGATTCAGCCCCTGGTCGAGGCCTTGGCCTCCCAGGCTGCCGTCGCCTTGGACAACCAGCAGCTGGTCGAAGGCCAAAAAAAGCTTCTGGAAAGCTTCATCGAGCTGATCGCGTCAGCCATCGACGCCAAGTCACCCTATACCGGCGGCCACTGTCAGCGCGTCCCCGAATTGACCAAGATGCTGGCCAAGGCCGCCTGCGACGAGCATTCCGGCCCGTTCAAGGATTTCGACCTGACCGACGAGCAGTGGTACGAACTGCATATCGGGGCGTGGTTGCACGACTGCGGCAAGGTCACGACGCCTGAATACGTGGTCGACAAAGCCGTCAAGTTGGAAACCATCTACAACCGCATCCACGAAGTCCGCATGCGGTTCGAGCTGATGAAGCGCGAGGCCGAGGTCGAGTATTACAAGGCCCTTGCCGAAGGAACCGGCGACCCGGCGGCGCTCAAGGCCAAGTTCGACGAACAGATCGCCAAGCTGGACGACGACTATGAATTCGTCGCCCGCGCCAACGTCGGCGACGAATTCATGGCGCCCGAGGACCAGGAACGCATTCACGAAATCGCCAAGATGCAGTGGACCCGCACCTTGGACGATCGCCTGGGCCTGTCGTTCGACGAACGCAAGCGCAAGGACCGCACCCCGCCCAAACCGCTGCCGTGCAAGGAAGACCTGCTCGAAGACCGCGAAGACCACATCGTCTATCGCGATGCGCTGGAACCGGCGGCCCAGCCGGACAACCCGTTCGGCTTCAAGCTCAATATTCCCGAGCACAAATACAATTTTGGCGAGGTCTACAACCTGTGCATCGCGCGCGGCACGCTGACCGAGGAAGAACGTTTCAAGATCAACGACCACATCGTCCAAACCATCATCATGCTGGAACAGCTGCCGTTCCCGAAGCACCTGAAGCGGGTGCCGGAATATGCCGGTGGCCACCACGAAAAAATGGACGGGACCGGCTATCCGCGCAAACTGACCGAAGAGGAAATGTCGATCCCGGCGCGGATCATGGCGATCGCCGATATCTTCGAAGCGCTGACCGCTGCCGATCGCCCATACAAGCCGGCAAAGCCCCTAAGTGCCTGCGTAAAAATTATGTCCTCCATGAGTGAAGATGCCCACATCGACGACGAGCTATTCAAACTGTTCCTTACATCAGGTATTTATAAGGAATATGCAGATCGTTTCTTGGATCCATCACAGATTGATGAGGTAGATATTTCCGAGTTCGTCGAAGTCGCTGATACCGGCAAAGACTGAATTTCATGAATGATAACCCACTAGTCCAGGCAAAGACCTACCCCTACTCTATTCCGTCAGAGTCGTTCATCTTCGCAAATGGCCGTCCCTTAAATTTTGGGCCAAAAGACATATCGCCAGATCTATCGTATCGAACGCCTGTCCTGGCAGTAGGCTCAAACCAGTCTCCCGAGCAGCTAGCACGAAAATTCCCAGGCGCGGATTGGGGCCCGATCCCCGTCATACGCGCTCGACTACGTAACTTCGACTCAGTCTATTCCCCGCACATAACCGCGTATGGCGCGATCGCCGCCACGCTTCAAGTTTCCCCTGGCGTCGAAGTCACGTTATTCATCACCTGGCTTGACGCACGCCAATTGGTTCGCATGCACAGAACAGAGTTGTCCAGTGCCAACTATAGGTTTAGCAAATTGAACTCTATCGATCTGGAGGTGGAGCTTGGTCCTTCCCTGGAAGCCGTCTACATGTACACATCCACACACGGTACGCTTAGCGACTCCCGCGGCCCCATCCCTGTCTCGGAAGTCGTTGCTCGAGGTCGGTCCCGTTTGGGCCTCAATCAAGTCGGCGTTCAACGCTATGTTCGTGACCTTTTAGCCCCCACAATGGAATTGGATACCTTCATCTCCGAGCCGATCGCCGACCCAGAACTCCGTCGGCGTCGCTCTGATCAACTTAAGGTAAACGCGCGACCCTTCATGTCACCCTCACTCACGAAGGTCCAGATTTAGCTCCCGACGGCAGGCCCAGCCAAGACGATGCCGGCCAACACGATTAGCCCAAAATCTCGGTTGGAATTGAAGAAGCGATGACAGGATTTTGGATTATCTAAGTCGACAGCTCGGACCTGCCATAGAAGGTGAGCAATGCCCGCCCCCACGCCTGCAAAGTAGGGCCACGCAAGTTCCGCTAACCATCCAGACACGCCAAGAAGCGCAACAGCTATCATATAGAAGCCAATCAACCACTTTGGTGTTGCGTCCCCAAACTTAAGAGCTGTCGACTTTACACCCACCAACAAATCATCTGCCTTGTCCTGGTGAGCGTAGATTGTGTCATAACCGAGGGTCCAGAAAACCCCTGCCACATAAAGCCACAGCGCAGGTGCTTGGATTTCGCCAGTTACCGCACTCCAGCCTACAAGTGCCCCCCAATTGAATGTCAGACCCAGAATAGCCTGCGGCCAATAAGTAAAACGTTTCATGAAAGGGTAAACGATGATAAGCGCC
>DJHY01000284.1:5677-9463 GCA_002433335.1 Rhodospirillaceae bacterium UBA6608 | reverse complement strand
CGGGGTCAGTGACCTGGAAGCCCTGGCCAACGACCGGCCCGAGCTGTTCGATCCGACCTATCGCGTCGCCACGCCGGAGCCGCAGGGATGACACTTAACGTCGCGGTGATCGGCCTGGGGATCGGCGAACAGCACGCCCGCGCTTTTGCCGCCGGGCCGGACAGCCGCGTCACTTGGCTTTACGACCTTGAGGCAGATAAGGCCCAGCGCATCGCCGCCGACCTGGGCCAGGGCCGCGTGGCCGAAAGCTACGATCAAATCCTGTCCGCGCCGGACGTCGATGCGGTCTCCATCGCGACCTTCGACCATCTTCATTACGACGAAGTCTGCCGCGCCCTGGACGCGGGCAAGCACGTGTTCGTCGAAAAACCGCTATGCCGCACCGACGCCGAAGCCGACGACATCGCCGCCCGCTGGACGCGGGCCGGGAACCTGCACCTGCGCTCCAACCTGGTGCTGCGCGGGGCCAAGGTTTACCGCTGGCTGAGAGACGCCATCGCCGCCGGGGAATTCGGCGATATCTACGCCTTTGACGGCGATTACCTATATGGCCGCCTGGAAAAGATCACCGAGGGCTGGCGCAAGGACGTGCCCGACTATTCGGTGATGGAAGGCGGCGGCGTCCATATCATCGACCTGATGCTGTGGCTGACCGGCGAAACGCCGACCCAGGTAACGGTCACCGGCAACAAGATCGCGACCCGCGACACCGGCTTTCAATACGACGACTTCATGGCCGCGACCTTCGCCTTCGCCTCCGGCGCGGTCGGGCGGATTACCGCCAACTTCGGCTGCGTTCACCCCCATCACCATGTGATCCGGGTGTTCGGCACCAAAGCGACCTTCATCTACGACGACCAGGGCCCGCGCCTGTTCCGCAACCGCGCGGATGGGGCCCAGGCAGAAAAGCTCGGCCTCGCCCCCCTGCCCGCGGGCAAGGGCGTGTTGATCCCCGATTTCATAAAGGCCATCCGGACGGGCGAGGACCCGGCCCCGGCGGCGATGCGGGAACTGGACCTGATCCGCGTTATCGCCGCCGCCGACCGCGCCCATGCCGCCGGAACGCCGCAACCCATCAGGACGGAAACATGAGCACGACCAAGCTGGATATTCCCTTCGGCCGCCCCTGGATCGAAGACGCGGAACGCGACGCGGTGATGGAGGTGCTGTCCGGGCACATCCTGACCCATGGCCCCAACTGCCACGCCTTCGAGGAAGGCTTCGCCAAGATGATGGGCGGCGGCTATGCCGTCTCCACGTCGAGCTGCATGGCTTCCCTGCATCTGTCGTGGATGGACCTGGGCGTCGGGCCCGGCGACGAAGTATTGCTTCCGGCCATGACCCATGTCGCGACCGCCCATGCGGTGGCCCTGACCGGGGCGACGCCGATCTTCGTCGATGCCGAGCTGACTTCGGGCAACATGGACCTGGATGACATGGCGGCCAAAATCACACCGAAGACCAAAGCCATCGGCATCGTCCACTACGCGGGCATCCCCATCGACATGGTCAAGGTCATGGCCCTGGCCGAGAAACACGGGTTGAAGGTCGTCGAGGATTGCGCCTTGGCGGTCGAGGCCCGGGTCGATGGAACCCATGTCGGCCTGTTCGGTCATACCGGCTGTTATTCGTTCTATCCGGTCAAGCACATCACCTGCGGCGAAGGCGGCATGCTGGTGTCCAAGGACGCGGAAACCGTGAAGCGCATCGGCGAATTCCGCGCCTTCAACTACGACCGTTCCGGCCCCGGGCCGAAGGTGCCAGGGCTCTACGACGTCAAGGGCCTGGGCATGAACTACCGGATGTCGGAAATGCAATCGGCCCTGGGTCGCGTGCAGCTGACGCGCATCCCCGAGATCATGCGCATCCGCGAGGAAAACTTCCGCGCCCTGCAAAAAGGCCTGACCGCGATCGACGGTGTCCACGTCCTGGACAGCGCCGAGGACCGCCTGAAATCCAGCTTCTATTGCGTCGTCGCGGTACTGACCGGCGATCTGGCCGACAAACGCAACGACATCGCCTTGGCCCTGAACGACCGTGGCGTCGGCACGTCGATCTACTACCCCCACCCGATCGGGCGGCTGAAGGTCTATCAGGAGATGTACGGCTACGACCCGGACGGGTTCAAAGGCGCCGCCGCCATTGCCGACAACGGCATCGCCCTGCCCTGCGGCCCGCATCTGGGCGTCAAGGACATGGAGGACATCGCGTCCTGCATGGCCGAGGTCGTGGCCGCCGTCGGCTGATCGGGTGGCTTAGTCCTGCAGATAGCCGACCGGGGAAAACCTGGGCATGAAGCGCGCGAACAGCTCGCGATTGCTTGCAGCGAATTTTTCGCGGATGGCCTGGGCCTGATCGTGGGTCAGAAGGTTCTGCGCAGCACCGCGCTCTTTAGGGGCTTTGATGCTCAGAATTTTCTGAACTTCCTTGGCGATTTCAGGGGCGAACGTGCGATTGATTTCAACCTGCGCCGGCAACAGGCGGGCGTCGAGGCTGGGGTTGAAGACGCTGAGGTCTGCGCCGCTGATTTTTTCGTCCACGCCCATCGCATTCAGCAACCCATGAACGAAATCGTCTAGCGGCTGTTCTTCGGCCGCGTAAGCTTGGCGCTCCAAGGGAAAAACCTTGATGTTGTCTTCACCGAATACCTGGGCATAGGCATCGGCCACCGGCAACCAGTCGAACGCATCGATTGGAAATGCCGCGTAATAGTCGTCGAATTCCTTAGTGCCGCTGTTCTGGACGTGCAGGCCGTACAAGGATTCGACGTAGCTGACTTGGTTTCGGACCATCATCAGCACGGTGGTTTGAAAGCCGTCGAAAAGCTTACCGCAGAACTGCGCGCGGTCTTCAAAGATGCTGGGCTCCCCGGCGATGTCGCTGATATGCGTCAGACCTTCGTCGGTGACGAAATAGCCGCGCACATCTTGCCCTTCACCTTCGCCCTTCAACACGGGCGTCAGGTGATAATCCCTGAGACGGTTACAGAACACGTCGTTCCACCGCGGACGGGACAGGCCACGACGCAGTTCCTTGTACAACCGCATCAGCGGCTTGACGCCGCTGCGCTTCATCGCCTCGTAAGGAAGACGTCCGGGATAGACGAATTCCGTTTCGATCAAGGTCGACGCGCAGCGGGGCAACCCGATGTGGAGATAGATATTTTTCACCGCTGTCTCGCCTCGCCCTCAACCCCGATACGTTATCTCAGGCCCACGCATATCCGATACGGTGAAGCGGAACAAGGCACCCAACCCTTAACCCTGGCGCGCCAATTTCGCCAAGTCGTCCCGCAAGGACGCAACGACCGGCGCCCATTCCTGGCGCACCGCACATGAATAAATGACATGCGACCGATACCATGGCGCTATCTGCGGATGCGCAAGGTCCAGGTCCGGATAAACCCACCACCGCCAATCCGGAACCTTATAGGTCGGCAGCCAAACCGGGCGGTCCATCGCCGCCGCCAGGTTGGCGAAGGCGCTATCGACGGCGATCACCAAATCCAACTCGTCGACCAGGGCGGCCGATGCTTCCAACGCATCCCGGGCTTCCATCTCGGCCCCCAAGTCTTCGATCAAGCCCTGGGCCGCCGCCGCATGGACCGCATCGCGCCCATGATGCATCTGGACGGAGAAGAAACGCACCCCGGCTTGCTTCAGCTCCGTGTCCTCGATCAACGGCTGCAGGGCGGCGAACGGCACCGATCGTTCGAAATCCCGAACATGATCCGGATTTCCCTGCCAGCTGATCCCGACCTTCAAACCCCCGTCGCCGCCTAATCGA
>DJHY01000284.1:0-5382 GCA_002433335.1 Rhodospirillaceae bacterium UBA6608 | reverse complement strand
CGTCGCCGCCTAATCGAGCCCGCCAGAAATCCCGTTCCTCGGGTCGCGACGCGATATAGCCCGGCGGCGGCATGGTCGCCGCATCGGCCCCGAACAGGCGCGGCAGGCAGAACATGTTGATCCGGAAATCACAGGCCGGAAGCGGGTCGTCGATTTCCGAAATCTCCACCCCGGGCAACCGGTAGCGCCAAAAGGCCGACGTGCCTTTGTTGACCTGCAGCGCCAGGCCGCCGACCCGGTCTTGCACCCAGGGCAGGAACCGCGCCATCAGGATCGTATCGCCCAACCCCATGTCGGCGAAGATCAACAACCGTTTATTCGGGATCGGCGCGCCATCCCACATCGGCGCGGCCAGCTTGGCGAACGGACGGTGGGTGTAGTACGGCAGGCTCAACCGCTGTTCGAACAAGGCCCACGCGGCAGGAAAATCCCCCTTTAACAGGAAGAACCCGGCGGCGGTATTCGCCAGCAACGGATGCAGCGGCCTGCGCCGGACGATCTGTTGATACAGACGGTCGGCTTCAAACAGATTGCCGTCGTGCTGCGCCGTCAGGGCGCGCATCACGGCCTGTTGGAGCATGGCCGGCAGTTCGGGGAAATCCGTTATCTGCATCGTCTTCCGATCAAAATAATCCGCACCTGATCCTACCCCGTCCTTCATCAAAATCGAATGCAGTGCAGATTTGTCAATAGGTTAGCGGGCGGCACCTAGTTGGCGGCATGCGAATCGGCGGAAACCCAGGCGTGACGGGGGTCACAGACTTTCTGCCCCCATCGGCCCCAAGGTTAATCTGGCTTTAAGAAATGGCGCATATCGTGCTATTGTTAGAGCCTGAAAGTGTACGTTCGGACCAGTGTCAGGTGAAACCTGATACCGAGCTTGCATGTATCCGCCGAGAAGAGGCGGTAAATGGCTCAGAAAGAGGAGACCATCATGTCTGCAATCCTGACTCCCAAAGCGATTAAAACCGCCTTGGCGGGCGAGCGAGTTGCGCTTGTCGGCGGTGCGGGCTTTATCGGCCACAACCTAGCGCTCGGCCTGCGCGAATACGGCGCCAAAGTTCTGCTTATCGATAACCTGATGCAGAACAACCTGTTGGCGAACGTGTCGAATGCCGATATCGACCCCTTCCGCCGGGAACTGAACTTCAATTTCCTGCGGCAACGCTTTGAGATGCTTCGCGACGCCGGCGCAGAAATCGCCAGCGCCGATGCGCGCTCCATGATCGACCTGGAAAACGCGCTGCGTAACTTCTCGCCGACCAAGATCGTGCATTTGGCCGCGATCTCCAGCGCCGTCGACGCCAAGCAGATGCCGGGCCACTGCTTCGATCTGCAGTTGATCACCCTGCGCAACGTTCTGGAATACACGCAGCTGCGTCCGGGCGAAGTGAACCAAGTCGTGTTCATGTCGTCCTCGACCGTCTATGGCGACTTCAAGACCCAGACCGTCGATGAAAACGTCCGCCCGCAGCCCTATGGCATCTATGCCAACACCAAATTCATGGGCGAACGGCTGGTCCGCACCTACAACGACCAGTACGGCCTGAACGTCTCCATCATCCGGCCCTCGGCCCTGTACGGCGAACGCTGCATTTCGCGCCGCGTCAGCCAGGCGTTCATCGAGAACGCCCTGATGGGCAAGCCGCTGATGCTGGAAGGCGGCGGCGACGGTCGTCTCGACTTCACCTACATCCTCGACCTGGTGGACGGCATCATCCGCTCCATGGCGGTCGAAAACGTGCCGGGTGCGTCGCATACCTTCAACATCACCTACGGCAACGCCCGGACCATCCTGGAACTGGCGAACATCGTTAAGGACGTCGTGCCGTCCGCGGAACTGCGTGAAGTTCCCCGCGACAAGATCAAGCCGATCCGCGGCACGCTGTCGACGCAACGCGCCGAGGAGCAGTTGAACTTCAAGGCCCAATGGCCCCTTGAGACCGGCTACCGCCGCTATTGCGAATGGTATGTCGAGCAATGGGAACGGGTGCAGGCCAAGATGGGCACCAACCTGGCCTAAGGCCGGACGTGTCCGTTTCAACCGGGCCGACGGCCCGACCTGACCGACCGGGACCATGATTGGAATCGTCGATTACGGCCTCGGCAACCTGACTTCGGTTGCCGGGGCCGTCCTCAAATTAGGCTACGAGCCCGTCATCACCTGCGATGCCGACGAACTGGCGCGGGCGGATAAACTCATCCTGCCCGGTGTCGGGGCGTTTCCCGACGGCATGGCCAACCTGGCCGAACGCGGCCTTATCGACGTTCTGAACGACCTGGTCATCAAGCGGCGCAAGCCGATCCTGGGCATTTGCCTGGGCTTCCAGTTACTCGGCAAAAGCAGCGAAGAATTCCGCGACACGCCCGGCCTGGGTTGGATCGACGCCGCGGTGACGCGCCTGAAGCCTGACGACGCATCGCTTCGCGTGCCGCATGTGGGTTGGAACGACCTGACCCAGACACGGCCAGACTGTATTTTGTTCGACGGGATCGCCGACGGCGCGCTGTTCTATTTCGTTCATTCCTACCGCATGGAAACGCCACCCGACGGGGCCCAGGTCGGATCCTGCGACTACGGCGGACCGTTTACCGCCGCGGTTCAGAAAGGCAGCGTATTCGGCACACAGTTCCATCCGGAAAAAAGCCAGCAAGCGGGCCTGACCCTGCTCGGCAACTTCCTGGAGAAGGCCTGAGGATCGACGACCATGCTGCGCAATCGCCTGATCACGGTTCTGACCTTCAACGACGGTACGCTGTTCCGGACCAAGCTGTTCGAGCCCGATTACCGCTACACCCACAACTTCGTCGATTCATGGTCGGTCGACGAGATCGTGATGCTGGACGTGACCCGCGACCCGAGCGCCGACAAGACCGCGTTCTATGAGGTCGTCACCCAATTCGCCAAGGAATGCTTCGTTCCCTTGGCCGTCGGCGGCGGCATCCGCACCCTGGACGACGCCCGCCGGATGATGGCCGTCGGCGGCGATAAGGTCGTCGTCAATTCCGGGGCGGTCGAGCGCCCAGAGCTGATCACCGAAATCGCCGAAGCCTACGGCAGCCAATGCGTCGTGCTGTCCATCGACGCGCGCAAGTCGGAAACGCTCGACGGCGGCTACGAAGCCTTTTCCCATTTCGCCACCCGGGCCACCGGCAAGACGCCGGGCGAATGGGCCCGCGAGGGCGAGGCCCTGGGCGCCGGCGAGATCATGATCACCTCGGTCGAACGGGACGGCTCCCTCCAGGGCTATGACCTGGAGTTATGCCGCCAGGTATCGGACGCCGTCAGCCTACCGGTTCTAGGCATGGCCGGGGCCGGAAACTGGAAGCATTTCGTCGAAGGGGTAGAGAAAGGCGGCCTGTCCGCCGTGTGCACCCAGAACATCTACCACTTCACCGAAACCTCGATCGCCAGCGCCAAGAAATTCATGGAAAAGAAAGGTATTCCCGTCAGGCTATAGGTTTCGGGAATTCTGATACCGCCGGGAAACGGGACACGATGGTCAAATACTGCAAAACCTGCCTGATGCCGGACACGCGGCCGCGCATCGTCTTCGACGCCGACGGCGTGTGCAATGCCTGTCACACGGCGGCGGAAAAGGCGACCATCGATTGGGACGCGCGGCGCGCCGAATTCCTGGATTACGTCGAACGCTTTCGCCCCGAAGACGGCCCGTACGACTGCATCGTGCCCTGGTCGGGCGGCAAGGATTCCAGCGCCATCGCCTGGAAGCTGAAATTCGAATTCGGGCTGAACCCGCTGTTGGTCACGTTCTCGCCGCTGATGCCCAACGACATCGCCGTACACAACCGCGAGGAAATGTTGAAGGCCGGGTTCGACCACGTGATGATCCGCGCCAACCAAAAGGTTTCGCGCCATCTGTCGCGGCGCTTCTTCATCGAACGGGGCGATCCGAAAATCCATTGGAACGCGGGCGTCAATTCGGTGCCGGTACAGGCCGCCGTGAACTACAAGATCCCGCTGATCTTCTACGCCGAACACGGCGAAAGCGAATACGGCGGGCGGGTCCTGTCCGAAGAACACCGCAAGGTCCGCGACTTCGCCGAAGTCCTGGAACATCAGATCGGCGACGATCCCTATAACTGGATGGACGACGTGGTCGAGGAACACGACCTGGCGCCCTACCTGTACCCGGACCTGGGCGAGGTCGAGGAAGTGGGTGTGAAGGCCCTGTACTTCGCCTATTTCTTCCGCTGGTCGATGAAAGAAAACTACGACTACATCAAGGACAAGATCGACTTCCAACTGGCGGAAAACGGCCGCACCGATGGCACGTTCACCAACTTCGACAGCTTGGACGACAAGATCGACAATCTCTACTACCACATGCAGTTCGTGAAATTCGGCTTTGGCCGCGCCGTGCGCGACGCCTGCCGGATGATCCAGAACGGGCAGATGACCCGCGAGGAAGGCCTGGAGCTGGCGCGTAAATACGACGCCGAATTCCCCGCCACTTATCACGACGAACATTTGGACTACCTGTCCCTGAGTGAGGCCGAATTTCAGGAAACGGTCGACAAGCACCGCGACCCGAAAATTTGGGACCAGCAGGGCAATCAGTGGGTTCTTCGGAACCCCGTGGAATAACCTCAGGACGGAGCCTCGGCATGCGTGATTATCCTTGCGACCTGTGCGGCAGCGACGACTTGTCCGAAGTCGCCTGCGCCCCCGCCTATATGGCCGGGCGGCCCCTGCACGTCTGCAATTCCTGCGGGATGGTTCAGGTCGCGCATCGCAAAACCCCGGAGCAGGTCAAGGCGGCCTGGGCCGATGAAATGTACCGGGCCGACGAAAAGACCCGCCTGAGCGACACAACCTATACCGCCCGCATGCCCGCCGTGCATGCCCGCCAGACCTTCGCCATGGATTTCATCGACGAAGCGGTTTCCTTTCGCGGCAAAAGCGTCTGCGACCTGGGCGCCGGCGAGGGCGATTTCCTGGAAATGATCCAGGCCCCGGATTATGGCGCGGCGGATGTTTTCGCCGTCGAGCCCTCCGCCGCCAACTGCCAGATGCTGAGCGAACGCGGCATTCCGAACTACCTGGGCATTGCCGAGGAATATGTCGAACAGGCGGGCGACCGCGAAGGCACCTTCGATATCGTGACGATCATCTGGACGCTGGAAAACTGCCATTCCGCCAGCGACGTGATGGATGCTGCCTGGCGCCTGTGCAAACCTGGCGGGCATGTCGCCGTCGCCACGGGCTCGCGCATTCTGGTGCCGTTCAAAAAGCCGCTACAGTACTACATCGGGCCCAACGCCGACGTGCACCCCTATCACTTCTCGGCCAAGACCCTGAACGGCTACATGGCCCAGTCCGGCTTCCAGAAGACCGACGTCAACCGCTTCATCGATTCC
>DJHY01000259.1:18054-18402 GCA_002433335.1 Rhodospirillaceae bacterium UBA6608 | reverse complement strand
ATATCCGCGGTACCGACCTGCCGGGCGAGCTGGCCTGCGCCTTCGACATCGACGACGGCCGCCAGCCGGTGATGCTGGTGCGGGCGAATGTGATGGACGAGGAGTTTTCCGAGGGTGTGATCAAGGTCGATGGCCGCGTCGAGCCGGTGCGCAGCCAGACGCCGGGCGGCTTCAATGCGCTGCTGGACGGCGAAACCCTGGCCGGCGGCGGTTTGACGGTGGATGTTATCGTGACAGGCGAGCCGGAGACGGCGGGCGAGGAATCCCCGCCCATGCCCGCGCGTCTGGTCTATGTCGGCGACAATGGCGCCCGCATGGTGGTCGAGGGCGAGTGGCGCTGCGGGCCGT
>DJHY01000259.1:0-17706 GCA_002433335.1 Rhodospirillaceae bacterium UBA6608 | reverse complement strand
GGACCCGTTCCGGGGTCTGGCGGCCCCTCAGAAGCGGACTCAACCAGGCCCCGGCACAAGGCCGGGGAAAGTAAAAGGAGATAAGCCAAGAAGACGGGAAGCGGCGTGAATCCCGCTATTCCCCCGCCTCTTCCTCGGCCTTCGAGCCGACCTCTTCGGGCGGGTCGATGGTGATCGTGCCGTTGCCGATCGAGATGTGGGGAACGAAGTCGCGGGTGAAGGGCAGCATCCAGGCGCCGTTGCGGCCCGGTGTGCCGGTGATTTCCAGGAGGTCGCCGGAGCCGAAATCATGGATCGCCCGCAGCGTGCCCATGTCGCTGCCGTCCAGCGCCTGCACCTTCAGGCCGATCAGGTCGGCATGATAGAATTCATCGTCCTCCAGCGCCGGCAGGGCCGCGCGGGGGATGTGAAGCCGCGTGCCCTTGAGGGCCTGGGCCTCGTCGCGGGTCAGGTTTTCGGCAAAGCGGACGATGAAACCGTCCTTCACCGCGCGCCAGCTCTTCGGGGTCAAAATCACCGCACCGCCAGCATCGCGAAACGCGCCATAGGAAAAGGCGGCGTCCGGCTCGCCGGCAAAACTCTTCACCTTGCATTCGCCCTTCACACCATGCGCACCGGCAATGGCGGCGATGAAGACAAGATCGTCGGCGGTGTCGGTCATGGTTTCGGGTCCGGACTCCATCCTCCCCCTTGATGGGGGAGGGGGACCACGGCGCAGCCGTGGTGGAGTGGGTGGGGGCGAGGTGTCTGAATGGGCAGACACCGGGATTCACCCCTTCCGTCCGGCTGCGCCGGACACCTTCCCCGTCAAGGGGAAGGATAGGCGCAGCACGGACGTTGAAGGTAGTCCTATTCGGACTTTTCTTCTTCGGCAGCCGCCTCTTCGGCCGGGGCTTCCTCGGCTTCGGCAGCCGGCTCTTCAGCCGGGGCTTCGGCAGCAGCCTTGGCTTCCGCTTCGGCAGCCTTCTTGGCTTCTTCCTTCTCGAGGCGCTCGGCTTCGCGCTCCTTGGCCTTCTCGCCCGGCTCGCCCTTCTTCGGGTTATTGCCGTGTTCCCAGGCCCAGGCATCGGCCTCGAGCTGGTTCAGGAAACGGCCGACGCGGTCGGTCGGCTTGGCGCCCTTGGCGAGCCAGGCCTTGGCCTTTTCCATGTCGATCTTCACGCGCTCGCCATCCTTGGGCAGCATCGGGTTGTAGGAGCCGATCTTCTCGATGAAGCGGCCATCGCGCGGGGCGCGGCTGTCGGCAACGACGATGCGGTAGTAGGGACGCTTCTTGGCGCCACCACGGGCGAGACGGATTTTCAGAGCCATTGTTCGATTTCCTTCGGTCTAAAGCTTTGAAACGGGGATTACTTCTTCGGGAGGCCGAGCGGCAGGCCGTCCGGTCCCAAGGGGCCGCCGCCGCCCAGTCCGGGCAGTGACGAGCCTGAATTTTTCGAGCCGGAGCCGCCGAGGCCCGGCAATTGCGCGCCTGCGGGGGCCTTGCCGCCCAGCAGGTCCTGGGTCGCCCGGCCCATATCGGCCGGGTTCATGCCCGGCGGCATGCCACCGGGCATTCCGCCCATCATGCCGGCGAGGCCACCGCGCCCCTTCTTGCCCACCTTCTTCATCATGTCGGCCATCTGGCGGTGCATCTTGATCAGCTTGTTGACGTCGGCGACGGTGACGCCGGAACCGGCGGCGATCCGCTTCTTGCGCGAGGCCTTGAGGATTTCCGGCCTGGCCCGCTCCTGCGGCGTCATCGACAGGATGATCGCTTCCTGACGGGCGATCATCTTGTCGTCGACCTGATGCTGGTCGAACGCGCTTTTGATCTTCTGGGCGCCGGGCAGCATACCCAGGATGCCGTCGAGCGAGCCCATCTTGCGAAGCTGTTTGAACTGATCGGCCATGTCTTCCAGGGTGAATTGCCCCTTCAACATTTTCTTGGCGATTTTTTCGGCTTCTTCCTGTTCGACGACCTGCGAGGCCTTTTCGACCAGGCCGACGACGTCGCCCATGCCGAGGATCGAACCGGCGACGCGGTTGGCGTCGAACGCATCCAGCGCGTCAGCGCCTTCGCCGGTACCCATCAGCTTGATCGGTTTGCCGGTGACCGAGCGCATCGACAGCGCCGCACCACCCCGGGCATCACCGTCGACGCGGGTCAGGACGATGCCGGTAATGCCGACGCGGTCGTTGAATTCCTTGGCCAGATTGACCGCGTCCTGACCGGTCATGGCGTCGGCGACCAGCAGCACTTCGGACGGGACGGAGGCCATGCGGACGTTGACGACCTCGGTCATCATTTCCTGATCCAGGGTCAGGCGACCGGCGGTATCGAGGATCACCACGTCGTAGCCTTCGCGGCGGCCCGTTTCCATGGCGCGGTTGGCGATGGCGACCGGCTGTTCGCCCAGGACCGGGGTCATCACCGGAATGCCGTTCTGATCGCCCAGAACCTGCAATTGCTGTTGCGCCGCCGGGCGGTAAACGTCGAGCGAGGCCATCAGAACGCGTTTCTTTTCGCGTTCGGCCAGGCGCTTGGCGATCTTGGCGCTGGTCGTGGTCTTGCCCGAGCCCTGCAGACCGACCATCAGGATCGCCTGCGGCGGGTTGCCGTTGACGGCAAGGCCGGCCCCGGCGGGGTCTTCCGGCGACAGCATGTCGACCAGGGCGTCGTGGACGATCTTGACGACCATCTGGCCCGGCGTGACCGAACGCAGAACTTCCTGGCCCACGGCCTTGGATTTGACGCCGTCGACGAAATCCTTGACGACCGGCAGGGCGACGTCGGCTTCCAGCAGGGCCACGCGGATCTCGCGCAGCGCGGCCTCGACGTCGGCTTCCTTCAGGGCGCCGCGCTTGCGCAGGCCCTCGAAAATGCCGGACAGGCGATCGCTTAACGAGTCGAACATCTGTTGCGGTAATCCCTGTTGATCAAAACGTTCTTCAAAGCCCCACCGATTGGCCGAAAATCTCGATCTCAAACGCCCAACGACAAACGCGCCAGTGCGCGAAACTCGCGGACTGACGGCGCCCCTCGGGACGGAGATTTCCGTACACCCAGTGGAATAACGGGGCGCAATCTATGGATCAGGGGCCGGGAAGTCAACCGTTCTGCGGGGGTGGCGGAATATTTGAGTTATTTGCCCAAATGCACCTATATGGTATAGGAATTTAAATACTTTTACAGACACAACCTAGGGTTTAATCCCGGGCCTGTACCAAGGATGGATACCAGAACGGATCATGACGGCAGAAGAAGACGGTGCGAGATTGGCAATGCATATCGGCGGGCGGTTGCGCGCCATTCGGGAACAAAAGGGCGTTTCAAGCACGAACGCAGCAAAGGCGATCGGTCTGTCGGTACAAGCCTACTTGAACCGGGAAACAGGAGACACGGAACTCAAGGCCTTCGAAGTCATCATTCTGGCGGACCTGTTGGGGGTCGAGGCACGGGACCTTTTCGACGGCGCCGATGCGGTCTGGCCGGGTCCGAACAATGACGGGCCCGCGCACGAGCCGGAAAACGCGGCCGATCTGGCCGATGAGGCCGAGGAATTCCTCAGGTTGCTGGCCCGGATCCGCGACCCCAGACTGCGCCACGACGTGGCCGAGGCGATCCGCGCCCTGGCCCGGGCCACGGCAGAACCGCATTAGTCCTCTCCTCACGTTCTTGACCCCGCCATCCCGAGGGGCGACAACGCCTTATGGATTATGCAGGGATTCAGCGACGTTTGGCCGTGACCGGGTTGGTCGCGCGCGGCGGGTTTATCGCCGGCGCGGACGAGGCCTTGCCCATCGGCGCGCGAACGATTGTCCTGGTCGGCGATCTGGGCGGGGCCTTCTGGCCGCGCTTTCGGGCCGAGCAGCGGGACGAGGTCGATCCCCTGGATGCCTGGACGCGGCGGGTCCTGTCCGCCGCCGCGCGGGAGTTGGGCGCCCGGGCGATCTATCCCTTTGACGGGCCACCCTATCATCCGTTTCAGCAGTGGGCGATGCGGGCCGAGGGCCTGCGCCAATCGCCGATCGGCCCCCTGATACATCCCGAATACGGCCCCTGGCATAGCTATCGTGGGGCTTTGTTGTTCGACGATGCGGTTGCGGGGCTGCCGACTGCGCCGCAAACGGCGCATCCTTGCGATACCTGCCGGGCGCGGCCTTGCCTGTCGGCTTGCCCGGTCGGGGCGTTCGCCGGGGGCGGCTTCGATCTGGGGGCTTGCCTGGGTCATCTGAAATCCGATGCGGGAAAGCCCTGCATGGCGCAAGGCTGCCGGGCCCGCAATGTCTGTCCGGTCGGCCAGTCCCGCGCCTATGCCCCCGATCATCAGGCTTTCCTGGCGCGGGGCTTCGTCGCGTCGTTCGGGGACTGAGGCCCCTCAAGCGGCAAATCCCATGGACTTCTGGGGCCGTCGGGCCTATGTAGCCCCCTATGGAACAGGTGCCCTTTATAAAGATGCACGGCCTGGGGAACGACTTCGTGGTGCTGGACGCCCGCGAAACGCCGATTTCCCTGTCCGCCGATCAGGCCGCGGCCATCGCCGACCGTCGGCGCGGGGTCGGTTGCGACCAAGTGATCGTGTTGGAGCAGGCCCGTTCCGACATGGCGGACGTGTTTGTGCGCTTCCTCAATTCCGACGGCGGTGAATCCCTGGCCTGCGGCAATGGTACGCGCTGCGTCGCGTCGTTGCTGATGGGGGAAACCACGGCCGATCAGTTGATTATCGAAACGGGCGCGGGACTGCTCGACGCGGAAAAGGCCGAGGGTGGCCTGATCACCGTCGATATGGGACCGGCGCGGCTGGATTGGCGGGAAATCCCCCTGTCCGAAGCCTGCGACACCCTGCATGTCAATGTCGGCGCGGGCCCGCTGCTGGACGCGGTCTGCGTCTCGATGGGCAATCCCCATGCGGTCTTCTTCGTCGACGACGCCGAAGCCGTTCAAATGGAAGTCTTCGGACCGGTCCTGGAGAAGGACAAGATGTTTCCCCAGTTCACCAACGTCGAGGCGGTCAGCCTGCGGCCCGACGGCGCGCTGCGCATGCGGGTTTGGGAACGGGGCGCTGGCGTGACCCAGGCTTGCGGCACCGGCGCCTGTGCGACCCTGGTCGCCGCCGTGCGGCGCGGGATCATTCCGGGGCGCAAGGCCGATGTCGTGCTGGACGGCGGGACCCTGACCATCGAATGGCTGCCCGACGACCATGTTCTGATGACCGGCCCGGTGGCGACCAGCTTCACCGGCACCTTGGATCCGCGCCTGCTCAACGGCGGTCGGGGGTGAGCCCATGTCCGGCTCGGAAGTCATCACCCTGGGCTGCCGCCTGAACGCCTTCGAGTCCGAGGTCATGCGCGCCAACGCGGCCCGGGCTGGGCTTTCCGACGCGATCATCGTCAACACCTGCGCCGTCACCAAGGAAGCCGAACGTCAGGCCCGCCAGGCGATCCGCCGCGCCCGGCGCGACCGCCCGAACGCCCAGGTCATCGTGACCGGCTGCGCGGCGCAGTTGGATCCGGCCAAGTTCGCGGCCATGCCCGAGGTCGACCGCGTGCTCGGCAACGAGGAAAAGCTCGACCCCGAGGCCTATCTTGCCCTCAACCGCGCCGACGGCCCGCAAATCCAGGTCGCCGACATCATGACGATCAAGGAAACGGCGGCCCATCTGATTGACGGGTTCGACGGGCGGGCCCGCGCCTTCGTCCAGGTTCAACAAGGCTGCGATCATCGCTGCACGTTCTGCATCATTCCTTTCGCGCGGGGCAACAACCGCTCGCTCGCCATGGGGGCGATCGCCGATCAGGTGCGCGCCCTGGTCGCCCGCGGTTACCGCGAGGTCGTTTTGACCGGTGTCGATATCTGTTCCTACGGCACCGACCTGCCGGGGCAGCCGACCCTGGGCCAATTGGTGCGCCGCCTGCTCAAGGCCGTGCCGGAGCTGGACCGCCTGCGGCTGTCGTCGCTCGACCCGGCGGCCATGGACGACGATCTGTTCCGGGCCCTGGCCGAGGAAGAACGCCTGATGCCGCATCTGCATTTGTCGCTTCAGGCCATGGACGACATGGTGCTGAAGCGGATGAAGCGGCGGCACAGCCGTGACGACGCTTTTCGCGTGGCCGAGCGCGCCCGTGCCGCCCGCGCGGACTTGGTGCTGGGGGCGGACCTGATCGCCGGGTTCCCGACCGAGACCCAGGCCATGCATGACAACACCCTGGCCGCCGTTCGTGACCTGGACCTGGTTCATCTGCATGTCTTCCCCTATTCGGAACGGGACGGCACGCCCGCCGCCAAGATGCCGGCCATCGACGTGACCGAGCGCAAGGCCCGCGCGGCGGAGCTGCGCAATCAGGGCGACGCCAATCTGCGGCGCTTCCTGGAAACCTGTATCGGCGCGACGGTGCCGGTGCTGGTCGAGCGCGAAACCATGGGCTACAGCCCGCAATACGCCCCGGTGCGCTTAAGCGCGCCCGCCGAAGAGGGCACGATCATCGCCGCGCGAATCACCGGCGCGGCCGACGGAACCTTGACGGGAACAGCAGCCTGATGAGCGAACAGAACAAGGGCTGGCTCGGCCGTTTGCGGTCGGGCCTTTCGAAATCGGCCGACCGGGTGGGAGGCGCCATCAGCGGCGTGTTCACCAAGCGCAAGCTGGACCAGGCGGCGCTGGACGAGCTCGAGGAAATCCTCATCCGGGGCGACCTGGGCGTGACCACGGCGGCCAAGCTCACGACGGCCATCGCCCGGGAGCGGTTCGACAAGGAAGTCTCCGATCAAGAAGTCCGCGAAGCCCTGGCCGACGAGATCGCCAAGCTGCTGGAACCGGCGGCGCAGGTGCTGAACGTCGACGCCGGGCCGAAGCCGTTCGTGATCCTGGTCTGCGGCGTCAACGGATCGGGCAAGACGACGACCATCGGCAAGCTGGCCGGGCAGTTCAAGGCCCAAGGCAAATCGGTCTTGTTGGCCGCGGGCGATACCTTCCGCGCCGCCGCGATCGAACAGTTGCAGGTCTGGGGCGAGCGCACGGGATGTCCGGTGCTGGCCCGCGCCCAAGGGGCCGACCCGGCGGGACTGGCTTTCGACGCGGTCAAGGAAGCGCGCGAGGGCGGGCACGACGTGGTCCTGATCGACACCGCCGGGCGGTTGCAGAACAAAAAGGACCTGATGGCCGAATTGGAAAAGGTCGTCCGCGTCATCAAGAAACAGGATGAAACGGCCCCCCATGCCTGCCTACTGGTGATGGATTCAACCATCGGCCAGAACGCCCATGCCCAGGTCGAGGCCTTCAAGGCCATGGTCGACGTGACCGGTTTGGTGATGACCAAGCTGGACGGTACGGCCAAGGGCGGTGTGGTGGTTTCGCTGGCCGAGAAGTTCTCCTTGCCGGTTCATGCCGTCGGCGTCGGCGAAGGGATGGACGATCTGCGTCCATTCGAGGCCCGGGCTTTCGCCCGCTCGTTGATGGGGCTGGCCGACTGATGGCGGCGGGCCGGTACGACGCGGTCCTGTGCGACCTGCTGACCGGCCTTTTGGATTCCTGGACGTTGTGGGATGCGGCGGCGGGCGGCGAAGAGCCGGGCCGCCGGTGGCGCATGGCCTACCTGCAGGTCACCTTCGCCCAGCCGGGGCCTTATGTATCCTATGAAGACTTGGTCGCCGAGGCGGCGCGCCTGGAAAATATCCCGCCCACGTCGGTGCAGGCCTTGTTCGACGGTTATGGCACGCTGAAGCCTTGGTCCGGCGTGGTGGAAACCCTGCGCGCCGCGCAGGCGCGGGGCCTGCCGGTCGGGGTCGTCACCAACTGTTCGATCGCCTTGGGTGAAAAAGCCGCCGCCGCTGTCGGCGTGGAGTTTGACGCCGTGACCATCGCGGAAATCTCGGGCTGGTACAAACCGCATCCGAACGCTTATGCCGCCGGGCTGGCGGCTTTGGGCACGACGCCGGAGCGGACGCTGTACGTCGCCGGGTCGCCGTTCGATATCGCCGGGGCGCATCGCGCCGGCATGGACGTGTTCTGGCACAACCAGGCCGGCATGGTCCCCGGAGACGGCGGCGCGCCGGTGGTCCGGGAAAGCCGCACCATCGAGCCGCTGCTCGACCTGCTGGGTTAATCCCAGTCGCGCAATCCCAGTCTCTTAGTCTAAGTCGGGCGTTTTCTCGTGCCAGTCGGTGGCCTGCTGATAGGCATGCCCGAGACGATAAAGAAGGCCTTCGTCGTAAGGTCGTCCCATCAATTGGAACGAGCACGGCAGGCCGTCCGGCGTGAAGCCGCAGGGCACGTTCAACCCGGGCAGGCCCAGGAAGTTGCCGGGCCGGGTGTTCTGGCCGATCTTCAACAGGTAGTCGGCGAACCCCGGATTGGCGGCCATGTTGCTGTCCGCCAGGGTCGGCACCGGCATGATCATCAACGGCGTGTGCAGGGCATCGACCTGGCTGAACACGGCCTCGCAGAATTCACGGACCAACTGCTTGCGCACGGTCAGCACCCGCAGGTACAGGCTGGCCGGGGTGAACAGGCCGATGGTCAATCGGGCCCGGGTCTGGTCGCCGTAAACCATGGCCTTTTCGGCCAACCATCCGGCATGGACCGAGGCCCCTTCCGTCGCCGTAACCAGATTGGTCAGGCGGTTGAGCATTGAGATGCTGTCGGGCACCTTGAGCAGTACGATCTCGCAGCCCAGGTCTTCGTATTGCTTGATGCTGGCTTCGACCAGGGCGCGGACCTCGGGCGCGATGCCGTCGTAAAAATAATTCTCCGGGACGCCGATCTTCAGGCCGCGCACGTCCTTGTCCAACTCGTCCAGATAATCGTCGGGCACATGGTTGGCCGTCACCGGGTCCATCGGGTCGTGGCCGACCATGGATCGCATCATCAGGGCGTTGTCGCGAACGGTCCGGGTCAGGGGCCCGACCGTGTCCAGGGAATAGGCCAGGGGCATGGCGCCATGGCGGCTGACCCGGCCATAGGTCGGCTTCATTCCGACCAGGCCGCAGCAGGCAGCGGGCAGGCGGATTGAGCCGCCGGTGTCCGAGCCCAACGCGCCATAGCACATCCGCGCGCCGACGGCGGCGCCGGACCCGGCGGAAGACCCGCCGGTCATATGGTCGGTGTTCCAGGGATTGCGGGCGGTGCCGGTAACGTCGTTATGACCGGTCACGCCGAACGCGAATTCGGACATATGCAGGCGCGCGATGTCCAGCGCGCCCTCCGTATCCAATGCCTTCAGGGCGGTCGATGTGTAGTCCGGCACGAAATCCTTGCGGATCGCCGAGCCGCAGGCGCTGACGCGGCCAGCCCGGTAATACATATCCTTATGCATCAGCGGAACGCCGTGCATCGAGCCGAGGGCGTCGCCCGCGCGGGCGGCCGCGGCGCGTTGCTTGTCGGCGGCATCGGCCTGGGCCAGGGCGGCGCGTTCGTCGATCCCGGCAATGGCGTTGACTTTGGGGTTTACCTTTCGCGTCCGCTCCAGGCAGGCCTGGGTCAGTTCGCGCGACGAGACCGCGCCGTCGCGGATGGCGGCGGCGGCTTCGCTCAGGGTCATATGGATGGGGTCGGTGGCGGTCATCAGGCGTCGTCCGTTCGGGCCAGGGATTCCAGTAATTTGGTGAAGCCCGTGGGTTCGCTGTCGAACGGCAGGCCCTGCGCCGCGCTGCGGGCCTGGGCGGTCGCGGCCTTGCTGGCCGCCATGGGGTCGGCGAAATCGACGCCTTTGGGATGCAGGCCCTGGAATTGGTCGAGCCAAACCAGGACGGCGTTCAGCTCGTCTTTGTCGGGGGTGTTCATGTTGGTGTGCTGCTTTTATGTGGTCAGGTTACTTGCGGACCCATTGGCCGCCGGGGGTCATGACGTATTCGCCGGGCCCGGCGCGGGAAATCAGCTTCTGGCCGACGAATTGTTCGACCGCAGCCAGGGAGGTTCCGCGCTTTTCTGCGATCGCCTGATACTTGGTGCGGCGTTTTGAATTGATGTCCTGTATCAGGGCCTGCACGTCGGAACGGCCGCCGGCGACAGCGCCCAGGTAGCCGTCCGGTCGCTCGCCGACCAGTCCTTGGCTTTTGGCCGCATCCAGATCCATGGCAAAGGCCCCGCCGACGAGACCCAGAACCAACACCGCCGATAGGGCGATGGATTTCATCATCCGTTTCATCAGAACAAATCGCCGTTTTTCTTCAAAAGATCGTCCACATCCTTTTCCAGTTTGACCCGGACCTCGTGTTCGATCTTTACGTTCAGGTTGATGACAATGGGCTTTTCCGGGGCCGCGACCTGCACCGTGGGCGAGCAAGCGGCCAACAGCGCCAATGCCAAGCCCGACATCGCCGCCGCGGGCAACGAAAGTCTGGGCAGAATGTGGGTTTCCCGGTCGGTCATGGTGGGGGACCTTTTCTTCAAAGACCGCATCGGCGCGAAACCGTGTTGGCTCCGGCGCGGGACTACGCTATCGCGCCGAGGTTGACATAACAAGAGCCACCGGGCCTGTTATGGGGGAAACCCGGACCGTGACGAAATATGGGGGAAGGAGACGGAATGTCCCGCGCGGCGGTTACCGAAGAGGTTCTGGACTTCTGGTTCGAATACGACGACGCCGGCGAGCCTGTGTTTCGCGACGTCTGGTTCAACCCGTCGCCGGAATTCGACAACGAAATCCGCCTCCGCTTCGAGGATCATTACTATTGGGCGCAGCGCGGTCACTACGACAGCCTGGCCCGAAAGCCCCTGGGTTGTGTCGCCTTGATCATTCTGTTGGATCAGGTGCCGCGCAATCTGTTCCGCGACCTGCCGGAAGCTTATGGCACTGACAGCCAGGCCCTTGCCTTCAGCCGAAAGGCCTTATTGGCGCGTCATGATCGCGATCTCGACTGGGCCAAGCGGATGTTCCTGTACATGCCCTTCATGCATGCCGAAAACCTGGACCTGCAGGAACGCTCGGTCTTGCTGTTCGCGACGATCCCAGTCGAGGCCTGCGCCAAGGCGGCCTTGGCCCATCACGCAATCATCCGGGATTACGGTCGGTTCCCCCATCGCAATGATGCCCTGGGCCGCCCATCGACGGATGCCGAACTGGAATTCCTGAAAGAACACGGGCGGGGGTTCTAACTTAGCCCGCCCAATTTTCCGTAATCTGAATTTCACAGCCGGGACAGTTGACTTTGTCTTTGACATGGCCCAAATGAATAATCCAAATTATATATGTAAAATTAAGGCTGGTTCCGGGGAAGGGGCGGTTTCCGGGGGAGTATCGTTCATTGGAGAACACCCATGAATTTTAAACCGTCTCTCGTTTCAAAAGCCGCGCTTTACAAAACGGCTGCTCTGGTCGCCGCACTGGCGATTTCCGGGTGCGCCGGTGCTGGCGCTTTGAATGTGTCCCCCGCTGTGGCGCCTGTCCCACCGGGGTTGGAATCCTTGTCTTTCGCCGCTCCCGGCTTGCCGGCGCAGAGCAGCATGCGGGCGGAATACAAAGACAACGATCAAGAAGAAGAATACGTCCTGTACCGGGGTGACAATGGTGCCCAGGCCGAGGCGATCTCCGTCGTGGCGTCGTTCTACGGCGCGGGTGCCGCCGGCGGCGACAAACACGCCCTGGATTTCGCCAAGACCGCCAAGGGTACGGTCGGCATGTGGAACATGGCCAAGACCGGCGGCGTGACCTACAGCGGCGACAGCTTCGCCTACAAAGGCAAGTTGCCCTATTACATCCAGCCGTTCCAACGCACGGACACCGGGCAGAGCTGCTTCGGCTTCCATTCCGAGTTCAACCGGGATGCCCACGATCCGCAGAACGGCTATGACAATCACCTGTTCGGCTATTACTGCGCGCCGAAAGGCAAGAGCCTGACCAAGGACGAAATGGGGACGACCGTGGACGGGCTTGATATCGCGGGCCTGACCAAACGGGCGCCGGCCGCGTTGATGGAGCGGACGTTCCAGCAGCTGAAAAACGACGAGGCCCTGAAGATGGCGGTCAAGCGCGGCGATCCTGCCGGGCAGACGGGCATCGAAGCCTTCCCGCTGTATCTGGTTCGGATCTACTCCGATCATCTGGGCGGCGCCGACGGCCGTCCTTGAAGCGAGCGGCGCTAAGGACGCTGACGCGTTTTCGGCCCGTTAATTGCCGAAATCGATCTTAACGGTGCGGCCTTCCTCGGGGACAGGGAAGGCCGCGTCCGTGAAGGACGGCGCGCTGAGAAACGCGCGCGCACCCATGGAAAACCCATAGTCTTCCAGCGGCACGCCGAACAATCCCTGATCGAACGAATGGTTGCCGTTGGCGTCGTGATAGGCGGCGATGGCGTAGGTGCCCGGTTTCAGGTCCTTGAACACCCAGGTCGCCTGTCGGTCCGCCGGCTTGGCCTGGGCCTCGGACAGCATGCCGTCGCTTTTCGGGAAAGCATCCGCCGTGTCGTACAGTGCGATATGCACGTCGCCGCTGTCGGATTGCAGCCCGGTCACCGTCACCGTCAAATCCGCAGCCGCCACAGCGCCGGCGAACGACGCCAGGAACGGAATGCTTAAGGGAATGAATTTGGGCACGGGCCGCCGGGTCCTGATTGCTGGGCCGCCGGGGCGGCTGGGTCAATCGACAACCTAGGAACGGATGGGGGTGGGTTCAACCCTGGTGACAGACTGAAGAGCGTCAGACGACGATGTTCAGATAGAAGCCGCGCGGCACGTCGCGCCGCAAATCCTGGCCTGAGGCCATGGCTTCGTTCAAACGCCGCATGCCGCGCCGTTCGATCGCCGTTTCACCTTGCTGAATGTGATTGGCGCGGGCCTGAACCTCGCGCAGGGAATCGGACTCATACACCACCGGAGACCGCGTTGCGGTCTTGGAAGGAAGGGCGCCTGCGCCGCCGGTGGAATTATTGGTGATGTCCATGGGCCGAGCATAGGCGGCCAATGGTTAACGGAATCTCAAAACGCGGCAATTTTTGCCGGGTAGGCGGATCAGGCGGATTTATCGGCGCGCGGGCGCGGCGGGGCCTGGGTAATGCCGGGCGGCAGGCCTTCGCGGTGGCGTTCCAGGGCCCAGCGGATCGATGGAAACGCCAACTCGTCCCAGGGGATCTCGTCCCAGGATACCAGCCGCGTATCCATGCTTTCCGGGCCGGGGGCGTGATTTTCGCGGGTCATGCGACCGGCATGGATGACGTAAAGTTGGGAAATACGGGGAATTTCATAAATGCCGATCAATCCGGTGATCTCGACATCGATGCGGGCTTCTTCCCAGGCTTCGCGCTTGGCGCCGTCGGCGGTCGACTCGCTCAGTTCCAGGAACCCGGCGGGGACGGTCCAATAGCCGATGCGCGGCTCGATCGCCCGCTTGCAGATCAGGTATTTATCGCCCCAGGTCGGAACGACACCGGCGATGATCTTTGGGTTGTCGTAATGGATGAAGCCGCAATCGACGCAGGTCAGGCGTTCGCGGTCGTCGCCATCGGGCACGGCCCAAACGCTGGGTCCTGGTTTTCCGATATTAGTTGTGTCATCGCTCATGGCCGCAGTTTATCCGAATGTCTGCCTGGCCCGCAAAGCCGGCGAAAGCGGTCAAGCCACGGATCAGGCGATGATATCGATGAGATGGCCGCGCGGCGCCGGATTATCCGGGTCGATTTCGAGGATGTCGCCGTTTTCGGCGTTGAAACGCTGCTGCGATTCCTGGGCGGCCTGCGCCAAATCGGCGGCAAGCTGTTCCTGCTTAAGCGTGCGCTTAAGGCCTAGAAAGTTCGCAACCGCCCCAAGCGGTCCGACCGACCCAACCATTTGGCTTGTCTCCCCCAAGCACCTATCGACAACCTATGATGCCATAGAAGCCGGGGAATTCAACATCAGGCAGCTGTGGATAATGCGGGTTTGATGATTTTCGGCGGATTTTAAGGAATTTTTCGTAGGTAGAAGGTTAGATTTCGTTCTACTAGTTAGACGACCTCTGCGCGCATTTTCGTCGACTCCGAATTTTGAGGTAACGGCACCCGTGGCTGACCGCGACTACGACCATACATATCTGGCCCTCAGACGCCCGACCTATGCCAGCCGGACCTTCATGGGCGGCATGGCGCTTTCCACCCGCACCGGCCTGTTCGTGGCCGTCGGCATGCTGGCGGTGATGGTCTATGCCGGATTGATCGTGCATGTGAACGACCGGGTATCGGTGGCCCAATTGGGGCTTGAACGCGCGCGCGACCTGAACGCCACGGTGACCGAGGTCGCCCGTGGCCAGGCCGCCATCCAGGCCCACGAAAAACGCTACATCCTGGGGCGCAATCCGGACGAGGCGCGGGAAATCCGCAGCCTGTTGGATGAACAGTCCCGCCTGCTCGACACCTTGGCGTCCCACGCCGACGCGGGCGATCTGGAACGCCCCATTGCGACGCTCAAGGACGGCTTGGTCCAATACGACCAACACCTTTCGACGCTCGACGCCGGTCTGGCGGGCGACCCGGCCAAAGCCGGGGCGGCGCTGCGCGATGCGGATCAGGCGCTGGCCCCCCGTTTGGCCGATGGCGGTCGGCGCGGCATGGCCGAACTGCTGGCGCGGATCGACCAACTGGGCAGCGAAATGGTTCTGACCGGCGACCCGGTGCGCCTGGTCGACCTGCGGGCGGCCTATACGCAGTTGGCGGCGCAGGTGAAGGACGCCGGGTATTCCCGGACCGAACGCGATGCCGTGGCCGATCTTTTGACCCAACATCAAACGGCGATGATGGCGCTGATCTCGGCCCGTGTCCGGGTCAACGAAGACGCTCAGCGCTTCGACGATATTCAGGCCTATGTGGCGCCGTCGCTGGCGACGCTGGGCAGCGTCGCACAGGAACTGGCCGAAGAACGGTGGACCACCCTGGCGGGCGAGCGGAAGTTCGCCGCCGCGTCACTGGTCGGCGGCGGGGCGGCGATCCTGTTGTGGGTGCTGACACTGGGTTTGATCGTGATGCGCTCGATCACGCGTCCGGTGCAGGCCCTGGCCGATGCCGCCGATCGTCTGGCGCGCGGCGACCGCACGGTGCTGATCCCCGGACGCGGCAACAGCGATGCCATCGGCCAACTGGCCCGTGCCTTCGACGATTGGATGTCGGCCATGGCCGACGCCGAACACCTGCGTCAGGACCTGGACCACGCCCAGGCCAAGACCCTGCAGGCGGTCGAGAACATGGAGGGCGAGGCGCGCCGCGCCCAAGCAGCGTCGGACGAGGCCGAGGTCATGCGTCGCACCCTGGCCGACTATCGCCGCGAAATGGAAGAGATGGAAAACCTGTTGGCCGCGTTGGAAGAGGACCAGGCCAACCAGCCGCCGGTCCCGGCCTTGGCGCGGGCGCAGGCCGAAGCGCAGGCCCGCGCGATGGTCCATGCCGACCCGCAGGCGCGCGGGGGCGAGGTTGCTTTGGGGCAGGTCTCTGACCACTTGGCGCGGGTCAGCCGCGAAGCCTCGGCGGCGATCATCGATGTGGAGCTGACCGATGCATTGATCCGCAATCTGTCCGTGGCGCGCGAACAGTTGGACGGCCTGGGCGGCCATGTCGCCGCCGTGCGCGAGGAATTCAACGGCTTCCTGTTCGGCCGCCCGCAACCGGGGCAAGGGGGCGCAACCGGGGCCGACGGAAAGACCGTGTCGATGGGTGGCGGAGCCGTACGTGAAGCCAGCCTGAAGGATCCGGAATCGCGTCAGCGCCTGGCGGCCATCCGCGATGCGGTGGACCGCGCCGAACGGTCGTTGGCGGCCTGCACCAGCGAGGTCGAGCGCGTTACCGACACGGCCCAGATGTTGGCCGCCGCGGCATCTGACGAAGCCCGCGTCGCGACCGATCAACTGGCCCAGCAGTCCGATTATCTGAAATCGCTGCTCGATACCCTGACGCACCGGACCCGCCCGCAGGCGGTTGCGGGGCCCAGCGAAGGCCCCGCCGTGGTGTTTCCCGCGAAGGACCGCGACGCCGGGTAGGTCCTTGCCTTCCAACCATTCCAGGAAGGCCCCCCCAGCCGCCGAGACATAGGAAAAGGCATCGCCGACGCCGGCGTTAGCCAGGGCCGCGACCGTATCGCCGCCACCGGCGACCGAGGTCAGGGTGCCGGCCTTGGTCAATTCGGCGGCCGCCTGGGCCAGGCCATTGGTGCCGTTGTCGAAAGGTTTGATTTCGAACGCGCCGAGCGGGCCGTTCCACACCAGGGTGCGGCAATCCTTCAGGCGGGCGGTCAGGTCGTCGACCGTGGCTGGGCCGACATCCAACATCATGGCGTCGCCGGGCATGGCGTCGACGGCGACGACTTCCGAAGCCGCCCCTTCCTTGAACTCGCGCGCGACCACGGCGTCGACCGGCAGGGCCACCACGCAGCCCGCCTGTTCGGCGCGCTTCAGAATGTCACGGGCGGCATCGGCCATGTCGTGCTCGCACAGCGACTTGCCGACGTTGATGCCCTGGGCATGCAGGAAGGTGTTGGCCATCCCGCCGCCGATGATCAACAGGTCGACCTTGCCGACGAGGTTGCCCAGAACTTCCATCTTGGTCGAAACCTTGGCCCCGCCGACCACGGCGGCGACAGGATGCTCAGGCGCTTCCAAAGCTTTGGTCAGGGCGTCCAGCTCGGCCTGCATCAACCGCCCGGCGGCGGCGGGCAGGATGCGGGCGATGGCCTCGGTCGAGGCATGGGCCCGGTGCGAAACGGAAAAGGCGTCGTTGACGTAGAAATCGCCCAAGGCGGCCAACTGCTGGGCGAAGCCCGCGTCGTTCTTTTCTTCCTCGGCGTGGAAGCGCAGGTTTTCCAGAACGCAGATGTCGCCGTCGTTAAGGTTCTTGACGACTGCTTCAGCCGGAGCGCCGACGCAATCGGCGGCGAAGGCGACGGTGCGGTTCAGAACCTGGGACAGGGCGTCGGCGACAGGCTTCAGGCTCATCTCCGGGACGACCTGGCCTTTGGGGCGACCGAAGTGCGACAGCACGCAGACCCGGGCCCCGGCGGCGGCCAGATCGGTCAGGGTTTCCGACGAGCGCTCCAGGCGCGTGGCGTCGGTCACTTTACCGTCCTTCATCGGCACGTTCAGGTCGCAACGGACCAGAACGGTCTTTCCCCGGACATCAAGGTCGTCGATGGTCTTGAACTGGCGCATGTGGGCGATCCCCTGGCTGGTTTCTTTTGAAAAGATTGCCGGGGTTATAGGGGCAGAAACGCCCCAGGCCAAGGGGGAGTTGCCGTAAAACGGCGCGGATCGGCCCTAGGGCGTCAGCCGTTTGATCTGCGCCGCCGCTTCATCGGCCTTGGCCGTGTCGCCCAGAACACGGTAGGCGCGCTCCAGCCGTCGCCATCCGGCGATATCGTCCGGGTTTTCCTTCATCCGGTCGGCTAGGCGTTCGACCATGCCGCGGATCATGGCGGCCCGTTCTTCGGGCGTCATGTCCTGGGCGGCTTCCATCTGTTCGCGGCTGGGGCCGGGGGCGGGCTGGGCCATGGGGGCCGTTTGCCCCGTCGCTTCGCTGGGCGACGGCATGATCGGCGTCTCGGTGCGCAGGATCGGCGGGCGCGAGGCAATCAATTCGCGGGCCGCGTCCGACGGTTCGATGCCGGCCGGATCGACGTTCAACTCATCGGCTGCGCGGACGACCTGTTGGCGGACGATGGGCACCCAGGGGGCGTCTTCGGACGAGATCGCGATCAGGTCGGCCCAGTCCTGAAGCGCGCCTTTCACATCGCCGGCCTGCGCCTTTTGCAGGCCCAGGTAATACCGGGACTTGGGCTC
>DJHY01000162.1:7570-10264 GCA_002433335.1 Rhodospirillaceae bacterium UBA6608 | reverse complement strand
CCGATAGGGGCGGAAGTTTTCCGGCGTCTGGGAGTGGTACTGGCCCGCCGCGTTCAGCCAATGGCGGGTATCGGCGTATTTTTCCTTCAGGAATTTGGCGGCATAGGCCGCATTGGCGACCGGGTCGAAGGCGTGATCCAGGGTTTCGAAGGCGTTCCAGTGGTAATGCATGTTGATCTGCATGCAGCCGACGTCGATATTCCGCACGCCCTGGCTCAGCAAAATTTCGACTTCGGCGCGGGCTTCGGCCTCGCTCGCGAAATAGCGTCCCTTGCCCTCGGCCGTAACGGTCCAGGGCCAGGCAAAATTTTCCCCGGTCTCGGCGTCGTACCGGCCCGACTCCGTCAGGGCGATCGCGCCCAGCAAATTTTTGGGAATGCCTTCGCGACGCTCAACTGCGCGGGTCGCGTTCAGGCAAATTTCTTCTGGTTTTTCAATTGCTTGTCCGCGCTTGGCAAAGGCGTCCGCGGGCAAAAAAGCAGCCCCGGCAATAAGCCAGCAAAGGATCAAGCGCGTTTTCCACGCCATGGTTTTTCTCCCGTTCTGTCCATGACGTCGCAAATGCCGTGCCATCGAGACGGCAAAATTTATCGTTTTATTTCAGTTGGTTGTGAAAATAGTGCCGGAATAATGGGCGGTCGATTTTGCCCAGCCGAAAAAAAATGCACGGGAGCGTATTTTTTTGTTTGCACCTGCGAACTGAGGCCGATATATTTTGCATCGCAGCATGCGGGAGACGGATCCTCCCAGACGGTCTTCCGTACCTGCCTTTACTTGGATGTTTCCTCCCAACGACTCGGGCCGTGTCATCGACACGGCCCCTTTTTTTGTCCGGATCTCAGGCTTTAAGCATATGAGAAAAAGGGATTATTCCGGGGGCGGAGTATCGCCGCCTTCGCCCAAGGGCAGCTGCATGGTGACCGAGTCCAGCCAGCGGCCGAATTTGAATCCGACGTTTTCGACGATCCCGACCTGACGAAAACCCATATTGCGGTGCAACCCAATTGACCCAGCGTTCCCGGAATCGCCGATAACGGCGATCATCTGGCGATATCCGGCGTCTGTGCAGCGGCGGATGAGTTCCGCCAGCAGCTTGCGCCCTACGCCCCGGCGATGGGCGTCGTCGGCCACGTAGACCGAGTTTTCGACGGTGTAGCGATAGGCCCGGCGTGGGCGATAGGCCCCGGCATAGGCGTATCCCAGGATTTTGCCTGAATTCGCGGTGTCCACGGCGACCAGATAGGGATAGCCCTCATCGGTGATCGCCGCCCGGCGGCGAACCATCTCGGCCAAGTCCGGCGGATCGTATTCGAAGCTGCCGCCCCCGGTCAGGACGTGATGGGCGTAGATTTCCTGGATCGCGGGCATGTCGGCCTCGGTGGCGTCGCGAATCTCGATCGGGTCTGGGGGCGTCATGGCGGTTTTCGGGCCTGTTTTCGGGTGATCGGGGGAAGGAGGGGCTATTCCGCCGCTTCGGGCAGGACCAGGCGGCGCGCCCCGGCGCACAACTCGGCGGCGAAAGATGCCATGCGGGCGGTTATTTCAGCCATCTGCGGCAGGGGTTCGATCGCCGCTTCGTCCAGATACAGGGCGCGATTGATCTCGATCTGCACCACATGCACGCCCAGCCGCGGGCGGCCGTAATGACGGGTGGTATAGCCACCGGCATAGGGCCGATTGCGGGTCACGGAAAAGCCTTGCTCCTTCAGCAGTCGTTCGACCAGGGCGGTCATCGCCGGGGCGGCGGCGGTGCCGTGGCAATCGCCCAGGATGATGTCGCCCAGGCCGTGGTCGGTCCGCCCGACGATGATATTCGACGGCATGGAATGGCAATCGATCAGCAAGCAGCCGCCGAACGACCGCTGGGTATCGTCCAAAAGGGCCTTCAGCGCCCGGTGATAGGGGCGATGCGTGGTCTCGATCCGTGACCGGGCTTCGGCATAGGTCAGGGGCTGGTTGTAGATATCTTCGCCGTTGGCGACGATCCGCGCGATGGTGCCCAGGCCCGCGGCGATGCGCGGCGAGCGGGTAATCACATGGTCCGGCAGGACGCCCGCGAACATGCGGGGGTCCAGCTCATAAGCCTCGCGGTTGGCGTCGACATAGGCGCGCGGAAAATTGGCGCGAATCAGGGGGGCGCCGAATTCAGGGGCGCTTTTGAACAGGCGGTCGACGAAGGCATCTTCCGAGCGCCGCAGGGACAGCGGGTCGAGCCGCGATTGCGCGACGAAATCGGTGGGATAGGCCCGGCCCGAATGGGGCGAGGCGAAAACCACGGGGGCGTTTTGCGTTTGCGGGCGGAAGATGTCGAACGGCGCGGTCGTTTCCGACGCTGCCCCGGCGCCGTCGAATTCGGCGCTTTCGGCGGGGTCGTCTCCGGTCAGGCCTTTATCCATCGCTTCGGTCCATCGCCCCTGCTCATCGAAAACCGCCCCGTCGGCTGAAAAGACTTACCCTCAATCTGTTATCGCCCCGGCGCGGGGCGCGCAACGGTTTCTTAACCGGCACGGCGGATTTCCGGGCTTTCCCGCCGGGAAAACCCATGAAATCGGGGCCGAAAAAGGAAAGGCGTTGCGGGGCTTGCCAAGCGGGGCCGAAGGCATTAAAACCCACGTCTCTTGGCCACCCCCGACGGGGGCAGGACAGGGAAGGGCGCGTAGCTCAGCGGGAGAGCACTACGTTGACATCGTAGGG
>DJHY01000162.1:0-7263 GCA_002433335.1 Rhodospirillaceae bacterium UBA6608 | reverse complement strand
ACTACGTTGACATCGTAGGGGTCGCTGGTTCAATCCCAGCCGCGCCCACCATCCACCCCCTTGTAATTCAAAGAAGATAGTGGCTTCGGGCTAAAACCCCGTGAGTCACTTAGCAGCACGTTCACACTGATTTTGAGTCAGGAATTGTGAACGGTCAACGTAGTTGCTCGATGCGGAGCCTCTCGCAGTGGCAACTCCCGCTGAGCAGCGCGGGGACAAATAATGCGCTGTGCGAGTGGTTAGGGGGTGCCCAGGGGGGCTAGGGGAGTGCCTTCTTTATGCATTTCAGCTCGAAAATTTCTCGGGGATATTCTGATATGCTGGGTTACTTGATCCGTTTAAGGAGATCAGATGCCCTTTCAGCAAGATATCGATTTATTGTGAAACGTATCGCGGCTCAATCGGAACAAGATTTGCTCATTGCGATTGAAGTGCAGAGCATTCACATCAAAGGGGCATATGATCCCATTGTTTCAGATGCGCTTGATAACACGATCGAAGCTTGGGGACATGGGACTGTGTTGCGTTCTGTTTTCGCTGAGCAAGTGATTGCCCTCATTCGTCTTTGGGATGATCGGGGCGATGTCCTCTCTTTGCCTAGGGCTGAAAGTATTTTTCAAGCCCCTGGCTTTGTCGGCAATTTTGTCGATATGGAAGCACCTCATCGTGGAGGACATGAGGCGCTTCAAGAGCGAAAAGAAATGATCCGAATGCAGATTGCGGAATTTCAGCGAAAGTATCGGCAGGCGAAGGGAGATCATACGTTAGCTAGATTGCGAAATATCAGAAATGAAACGCTCGCTCACAATGCCGAAGCTCCCGTCGGACAACGTGCCGAGTATGACCATCATGATCTGAGCTTGGTTAAAGCCCTTCTTAGCGACTTCGGTAATTCTGGTATGCAGGACGGGCGATCCTTTAACTGGGTGTGACAGTACCTTCTGCCCAACGCGGCAAATGCATACTCGCCGTTGGAAAAGGATAGGGGCTTTGGCTCTGGCGTAGTGTGCAGCTTGGGATTAGGGATGATTCCTCTCTCGACTTGCTGTTCCATTCCTAGGGCCCAAGCTTCAGCTTCCTCCATGGATAGAAAGGTTTTGGAGAATGGTTTAAGGTTCTTGCGTCTGATCTGGACGTTGATGTGACCTGATTTGAGGGTTCGATAGGTAGCCATTCACAATCTCCCTTGTGAACGTGCCACTCAAAAAGTTGAATGAAATCAGATAGCTGGGTCTTGACATCGTAGGGGTCGCTGGTTCAATCCCAGCCGCGCCCACCATCCTACACAGACCAAAATGCGCCCCCATCCGGGGCGTTTTTTGTTGGCGGTAACGCTCGCTAAAATTCTGTCCCTTGGCCCGCCCATCGGGTAGAAGTTCGCCCATGATCATCCTATCCCTCCATACCGGCTATCACGACGGAACGGCGGCGTTGTTCGACGGCTACAATCTGGTGGCCGCGGTGCAGCTCGAACGCCTGACCCGCAAGAAGGGCGACGGTGGGGGGATTCCCGAAGCGGCGATGGACGAAGTGCTGGCCATCGGCGGGCTGACGCGGGCCGATGTGGATGTGGTGGTGTTGTCGCGGGCCTCGTTCCCGGCGCGGTATTTCAAGGCCAATGCCCTGAAGACCGCCGAATACGCCTTCCACAAGATCCTCGGCCACGAAAAGCTCAAGGACATGTGCTCGCAGATGCAGATGCGCGGCGAAGGCGAGCCCGCCAAGCTGTTCCGCGAGGAAATGTTCCGCGCTGATTTCGGCTTCAAGGAAGGCGTGCGGATCGCCTATTCCAACCACCACATGGCCCATGCCCTGTCGGCGCTGTTCTATACCGATTGGGACGACGCGCTGCTGTATACGGCGGACGGCTGCGGCGACAACGTGCACTATTCCCACCGGGTGCTGAAGGACGGCAAGCTCGATTGCCTGTTCGGCGGCGAGAATATGACGCTACAGCCCCGCCGGGTCGACAGCCTGGGCCTGGCCTATGGCTTCACTACCCAGGCGCTGGGCTACCGGATGAACCGGCACGAGGGCAAGCTGACCGGCCTGGCGGCCTTTGGCGAGCCGGCCCAGGCCGAGGCCCTGGCCCGTCATTTCAATGTCGATGCCGCCGGGGTGATCTGGTCCGATTTCGATTCCGACGCCGCCATGCGCCAGGAGATCCAAAAGATCGCCAAGGACGCCGAACCGGCGGACATGGCGGCCTCGATCCAGAAGGTCTTGGAAGATACGGTCCTGGCCTCGGTCCGGGCGATCCAGAAACGCCATCCCGTGCGCCGCCTGGGCTTGGCCGGGGGGGTGTTCGCCAACGTGCGGTTGAACCGCCTGTTGTGCGAGGAAACGGACACGGACGAGATCTTCATCTTCCCCGGCATGGGCGACGAAGGCATCACCGTCGGCGGGGCCTTGCAGTTCCTGTTGGAAAACGACGGCCTGGATACCTGGCTGAAGGCCCGGCGGCGGCTGTCCTCGGTCTATCTGGGGCGCGATTTCAGCGACCGGATCGACCCGGTCCTGAACGCCAACGGCGCGGTCAAACGCCTGGACGGCGACCCGGTCGAGGTCGCGGCGGGCCTGATCGCGGGCGGCAAGGCAGGGGCGATCTACGAAGGAAGGATGGAATTCGGCCCGCGCGCCCTGGGTGCGCGCTCGATCATCGCCAGCCCGTCCGACGCGGACATCAACGCCAGCCTCAACGCCCGCCTGCAGCGCACCGAATTCATGCCCTTCGCCCCCTATGTGGCCGAAGACGACGCGGACAGCGTGTTCGATGTGACCGCCGCCAACCGCTATGCCGCCGGTTTCATGACGATCACCACGGCGGTCAAACCGGAATGGCATGACCGTATCCCCGCCGTGGTCCATGTCGACGGCACGGCGCGGCCGCAGATCGTGCGCCGCGAGGATAATCCGCTCTATGCCGACATCCTGGGGGCGTTCAAGGCCAAGACCGGCCTGCCGGTGCTGATCAATACCTCATTCAACGCCCATGAAGAGCCGATCATCAACACGCCCGAGGAATGCCGCCGGGCCCTGGTCGATGACCGGGTCGACTTCGTCGTAACCGGCAAAGGCGTCTATACGCGAACCGACGCCTGAAAAATTAAGGGCTCGGCCTGCGTCTGATGCTTGACCGTTTTTGTATACAATCTTAAAAATCGCGCCATGACAGGATTACCGAACAAAGTAGATGTGATCGTGGTTGGTGGCGGCGGAGCCGCCATGGCCGCGGCTTTAACCGCGCAGGAGCAAGGCGCCCAGGTGCTGTTGCTGGAATCCGCGCCCAAGGATTTTCGCGGCGGGAACACCCGCCACGTGCGGAACATCCGCTACGCCCATAACGCCGCGACGGATTTCGTCACCGGGCCCTATCCGGTCGACGAATATTACGACGACCTGTTGCGCGTGACCCAGGGCAACACGGACAAGGAGCTGTCCCGCTTCCTGATTGAAAAGTCCGAGGACGCCGCCGATTGGATGATGGCTCATGGGGTCAAGTTCCAGCCGCCGTTGTCGGGCACCATCGGGTTGGACCGCACCAACGCCTTCTTCAAGGGCGGGGGCAAGGCCCTGTTGAACGCCTATTACGCCACGGCGGAACGGATCGGCGTCGATTGCCGCTACGAAGCCGAGGTTACGGAATTGACCATCGAGGATGGCGTGTTCACTGCCGCCCGCGTGCAATACGAAGGGGCCGAGCATGTGGTCGAGGCCCGCTCGATCGTCATCGCTTCGGGCGGGTTCCAGGCCAATATCGAGTGGCTGAAGGAAGGCTGGGGCGACGCCGCCGAGGGCTTCCTGATCCGCGGCACCGGCTATAACCAGGGTCGGATGCTGCGCGTGCTGATGAACAACGGCGCCGAAACGGCGGCCGAGGCCGATCAGTGCCATGCCATCGCCATCGACGCCCGCAGCCCGAAATGCGACGGCGGCATCGCGACCCGCGTCGACTGCGTGATCTATTCGATCATGGTCAACCGTCAGGCCAAGCGGTTTTATGACGAGGGCGAGGACATCTGGCCCAAGCGCTATGCCATTTGGGGCCGGTTGCTGGCCAAGCAGGAAGATCAGATCGGCTACGGGATCGTCGATGCCAAGGTCAACGACCTGTTCATGCCGTCCATGTATCCGCCGATCAAGGCCGACAGCATCCGCGAATTGGCGGAAAAGCTGGAGTTGGACCCGGACACCCTGGAAAACACCGTGGCGGAATACAACGCCGCCTGCCGCCAGGGCGAAAACAAGGACAAGGAATTCAAGCCCGAGGTTCTGGACGGTCTGTCCACCGAGGGCTTGACCCCGCCGAAAACCAACTGGGCGCAGACGATCGATACGCCGCCGTATTACGGCTATCCGCTGAAGACCGGGATCACCTTTACCTATCTCGGGGTCAAGGTGGACAAGGAAGCCCGCGTTCAATTCAAGGAAGCGGACGGCCGTGTCGTGCCCGCCGCCAATATCTTCGCCGCCGGCGAGGTCATTTCCGGAAATATTCTGGGTCAGGGCTACGCCGGTGGCGTCGGCATGGCTATCGGGATGGTGTTCGGACGCATCGCCGGAGAGGGAGCTGCTCGAAATGTCTCCAACTGAACCCCGTCTCGCCGCCGCCGGTTACGAACTGGAAGGTGATCAGCTGGAGGACCTGCACGAGGAAGCCCGCCGCCTGATGACCATCTGCAATGCCTGCCGGTATTGCGAGGGCTTTTGCGGCGTGTTCCCGGCGATGATGCGCCAGAGCACGTTCTCCGATCAGGATTTGGATTACCTGGCGAACCTGTGCCACGGCTGCAACGGCTGTTTCTATGCCTGCCAGTACGCGCCGCCGCATGAATTCGCCGTCAATATTCCGCAGACCTATGCCCGGCTGCGCGCCGATACCTATCGCCGCTACACCTGGCCCAGCGCCCTGTCGGGCCTGTTCCAGAAAAACGGCACCTTGGTTTCGCTGCTGCTGGCCTTCGGCATCGGCTTGGTTCTGGTACTGATCCACATGTTCCAGCCGCCCGAAGTGGTGATGGGCGAACATGCGGGTAATTTCTACGCTGTCATTCCGCACAACGTGATGGCTTATTCCTTCGGCGGGGTGTTCTTGTACGCCGTCGGGGTGTTGGTCGCCGGGTTCTGGCGATTCCGCCGCGACACGGCCCCGCAAAAGCCGGAAACACCCCTGTCCGTGGCCGGGGCGACCCACGACGCCATGGTCATGAAGTACATGGGCGGCGGCGGCGTGCGCGGCAAAATGGACGGCTGCAACTATCCGTCGGAAAGCTTCTCGCAGATCCGCCGGGTGTTCCACCAGATGACCTTCTGGGGCTTCCTGTTGTGCTTCGCCGCGACCTCGGTCGCGACGCTGTATCACTACATTTTCGGCTGGGAAGCGCCCTACGCCTATACCTCCCTGCCGGTGGTGCTGGGCACCGTCGGCGGCATCGGCCTGTTGATCGGGCCGCTTGGGTTGATTTCCCTGAAGCGGATTGCCGATCAGCGCACCCAGGACGGCGCGCAGCGCGGCATGGACACGGGCTTCCTGGCCTTGTTGTTCCTGGTCAGCCTGACCGGCCTGGCGCTGTTGATCTGGCGCGACACGAGCTATATGGGGACGCTGCTGGCGATCCACCTGGGCACGGTCCTGGCTTTGTTCCTGACCCTGCCGTACGGCAAGTTCGTGCATGCGATCTATCGCTACGCCGCCTTGCTGCGCAATCGCCGCGAACAGAAATCCTGATTCCTCCCTCTTGAGGGAAGCACAGAGACCCAAATGAAAACCGGCGCCCTTTGCTAAGGGGCGCCGGTTTCGTTTTTGGCATCCGGGGCGCGGGTCGCTATGCCGCTGCCGCTCGGATTACGTTTGCCAGAAGGCTTGTGTTAGTCGTCGGAACCCGCAGGAGTCTGGGTGACGATCGTCACGACGTTCAGCTGACCCTGATAGTCGGCGAATTCCTCGGCCGAACGGGTGCTGGCAGCGCTGGCGAGCTGGGTGTCGTCGGCGGCCTGCGGCTGGACGGACTGACCTTCTTGCTGGCCGAGCTGCTGCGACTGGTGGTCGGCGATTTCCTCGGACGACATGGTGTCATAGATGTTCGAAGCGCCGGCGCTATGCGCAACGGCCAGGGACAGCCCGAAAACGATCGCGGGAACGACTTGAATACGGGACAGGGTAAACACTTCAGTGGCTCCTTGAGCTGCCGCTTCCGGCCGTAGACGACGGGAAAGGGAAGACGGGGGAGGGACAGCTCTTAAAACATCGCCGGTCACATCCGGCGGCTGGGCCGGTCCATACCGGCGAAGCGCACTTTAGGCGAAATCCTTATCGCCTCATAACGAATATAAATGAACGATAATATCGATAAAATAAAAGCATTATACCCGGGCCGGACAGGGCGGTCCGGCCCGGGAGATGCCCGCAGGGGTTTAGTCGCCCCAGCGGTTGGAGTCTTCGACCGAGGTGGTGATCGAATGTCCGCTGTTGGCGGCGGCCATGGCGGTTTCGGTCGCCTGCGCCGGGGATTGGAACAGAGCGATACCCAGGGCCAAGGCCAGGGCGGGCAACAGGATGGCGGAAGTACGAATGGTCATGATTAGGTTTCCTTCTTCGTTGAAGCGGCGGGAACATCCCCGCCGTTGGTGAGAAGAAGATGCGCCCGAACCGCCTCTTTTTCGAATGACGTTGGTTCAATGAAATGTGAGCCGGTTGCGCCCAGGAAAGCCGCGCTACATTAGAAAAAGAAAAGGGCGTGAGCCGGAAATCTGCTCACGCCCATATCACATCGCTCTCGCAGATCGGGGACGACCTGTGAGGGTTTTCGGCCTTAGTCCAGGTCGTGGAATCGGGTGAAGGCTTCGACGGGTTCGCGCACCGGGCGGTATTCGTTGACGGACTCGTTGGGGTCCGCATAACCCAATGCCATGCCGCAGACGACGATCTCCTCTTCGGGGATGTCCAGGATTTCCATGATCCGTCGGTGGAAGTTGGCCCAGGCTGCCTGCGGGCAGGTATCCAAGCCCAGACCGCGCGCCATCACCATGATGTTCTGGATGAAGGTGCCGTAGTCCAGCCAGCTGCCGATCTCCAACGACTTGTCGATGGTGAAGATCAGGCCGACCGGCGCGTCGAAGAACAGGAAATTGCGGCCATGCTGTTGATGCATGCGTTCCTTGTCGCCCTTTTCGATGCCGAGCGCGCCATACAGGCCCCAGCCGGTTGCCCGGCGGCGGGTCAGGTAGGGCTCGGGGAAGGGATCGGGATAATATTTATAGCCG
>DJHY01000277.1:2638-3024 GCA_002433335.1 Rhodospirillaceae bacterium UBA6608 | reverse complement strand
ATGACCGAAAATGCCGGATGCATGGGAAATTACTCTTCGTTCTTGGATGTCTTGGTTTAGCGGGACAGGACTTTGTCGACCCAACGCAGGATCGGATTTTCCGGTCCCGGTTCGGCGTTCAGGTCCTTCGGCCCGCCGGGCGCGGCTTCGGCCCGTCGCGGACGCGGCGGCAGATACTTGTTGGTCGGCTTATAGTTCATTTCCGGCATCAGGTCGTATCCGCCACGATCGGCCACCAGCTTGGAAACGTCCGAATTCGGATCGCCCAAGTCGCCGAAGTGACGCGCCCCAGCCGGGCAGGTCGAGACGCAGGCCGGAACACGTTCCCGCTCGGGAATATGCTCGTTGTAGATCCGGTCGATGCAGAGCGTGCATTTCTTCATCAC
>DJHY01000277.1:0-2324 GCA_002433335.1 Rhodospirillaceae bacterium UBA6608 | reverse complement strand
GAGCGTGCATTTCTTCATCACGCCAGCATCGGCATCGAACTCGCGCGCGCCGTAGGGACAAGCCCAAGAACACAGCTTACAGCCGATGCATTTGCTTTCGTCGACCAGAACGATGCCATCGGCCGAGCGCTTGAAGCTGGCGCCCGTCGGGCAGACGGTGACGCAGGCCGCGTCCTGACAGTGCAGGCAGGATTTCGGGAAGTGCACCGTCTGGTTGGGCTTGCCGTCCGTACGCTGGGCTTCGAAGGCATGAATGCGGTTGAACCACACGCCCTGTTGCTTGGCGCCATAGGGCTGAAGATCGGTCAGCGGGGCCATATGGCCGCCGGTGTTCCATTCCTTGCAGTTCACGGCGCAGGCATGACAGCCGACGCAGATGTCCAGGTCGATGACGAGGCCGAGCTTTTTCGGGGTTTCACCGGGAAGAATAGTCATCTCAGTTCCCTCCCCCGTTCTTTTTGAAACCGGCGCCGTAGCGCAGAACATCGGGGCTTTTCGGCATCCCCGGTGGCGGCGTTAAGGGATCGGGCTTCGGCCAGGTCTCCGCGGCCTCGTCCGGTTTGGCTTTCTCGATACGGACGCGCAGGTCGTACCAAGCCGCCTGCCCGGTAATCGGATCGGAGTTCGAGTACCGATAGCCGTTCCGTTCCGGCAGCAGCTCGGAAATGACGTGGTTGAGCAGGAAGCCCTTGGTCGCCTCGCCGGCGTCCTTGTCCAGGTTCCATGCCCCGGCCCGCTTGCCGATGGCGTTCCAGGTCCAGACGGTGTGCTTGTTGACGCCGTCCATCAGGGCCGCCTGCGCCTTGACCTTGCCGTGATAGCTTTCGATCCAGACCCAGTCGCCGTCTTCGATCCCGTGACGGGCAGCGACCTCCATGCCGATGTACAGCTTGTTGGAGCCGGTGATCTGGCGCAGCCAGGCATTCTGCGAACCCCAGGAATGATACATCTGCATCGGACGCTGGGTCAGGGCATGCAGCGGATATTCCTCGGTATCGACCATGGTGCCTTCGAACGGCGGATACCAGATCGGGATCGGATCGAAATAGGCGTCGATCCGCTGACGATCCTTCTCCGGCGGCTGAATGTCGCCATGACCGCGCGCGGCCAGGCGGAATTTCTGCAGCGGTTCGGAATACAGGTGGAACACGACCTGGTTGGCGTGGCCCATGAACCCGGCCTCGGTCGCCCATTCCAGATAGGCCTTGTTGGCCATCTTGAAATACAGCGCCTCGTGCGGAATTTCGTGGGTGTAGAAGCAACCGTTTTCGATATAGCGGTTCAGCTGATCCGGGTTCGGAGCCCCCTTGCAGGCTTGGTCGCCGTTTTCACCACGCCACCCGATCAGCGGCCCGATGCCGGGGCCCCGTTCATGGTTGACGATGTAATCGGCATAGCCGCCCGGGTATTTGGCCGAGCCGTCGGCGTTGACCATCCCCGGCAGGCCCAGGCGCGCGCCCAGGTCCAACAGGACCGTCTGGAACGGACGGACGTCGCGATCCGGCTGGATCACCGGCTGGCGGATCGCATCCTGCGCCGCGTCGGCTTCCGAAATCGGACGATCCAACAACGAGATGCAGTCCCAACGCTCCAGGTAAGTGGTATCCGGCAGGATCAGGTCGGCAAAGGGCACCATTTCCGAGAAATAAGCGTCGGAGTAGATGATGCGCGGGATCTTGTACTCGCCCGTTTCCTCGTCCTTATCGGTCAGCATTTCCATCACGCCGGACGAGTTCATGGTCGAATTCCAGCTCATGTTCGCCATGAACATGAACAGGGTATCGACCGGATAGGGATCGCCCTTGGCCGCGTTGGTGATAACCATATGCATCATGCCGTGGACGGAAACCGGATGTTCCCACGAGAACGCCTTGTCGATGCGCCGGGGCGAACCATCGGCCTCGACGATCAGGTCTTCGGGTCCCGTGGTGAAGCCCAGGGGCGGTCCCGGCAGCGGCGTTTCGGCGGCAACCTCGCCCGGCTTACCGGCAGGCTTCAGCGGCGGCGGGCACGGCTTGGGGAACGGCGGCTTGTAGCGGAACCCGCCCGGGCAATCGACCGTGCCCAGGATCATCTGCAGCACATGCAGCGCCCGGCAAGTGTGGAAGCCGTTGGAATGGGCGGAAATGCCGCGCATCGCGTGGAACGCGACGGGACGGCCGATCATCTTGTCGTGCTTGCGCCCGGCCCAGTCGGTCCAAGGCTGGTCGATCTCGATGGTTTCCTCGAAAGCGACCTTCGCCAATTCGGCGGCGATGCGCCGGATCGTCGCGGCATCGATGCCGGTTTCCTCGGCCACGGCCTCGGGGGCGTATTTCTGATCG
>DJHY01000186.1 GCA_002433335.1 Rhodospirillaceae bacterium UBA6608 | reverse complement strand
GTTTGACGGCTTCCGTTCCTTCGACCGCCGCCGGATCGGGCACCCCCCAATGGGCGGAAATCGGCTGCCCCGGCCAGATCGGGCAAACTTCATGGGCCGCGTTGTCGCAAACGGTAAAGACAAAATCCATCACCGGCGCGCCGGGTTCGGCGAACTCATCCCAGCTTTTGGAGCGCAGCGAGGCCGTCGGCACATTCAGATTATTCAGCAGCTCCAGGGCGTAGGGATTGACCTGCCCCGCCGGCTGACTACCCGCGCTATAGGCGACGAAGCGGTCGCCGCCGTCACGGTTGAGAACGGCCTCGGCAATGATGCTGCGGGCGGAATTACCCGTGCAGAGAAACAGGACATTGTAGGGTTTCGGCGGATTAGCGCTCATCGGCGGATTCCTTGTTCGGCGAACAGGCCAAAGGGTCGGCGTATCCGCAGATATCGGGCCGGCCCTGGCAACAATCTTCGGTTAGGTAGTCGATCAATCGCCGCGTGCCATCGACATCGGCGGCATAAAGAATTTGCTGGCGGTTGCGGGTCGCCCGGATCAACCCGGCCTGGCTGAGCTGCGCCAGATGGGCAGACAGGGTCGATGGCGGGACACCCAATTGACGAGAAATCTCCCCGGCCGGCAGGCCGCTGGGGCCCTGGCGCATCAACAGTCGGAACACCGCGAGGCGATGCTCCTGGGCCAAAGCCGCAAACAGCTCTATGAAATCCTTGTCTTCCATATTTCGGTTATTCCCGAAATACAGAAAAAAAACAAATGAATTTATGGTTGCAGCCCGAACAGCAGGCAATCACGCAACAATGGTCAGGGTGTAATCTGCGCCAACGAACCGAAGCGAGGCCGGAACACGGCGCGGGAATACAGCCGCGTCGGGTCAAGAACGCCCGTCATCATGATCGGCTGAAATTCGAAGAATACCTCGGCAGTGATGACGTTTTCACCGTCCCGCACAACGAAGCCGTTGGGCAGAACCGGCACATCGCCGACGTCGCCGAAACGGCTGCCCGCCCCAACCGCGCCATAGGTCCGCTGCCAAACGATTGCGGGATCACCACCGTCACTGGTGATGGACGAGATAATCACCCGACCATCGGTCTGAACGTCATACGGGGTCATGACCTGGTCCGAGGCGGCGAAGAAGGACGTGATGTCGCCCTCGGTCAGCTCCGGCATGCGCGAGATCAGATCGCCCATGGTCGCCGCGGTGCGTTCCAGCTTTTGGTTGATCAGCACATAGCGCGTGACCTCGACCCCCGACATCAGCAGCCCGGTCAGGACCGGTACTGCAAATGCCAGTTCGACCGAGATCGTTCCTCGTCCGTCGCGGCGCAGTCGTTCCAAAAGTCGGCGCATCCATCCCATGGCGACCTCACCCGCCCGGCGCCGGGGCGCCGATGGCCTGGTCATAAGGCTCGTTTCGCACGGCGATGGCGGACCGCAGGGTGAACTTGCCGTCATGCCCGATCAGATTGCCGACCAGCGGCGTACGCAGCGGCCAGGCATATTCCATGCGATAGGCAACGATCGATCCGGCGTCGCCCGCGCCTTCCTGCCCGATATCTGAATCGTAGCTGCCGTTGCCGTTCTCGTCGGTGAAGGTCTCGCCCGGGTCATAAGCGCCGTTGCCGTTGCCGTCGACATAGCTTTCGCCGCGCCCGACATCGCCAAAGGTCGGATAGACCCGGACCTCGATTTTGGCGTCCGACATGTCGACAAGGCCGATGGTACGCTGTTCCACGATCGCCAAGATTTGATCCAAGCGCGTCGCCCCGTCCGGCACCTGGCCGGTAATGCCGAAACGCGCGGCATCGCGCAGGGCGCTCTCCATCAGGGTCGAGATGAACATGATCATCCCGAACTCGACCGCGCCGACGATCATCAACACCATCAGGGGCGCCGCCAGGGCGAACTCGATCAGCGACGAGCCCTGCTGGTCGTCCGCCAAGGGGCCGCGTTTAAGGCGCACAAATCGTGATCGAATGCCGAGCATGGCCGGGATTCCTTTCCCGGCCAGCCTATTACCGCCCCACCAAACGGGCAAAAAAATTAAGTATTTTCAATATTCTATAAAACTTTTCTAAAATTGTCGGCATCAGCCTTGACCTTGTCGCCGGGGCAAAGCCTAATGCGGCGGCCGGCCCAAACCGGCCCCAAGAATTCAACAATCCACCTGGGAGCCCATCCATGAAATTGCTGCGCTACGGTCCCAAAGGCGAAGAACGTCCGGGCCTTCTGGATGCCGCCGGTCGCATCCGCGACCTGTCCGACCGCCTGCCCGACATCACGCCGGAAACCCTGTCCAGCGACCGCCTGGCCCGCCTCAGCTCCATGGACCCCGAAGAATTTCCCGCCGTCAGCGGCTCACCCCGCCTGGGCGCGCCGGTCAACGGCGTCGGCAAGATCGTCGCCATCGGCCTGAACTATGCCGACCACGCGGCGGAAGCCGGCATGGACCTGCCGGAAGAGCCGATCATCTTTTCCAAGGCGATTACTTCACTGTCCGGCCCGAACGATCCCGTGGTTCTGCCTCGGGGCTCGCAAAAAGGCGACTGGGAAGCCGAACTGGCCGTCGTCATCGGCAAGCGCGCCCAATATGTCGAGGAAGCGGACGCGGGCGATTACATCGCCGGATACGCGGTCATGAACGACGTGTCCGAGCGGGCGTTCCAGCTTGAAACCACCGGCCAATGGGTCAAGGGCAAGAGCTTCGATACCTTCGCCCCGTTCGGCCCTTGGCTGGTCACGCCGGACGAAGTACCCGACCCGCAGAACCTGCGCATCTGGTGCGAGGTTTCGGGCCAGATGATGCAGGACGGCAGCACCAAGACCATGGTGTTCAACGTCTTCAATCTGGTCTCGGTGGTCAGCAGCTACATGACCCTGATGCCGGGCGACATCATCGCCACGGGCACGCCCCCGGGCGTCGGCCTGGGCATGAAGCCGCCGCGCTTCCTGAAGCCGGGCGACGTCATGCGCGTCGGCATCGAAGGCCTGGGCGAACAGAAGACCGAGGTCAAAGCCTGGACCGACTAACCTGTCCGGCAAACGAATTAACGAACGCGGCGGCTTAGGCCGCCGCTTCTCGTTTGATCTCGTCCCAGGTGCTTCGCATCCATTCGACGCAGGCGATCGCCTGTTCGAACAGGGAATAGCGGCAGCCCTCGCCGTAATCCGGATTGGGGATGAACTCGGTCGAGATCTGACCCAGCGTGGCCTTCGGGTCGGTGACGCGGTGGCGCATCACCATGCGGATGCATTCCTTCCACGGCTCCAGCAGGCTGCCATCCCAGTCGGCGTGATACTCACCAGGCCCCGGTTGAACGAAGGGGTACTGAATGCCCCGTCCGATCCGTCCGTCCGGATGGCGACCCGTCAAATTCAGCGGATTGTTGGGGATAGCGGCGCGGGCATGGCAGTGGCGGACCCAGCCCGCATCGATCCATTGCTGCACCACGTTGCCCGGCGTATAGGGGTCCAGGATCAATTCGCCCCGCGCGATTTGACCGGCGGTGTCGAAGATTTCCTGTTCCTTTGGGTTGTCGATCTTGAAAATCGTATGGCTGTGGTCGAGCGTGATCGCGAACGGCACGCCCCGCGCCTCGACCATATTGCCGACGCGCGCGACCCGGTTGAAGTCCTCGGACCACATATTCACATGGACCTCAAAACAGGGAACGACGCCGTACTTGTCGCCCAATTCAGCCGCCCATAGATAGGCCGCCGCGACCTCGTCATCGGTCACGATGTGGCCTTGGGCGTGGTGCAGCTTGATCTGCGTGTTGTGCACCAGGGAGCCCAGACGCTGCCCCGTTTGCAGGTTCTTTTCCAACAAAGCCTCGTCCTGCCCCAGGACGTAGAACCAGCCCCCCGCCCGCACCGGCAGGCCGTATTTATCGCGCGCCCGCTCGAAATCCTCGATCTGGTCGGGGTCCGGCGTCTTGTCGACGTAATCGAACACGCCCGCGTCTCGAACCATGCGAAAGCGGGTGTCCACGTCGGGCATGGGGTCGGCGTGGGTATGCTTGATGCCGTTGGTCTGAATGCCGAACAGCAAGTCTTCGGCCATGGTCTCCTCCCTGCTCCGGACAATGCCGGAACGTCATGCTAGCGCAGCGGAGGGAACAGGTAACGCGGGATTTACGCCCCAATACCGAAACGTTCGCGAATGGCCCGGGCGACGTCTTCCGCCGGATTGAGCGGCGGATGCGACCAGTCTTCCCAGGCCGTATCCGCCGTCAGCGGGCGGGCGTAGCCGTTATCGAATAGGAAATCGTGGAAGCGTTTGTGCTTGGGCGTGATCAGCGCGTCGGGAGCATAGAGGTAAACCGGGCCCGGCCGGGCGCAGGCTTCGGTCGACATCGATACTGAATCCCCCGTGACCACAACCGTATCGGCGTGAGCCAGATAGCCCATGTACGGGTTCCCTGCGGGATCGCCCCAGCGATAGATGTAATGGGGCACCTCGGCGACTTCTTTCAACAAGGCAGGCATGGTGCCCGGGTCTTCCGATTCCTCGACCCGCCGGCTGGTCGATACCAGCAACGCCCCACCCCGCGCCTTGGCCATTCCGGCGGCCAGCCGCGCAACTTCGCCCGCCATTTCCGGGCCGAATTCACGACGGCGGGTGCTGCCGCCGACCATCAGCGCGATCAGCGGACGCGGCAAGTCGGCAAATGCCGCCTGCCATTCAACAGCAGCATCGGCCAGCACATCCGCCGTCACCCCGTGCGGGGCGGCGGGAATGCTCAGGATATTGGCCGCTGGGGCGCGCGCGTCATGAGCCGGTTGGGCGATCAGATCGAAATCCCCCGCCCCGGCCCCCGGATGCATGATGTGAACCAGCTTGGTCCGCCCGCCGGACAGCTTCTTGATCTTGCGCGCGACCGAAGCGCTGCGCCGCCCGGCCCCGATGATCAAGTCCGGCCAGGGCGCGGTCAGACGGGCGCGGCTTTCCGCCGTGATCGCCAGGAACGACGCCCCCAACACCGCGTTGTGCAGGCGGACGAAGGGGCTATAGACGATATCCTTGTGTTCGAACGGCAGGCCCAGAACCTTGGCCACGCCCAGGCATTGGCTGCGGTTTCCGGGCCGGTCGTCGGCCAGAACCCAGATCAGCGGCGCGGTTTGTGCGGTTTTGGACATGGCCCCGCTTATGACACGGCCCCTGTCGCCAAGCTAGGCCATTCGTCGATAGGACTTCCGGCCAGCTTACCTTGTTGCGCACAACCCCGTATGAGAACCGTCGATGGAAACGTTTTCGACGATCGGCGATATCGCCAACAACCTGCTTGGTGCCCGTACGCGCCATGTGTGGGACTATTGGTGCGCGAAATGGTCCGGCGACCGGGCTCCGGGCTGGTCTACTTTCAACCTTATGGACCTCTACAAAGACGCACCCATATGCCTGGTGCTCGACGTCCTTCCGGGATCGGACCCGATTGATTATCGATACCGCTACGTCGGCACGATGATCGTTCAGTACCGATGGAAACTGGACGTCCCCGATCATACCGGACTGACCTTCTTCGAAGCCCGACATCAATACGACTTCAGTGAAGTCAAAATCATCTATGACCGATGCACCACGACCGGCCTGCCCGCCTTGATGCACCGAAATTTCGATGCCCATGACGCGACCGGGGTCCATGAGCGCCTGGTCCTGCCGCTCACGGCGCCTGACGGGAAGGTCGATAAGTTGGTGGTTGTGGTTGAACGCCTGCGTGAAACCCTGAAATCGACCAGGACCGAAGCGCAGTTGTTCTGAAAAAGAACCTTGGTCCTACTGCGGCCAAGCGCCGCCACTCAGCCGCGATTATACCTGCGCAGGAACGAGGCGTGATCCTTCAGATAGCCCCGGTATTGCCGAACCAGAAACAGATTTCGACCCAGGGTCAACGGCGAGATCACCAAAGCCAGAACTGCCAGAATACTGACCGCCAAAACCACGTAGCCGGCCTGCGCCCCCTCGGATTGCGCGCCTTCCGGCGGGCACGGCTCCAACCCAACTGCGCGGAATTCGCGCAGCCGGGCTTGATAATCGGGCGCATCGGCCGACAGTTCGAAACACCCCGGCCCGCCGTTGTCGAAGCTGACCCAGCCGACGGACAAGGCGCTCAACCAACCGACGCTGAGCGCCAGGAAAAATACGGAAGCCCAGGCCAAGCCGACGGCCATGGAAAGTTTGTCGCGGATCCACTGTTCCTGTTCGCTGGACAGGACCAGATGCAAGTTGTCGTCCCTTGGGCGCGGATCGGATGGCGCCTCTGACTGCATGATCTCCGTCTCCGCCAATTGTCGCTACGACATCAACGCTTCGTATGCCGCCGCACGACCGACCGCCGATTTGTACAACGGCTTGCGCACCTGCCAGTTGGAGGCGGTCAGCACGGCATTACCGGATTTGTGGAATTCAAGGCAGGCCGGGTCCCATTCCAGGCCCAGGAACTCGATCAGGGCGCGGCTCTGGCCTTCCTGATCGGCGATCAGGTCTTCATAGCGGACGTCGTGAACCGGCAAATTCAGGACCTTGGCCCAATGATCCATCACCCGGTCCTGCGCGGCCTGCATGCGGGCGATGTCGCCCAGGTCCGTCGACCAGGTCAGCCCCTGGGCGAAGTTGGTAAAGTAACATGACAATGCCGTATCCTTGGGATCGCGCAGGCAGCGCACGACCCGCGCCCCCGGCATCAGCATCTGCGCCAAGCCCAAAAGGAAGATGTTAAACGGCGTCTTGTCGATGACGCGCGCCGCTTCTCCGCGCCCGGCCAGCAATTGCTTCAGGTAAGCGGCGGCGAGGTCCCCGACCCGCGCAGGGTCCAGATCATCCAACCCTTCCGGGAAATCGGGCAGCAAGCGGGACAATGAATCCAGTTCGCCCGCCCCGGCCCCCTGCGGATGGCTGGAGACGATCTGCTCGACCAGGGTCGTGCCCGAACGCGGCATGCCGACGACCAGCACCGGCGCCGCCGTGGCGTCGCCCACCCCTTTGAACCGCGCAAGGAAGTCACGGTCGACGGTATCGATGATCGCGTCCACCCATTTATCCAGGCGGTCGGCATCGAAGCCCTGCCCGGCGCCGTCCAACAAGCGGCGGCGCATGGCATTGCCCTTGGTGAAGGCATCGAACGCCCCGGCGGTGTCGCCGCGACGGTCCTTGGCCGCGCCCAGGGCGAACAACAACTGCGCCGTCTGGTCGTT
>DJHY01000023.1:21111-22100 GCA_002433335.1 Rhodospirillaceae bacterium UBA6608 | reverse complement strand
GCGGGGATGCTGGGCAAGCTGAACCTCGACCAGTTCGCCATGGGATCGTCCAACGAGACGAGCTATTATGGCAATGTCATCTCGCCCTGGCGGCGGGCCAAAACAGATGGGGGCAGGGGCGACAATGCGGCGCTGGCTCCCGGTGGCTCTTCGGGCGGTTCATCGTCGGCGATCGCGGCGCGGCTTTGCCCGGCGGCAACCGGCACCGACACGGGCGGTTCGATCCGGCAGCCGGCGGCCTTCACCGGTATTTCGGGTATCAAGCCGACCTATGGTCGCTGCTCGCGCTGGGGCATCGTGGCGTTCGCGTCATCGCTGGATCAAGCTGGGCCGATGGCGCGGACGGTGCGTGACAATGCGATTTTGCTGGAGGTGATGTCGGGCTTCGATCCCAAGGATTCGACGTCGCTCGACCTGCCCGTGCCGCAGTGGGAAGCCAATCTGTCGAGCGACCTGAAAGGCAAGACCGTCGGCATCCCGAAGGAATATCGCCCCGACGGCCTGAACGCGGAAATTTCCGCCCTGTGGGATCGCGGCATCGAGTGGCTGAAGGATGCAGGCGCGCAAGTGGTCGAAGTGTCGCTGCCGCATACCAAATATGCGCTGCCGACCTATTATATCATCGCGCCTGCCGAAGCGTCGTCCAATCTCGCCCGCTATGACGGCGTGCGCTATGGCCAGCGCGACCTGCCCGATGGGGCGGGCTTGCAGGACATGTATGCCGCGACCCGCGCCGCCGGTTTCGGACCGGAGGTCAAGCGCCGCATCATGATCGGCACCTACGTCCTGTCGGCAGGCTATTACGACGCCTATTACCTGAAGGCGCAGAAGGTGCGCCGGCTGATCAAGCAGGATTTCGACACCGCNNATCCCGAAGGAATATCGTCCCGATGGCCTGAACGCCGAAATCTCCGCCATGTGGGATCGCGGCATCGAATGGCTGAAGGACGCAGGCGCCAATGTGGTGGTGGTATCGCTGCCGCATACCC
>DJHY01000023.1:0-20767 GCA_002433335.1 Rhodospirillaceae bacterium UBA6608 | reverse complement strand
GGCCGCAAGGTGGACGATCCGGTGACCAATTTCCTGAACGACGTGTTCACCGTTCCGGCGAACCTCGCAGGTCTTCCGGGCATGGCGGTTCCGGCTGGGCTGAATGCCGACGGCTTGCCGCTTGGGCTGCAGATCCTGGGTCGTCCGTTCGATGAAGCAACACTCTACAGCATCGGCCGCGTGATCGAGGATGCGGCCGCGTTCGATGCGGTGCCGTCGCGCCGCGCGGGAGGTGCATCATGAGCAATCTTGTCGAAGGCCGCACCGGCGAATGGGAAGTCGTCATCGGGCTTGAGGTGCACGCGCAGGTATCCACCAGCGCCAAGCTGTTCTCGGGCGCGCCGACCGCATTCGGCGCCGATCCGAACGCCAATGTCAGCCTCGTCGACGCGGCGATGCCGGGCATGCTGCCGGTGATCAATCAGGAATGCGTTCGCCAGGCGATCCGCACCGGCCTCGGCCTGAATGCCGAGATCAACCTGTTCAGCGTGTTTGACCGCAAGAACTATTTCTATGCCGACCTGCCGCAGGGCTACCAGATCAGCCAGTACAAGCAGCCGATTGTTGGCGAGGGGACGCTGCGCCTCGACATGCCGGACGACACCACGCGCGAGATTGGCATCGAACGGCTGCATCTCGAGCAGGATGCCGGCAAGTCGATGCATGACCAGCATCCGTCGAAGAGCTATATCGACCTGAACCGCACCGGCGTCGCGCTGATGGAGATCGTCTCCAAGCCGGACATCCGCTCGCCGGAAGAGGCTTCGGCCTATGTGTCCAAGCTGCGTACCATCCTGCGCTATCTGGGAACGTGTGGCGGCGACATGGAAAAGGGCCAGCTGCGCGCCGACGTGAACGTGTCGGTGTGCAAGCCGGGCGCCTACGAGAAATTCCGCGAGACGGGTGATTTCAAGCATCTGGGCACACGCTGCGAGATCAAGAACGTCAACTCGCTGCGCTTCATCCGCCAGGCGATCGAGTATGAGGCCCAGCGCCAGATCGACATCCTCGAGGAGGGCGGCAAGGTCGACCAGGAGACCCGCCTGTTCGATGCCAATACCGGCGTGACGCGCTCCATGCGGTCCAAGGAAGAAGCGCACGACTACCGCTACTTCCCCGATCCCGACCTGCTGCCGCTGGAGCTGCAGCAGACCTGGGTCGACGAGATCAAGGCCGGTCTGCCGGAACTGCCCGACGCCAAGCGCGAGCGCTTTGTCAGCGTGCTCGGCCTGTCGGACTATGACGCCTCCGTGCTGGCGGCCGACAAGGATCGTGCCGCCTATTTCGAGGAAGTGGCCGAGGGGCGCGATGCCAAGCTGGCCTCGAACTGGGTCAATAACGAACTCTATGGCCGCCTCAACAAGGAAGGCCTGACCATCACCGACTGCCCGGTATCCGCCGCGCAGATGGGTGGTCTGGTCGCGCTTATCCAGGACGAGACGATTTCCGGCAAGATCGCCAAGGACGTGTTCGAGATCATGTGGGAAACCTCGGGCGATCCGGAAAAGATCGTCGAGGAAAAGGGCCTGAAGCAGATCACAGACACCGGCGCGATCGAAGCGGCGGTCGACCAGATCATCGCCGACAATCCCGGCCAGGCCGACGAAGTGCGCGGCGGCAACGACAAGGCCATCGGCTGGTTCGTCGGTCAGGTCATGAAGGCGACCCAGGGCAAGGCCAACCCGCAACAGGTCAACCAACTGCTGCGTGACAAGCTGAAGGGCTGAAGACGGTGATTATCCGCCCCTTCGCCGCCAAAGATCACGCACGGGTCCGCCAAATCTTCCTGGACTGGAACCATCACATCACACAGCCGGGGATGGAGAAGCTGTTCGAGTCCTATATCCAATTGGCGTTGGACGAGGAAATCGACTGCATCGAGGATTATTACGGCCGTCCCGGTTTCGGTTTCTGGGTGGCTGAAATCGACGGTGAGGTCGCGGGCATGGTCGGTCTGGAAGACGTCGGCAAAGGCGCCGCCGAAGTTCGCCGGATGTACGTCGCCGCTGAATTCCGCCGCCAGGGGCTGGGCCGCAAGCTGCTGCGCTTCGTCGAGGACAAAGCGCGGGAAAAGGGCTACGAGCGGATGGTCCTGTCGACCTCGGCCCTGCAACCGCAGGCCAAGGCGCTGTACGAGGTTGCTGGCTATGACCTGGAGCGCGAGGAAGTCTCGACCACGCAGACCAAGCGCACCGCCGGGTCCGGCCTGATGCGCTATTACTTCGCCAAGGATCTATAGGATTTAGGCGACCGGCAGAGATACCGTGAAGATCGTGCCGCCGCCCGGGTTCGGGGAGATGTCCAGGCGGCCGTTGTTGACCTGCACCAACTGACGACACAGGGCCAAGCCCACGCCGGTCCCGACCTCGCCCTTGCCGCCGGTCGCCAGGTCGGCGCTGGCCCCGGACAGCACGCGGGTAATCAGATGCGGGTCCATGCCGATGCCGGTATCGGCGATTTGGATATGGGCTTCCTTGCCGTCGTCGAACACCTTGACCGTGACGAAGCCGCCTTTGGGCGTGAACTTCAGCGCGTTGTTGATCAGGTTCCTGATGACGGTCGACATCTGATGCCGGTCAGCCTGAACCTTGACCGGCGGGCCTTCTTCGATGTCGAGCTTGACCCCGCGTAGCGAGGCGTCTGCGGAATAGACACCCGCAGTCTCGCGGGTCAGTTGTCCCAGGTCCGTCATTTCAAGATGGGTTTGACGCTGCCCGGTTCGAACCAGTGCCCATTCCAACAGGTTTTCGAGCACTTCGGAGGCGTTGCGCCCGGCGTCATACAGCTTTGCGCCGTAGTCCTGGACCGTTTTGGAATCGAGCGCCCGGTTCGGGTCCGCCAGCAACTGCGCATAAATCAGAAGCGGGTTGAACAGGTTGCGGATGTCGTGACCGATCACGGTCAGCAGCACGTCTTTTTGGCTGTTGCTTTCCTCGAGCTCGCCCGTCCGCAGGGCCAGGGCCCCTTGGGCCCGTTCTCGTTCGTCCATTTCCAGGCGCAGGCGACGGTTGAACGCCGCCAACCACAATCCGCCCAGCAGGGCCAGGATCGCGATGCCGGAGGCGACGAAGAATGCCCAGCGCATCCACATCGGCAGGGGGCGCGAGCCATGGGTTTCGTATATGAAGCCGTCCAATCCCATGTCGGGCGGCAGTAGGCCCAGACCGGCGTAATGATGGGCGATGCGCTCCCAGCGGGCGGGATTGATGAAACCCAGGGGAACGACGTCAGCCAGAATCAGGTCGGCCGATTTGCGCGCCTCGTAGACCAGATTGTCTCGGGTCTTGCGGGTGCTGTACTCATCCAGGATCAAGTCGACGATTTCTTCCTGATGGCTCATCGCGTAGCGCCAGCCTTCCAGGGACGCATCGAGGAATGCCTGAACCAGCTTCGGGTCCTTGTCGATCATGTTCTGGGTGGTGAACAGGTTGTCTCCGTAGAAGTCGATCCCCCCGTCGATCGGGCGGAACAGACGCACGGGGCCGACCTCGCGCTCGTACTCGTATGGCTCGTCCGTCGAATAGACGCTCATCGCATCGACCCGACCGCCCTGTAGGTCGTGGGTATTGAAGGTGTGATCGACGAAGTTCAGATGTTTGACGTCCAGGCCCTCGGCGGCGAAATAGGCCAGCAGTTCTGTCTCGTGCGGGGCGATCATGATCTTGCCGCGGGCAAGCTGATGAATGTTGTGGAACTCGCTGCGCGCGTCCAGCATCAGTGACAGGGGCGAATGCTGGTAGACCACGGCAAGGACGACGACCGGCTTTCCGGCAGCCCGCATCATCAGCAGATCCGTGGTGCCGACACCGAATTCGGCATTGCCGTCAGCGACGCTTTCCATCGGTTTGTGACCGGGCTGGGCAGGGGTGATCGTCACGTCCAGGCCGCGCGACCGGTAAAAGCCCTTGGCCTTGGCGGCGTAATAACCGGCAAACTGAAATTGATGCGCCCATTTCAGTTGAAGGGTGACCTTGGTCAGCTTGCCGGGCTTCTTATCCTCGGCCAGGGCCGCGCCGCAGGGCGCCAGCGCCAACAGAAAAAGGGCGGCCAGCACCAAGCCGGCCAATCGCATCCTGAAAGGCTTATCCAAATTATTCGCGTTCACGCCGGTCATGGATCACGATCACGTTCGGGTTTCGGTGGATATTAGAATGATGGCAAAGCAGAACCGCGCGCATCCTTTCCCCACCGTGAGTTGTGCCAACAGGGTGCAAAATTGATGGTAATTATACAAGAGGCATAACATAGGTCCGTTTTTCAGGAGTTCCAGCGCTGTTTGATGCCGAAACAGAGAACGTGGCCGAGGTCGACTTGGCCGAGGCAACCGACGATGCGCTTTATTGCGCGCGTTGCGGCCACCTTGTGACCCGCCAGCGCTGGGCCATCGCGCCGGGCGGGGACCGAGAGCGCGTCTGCGCGAATCCGGCGGGGCGTATGTTCGTCGTCGTCAGTTTTGCCGAAGCGCCGGGCGCGGCTGATGTCGGCCCCCCGACCGAGGATTATTCCTGGTTCAAGGGTTATGCCTGGAACTTCGCCCATTGCCGGGGCTGTAACAGTCATCTTGGATGGCGTTACACCAGTAACGGCACGCCGCCGGTGTTCTGGGGGCTGATCAAGGATATGCTGAGAAACTCGCCGATTTAGGAAGTCGACATGACCGTAAAGCCCCTGGTTTCCATCACATACTGCATCCGCTGCCGCTGGCTGTTGCGGGCAGCCTGGATGGCGCAGGAATTGTTGAGCACGTTCGAGGATACCTTGGGCGGGGTGACCTTATGCCCCGACGACATCGGTGGACGGTTTATCGTGCGGGTGGATGATGTCGTGATCTGGGACCGCAAGCGCGACGGCGGTTTTCCCGAAGCCAAGGACCTGAAACAGCGCGTCCGCGACATCGTCGCGCCGGATCGCGATTTGGGTCATTCGGACAAAGGCGCATAGCGCATCGCGTTCCGGCCACTGATTTATGAACTCTAGACTGGGGGACAAGGATATGACGACAAGCTGCATCGCCGTTTCGGCGCCGGGCGACATGGGCCATGCCGTGGGCAAGGTTCTGGGCGAACACGGCAACGATGTGATCACTTGCCTGGCCGGGCGAAGCGAGCGCACCCGCGGCCTTGCGGCCAAGGGAAACTTCCGCGATGTGCCGGACCTGGAGACCCTGGTCAGTGAGGCCGACATGATTCTGTCGATCCTGCCGCCCGCCAATGCTTTGGCCCAGGCGCAGGATCTGGCGGCGGCGATGAAAGCCGCTGGCTCGACGGCGGTATATGTGGATTGCAACGCGGTCTCGCCGGCGACGGCGGCAGAGGTCGGAGCCGTGATGGCCGATGCGGGCGCGCCCTTCATCGATTGCGGCATCATCGGTCTGGCCCCGATCCCGGGGCGGTCAACGCGGTTCTATGTCTCCGGCCCGGACACGGCGCCGATGGTCGCCTTGGACGGGCAGGGGATTACAGTGATCGACATGGGCGCAGATATCGGCCGAGCATCAGGTTTGAAGATGGCCTATGCGGGCCTGACCAAGGGCACGAATGCGCTGTATACGGCGGTGCTGATGTTGGCCCACAGATTGGACCTGTTCGACGATCTGATCGGCGAGTTCGAGGACAGCCAGCAGGCGGCATTGAAGCGGATGCGGGGATCGGTCCCGCGCCTGCCCGCCGATGCGGGCCGTTGGGTGCGTGAGATGGAGGAAATCGCCGCGACCTATCGTGACGCGGGCCTGCCCAGCGGGTTTCACGACGCCTCGGCGGATATCTTCCGTATTTTGGCGGAAACGCCGTTCGGCGCGGAAACGCGCGAAACCATCGATCCGAACCGGACGATGGAACAATCGATTCCCGTATTCGTCGATCAGGCGGTGAAACCAGGCCCCGAAAAATAAGGCCCGGAAAATAAGACCCGGAAACAGCAGGGCGCAGCGCAGCCGGGGGAACGGCCCCCGGCCCGAGGTGCGTCGTTACTGCTGTGTCGGCTTTGAGGCCACGGAGGGGCCTTCGTCGGCCAGGGTCGGGCCGTCGGCGGGGATCGCCCCGGCGCCGTTGGTCACTTCCCACTGGCGGTGCTGTTCGTACAAGGTCTTTTCCGTGGTGTAGCGGTCGACCGAATTGGACGTCGCCGCCTTGATCGCGTCCTGATTGTCCGAATAGGTGACGGTGCCCTGCGCGGCGGCACCAGCAAGCGGCAGCGGGCTGGCAAGGCCGGTCAGGATATCGCCCGTGGCGTCACGCAGGTTGCTGGGACCCAGGATCGGAAGGACGATATGCGGGCCCGGTTCCATTCCATTGGCGCCAAAGGCCTGCCCCAGGTCTTCCTGCCGCGAATGAATGCCCATGTCCGTTGCCGGGTCGGCCAGGCCGCCGACGCCGACGGTCGAGTTGACCAGGAAGCGCTTGGTCGCGTTGCCTGCGTTTTCCGTGTCGCCCTGCAACAGCGAAGAAACGGCGGTCACCGGCTCGGCCAAGTTCTTGGCGGCGCTGGAGATCGCTTGCTGCAGGCCTTCGGGCGTGACGGCCTTGTATCCGTCGATCAGCGGATCGAGGATCAGGCCGCGAAACAGGTTATTGAATTCCGAGGTCACGCGGTTGAGGGATTCCAGCGGATCGTCGTCCTTGGCGCCGGCATCGCCCTGAGGCGCGTGGTACATCATTTTGATTTCCGACGGCGGGGTGTTGGCTTGCTCCTTGGCGGAAGCGGCCTCATCGGCCTGTGCGCCGGTCATGCCGAGCATCAGAGCGACGGCAGCCGCAGCGGGTAGCCGGAAGAAGTCTTCCGAAAAACGGGTCCGGGTCATGATCAGGTCTCCATAAAACGCACGTTTCTGCGCGTTCGCGTCCATTGCCTTTTGTAAGTCCCCTCAGGTCTACAAGAGTGCCACAGGCCGGGCATATTTCGATAGTTAAATGTTAGGAAGTGCTGCAGCTGAATTCACAAAATAACGGATGAAATAAACTGAATTCGTTGCTTGTTCGTCTATCGGATGAATGCGCGCGCCGCCAAATAAACCCCTAGCAGCAGAAGGCCGAAAAAGAACGCTCGCCGAAAGGCCTCGGCGGGAAGACGGCGACGGATGCGTTGACCGCCGATCATGCCGAGCGCTGCGGGGATCAATGCGCCAGCGGAAGCCAGCGCCATTTCGCCGCCCAGGATGCCGTGGCCGGTCAGGCTGGCGGCTTGGCCCAGTGTGACGATGGTGAAGGCAATGCCCATCGCCTGGACCAAGCCGTCACGGCCGAGGCCCAGAGCTTGTAAATAAACCGCGCCCGGCATGGTGAACGATGCGACCGCGCCCGAGGCGACGCCGGCGGTCAGTCCCATGAGCGGGCTGAGCAGGGGCTCCCACCGCCCGGGCGGCGGAATCTGCGGGGTCAGCAGCGAATACAGGGAGTAGACGGCCAACAGAATGCCCAGGGTGCCGGATAGCAGATGGGCTTCGACCACGACCAGTAGCCAAGCCCCGAACCATGTGCCGATCACCGACGTGAGCAGGAGCGGCCAGAGCCGGCGGACCAGAATTTTGAACTGTCCGCCGACGGCTCCCTGCCAGACATTGGTCAACAAAGCCGGAACGACGACCAGTTGGACCGCTTCGTGCAAGCCGATAATCGCGGTCATCAGGCCGACGGCGACGGTTGGCAGCCCCACGCCGACGACACCCTTGATTGCGCCGGCGATCAAAAAAATGACGCCGACAAGGGCGATGGTCTGAAGTTCGGGCATGCGGGTCCTGGCGTGGTTTCAAGGGGTTAAACCGGAACTGAAATGGCTGTTTAACACAGTGCGGTCATAAATCGGCGGCAAACGATACGTCAGCCGCCGAACCTTGTACTGCTTTGGTTGTTTTCCCATATGGGCGGGGGCTATTGTCTGCCCTGCCGAACGGCATCTCCCTGCGATAATAAGAAGTGAATGAAACTCCGTGATTAAGAATATCTGGAACAAGATTTTCGGCCCCGAAGCCGAAGCGCGTCGCCTGAACCGCGATACGAAGTACATCCTGCATGCCTTGACCGAAGAGCATTACGGCCCGATCCGGGCCGAGGTCGCACGCGACTTGCGCAAGGACTTGGATCACCTGCACGAGACCTTCATCGAAAAGGACGAGGTCTATGGCTACAAGCGGGCCCAGGATCACATGCGCCGAATGCATAACGAAGCCCGCAAACAGCGGGATCAGCAGACGTTGACCGCCTTGACCCTGGCGATCATCTACATGCGGGCCGAACGGGTCGGCCCTGCGGCCCAGGGCGCATGCGACGCAATCCACGCCTACCTGGATGAATGGGCGCCGGTGACCGAAGAAAACAGCGGTGTCCTTCCGCCCGCGACGGCGGATTGACGTCGGGTCATCAAGGACTTGCCCGCATATCGAGTTGCCTTATGCTGGCGGCCAATGATTCGACAATTCCGGCGACGGAGGAAATTTTCAAATGATCGATTTGTATACCTGGGCCACGCCGAACGGGCGCAAGGTCTCCATCATGCTCGAAGAACTGGGCCTGCCGTATAACGTGATTGAAGTGAATATCTCGCAAGGGGAGCAGCACTCCCCGGCGTTTCTCGAGATTTCGCCCAACAACCGTATTCCCGCCATCGTCGATCCGGACGGTCCGGACGGAAAGCCGATTTCCGTCTTCGAAACGGGCGCGATCCTGGTCTATCTGGCGGAGAAGACAGGTAGCGACCTGCTGCCGAAGGGCGGGCGCGAGCGGGTTGCGACCTTTGAGTGGCTGATGTGGCAGATGGGCGGCGTCGGCCCGATGTTCGGCCAGGCTCACCATTTCATGTTCAAGCCCAAGGAAGTCGTTCCCTATGGCCAGAAGCGCTATCACGACGAAACCAAGCGCCTCTACATGGTCATGAACGATCGCCGTCTGCACAAGAACGACTACCTGGCCGGTGATTTCTATTCCATCGCCGACATCGCCGTGTATCCCTGGGTGTCTCGTCATGAGCGGCACGAGGTCGACCTCAACGAATTCCCCAACGTCAAACGCTGGTTTGATAACATCTCCAAGCGTGAGGCCGTGCAGAAGGGGATGGCGGTGCCGTTCGCGAACTAATGCGGCGACTGCCATAGGCGAGAAACGACGGAACGGGTGGCGGATATGGCTTTCAAGACCAAGAAATCGGTGCAACGGGTCAGTCAGGCGTTGATCGCCGCTGGCCTGGGTGACCGGGTCATCGAAATGAAGGCCACGGCGAAGACCGCCGAAGATGCCGCCCGCGCCGTCGGCGCCGAACTGGGGCAGATCGTGAAGTCGCTGACCTTCCGTGTCGGCGATCAGGAAGTTCTGGCCCTGATTTCGGGCGACCATTTGTGCCAGCAGGAGGCCCTGCCGCGGGTCCTCAATTTGCAGGGCAAGGTCACCAAGCCGCAGGCGCAGCGGGTCAAGGACGTGACCGGGTTTACCATCGGTGGGGTCGCGCCGGTCGGCTTGACGACGGAAATTCCCATCGCCATCGACGCCAGTTTACGCCGTTTCGAAACCCTTTACGCCGCCGCCGGCCATCCGCATTGCCTGTTCCCGGTGACGTTTCAGGAGTTGAAACGCCTGACCGGCGGGATCGTTTCCTACAATATCTCGGAAGCAATCAACCCTGACGCGGTTGAGGGGACTAGATTTCGTAGAAGTCCCACTTTTTTAAATAACGCTGAAGTATAATATATCCAGATTTTAATCATGTATTTCTAGGCACTATGCCTTGTGTCTAGTTGTATGCGCTTCTCCTTGTGAATTATGAAAATAGGTGCGTCTGCAAGAGCGGGCGCCGTTCCCGGCTGTGGTTAAGGGGCCTGGCTGGAACTGCGAAATGCAGGTTGGGGGAGAGCCGATGCACGCAATGCGATTTCACCTCTGCCTCAATTCCATATGCGAGAAAGCGGTGAAGTAATGAAAATCAAACTCTCTCTATTCCAGGTCTTCTTGTCGTTGGCGTTGATCGCGTTGATCGGCGTTGGGGTTTTGGCCGGGGTCAGCGCCACTACGATCCGAAATCAGATGGTGATCGAGCGGAAGGACAAGGTTCAGCAGATCGTCCTGGGGGTGAATACGGTCGTCCGGCATCAGCTTGATCTGTACAAAAAAGGCACGTTGACCGAAGAAGAAGCCAAGAAGCGCGCGATCGACGCTATTCAAAGCTTCCGTTTCGATGGGACCAACTACATCTTCGCGATTACCTATGAATTCTGCACGATCGCCCACGTCGATCCGACGAAGTTGGGCAAGTGTAAGAAGCTGCCGCGACGCGAGGTCTTCAACAAGTTGGCCAAGGAAGGTGGCGGGTTCCTTGCCTATAAGGGCCCGAAGGCCGGCTTTAAAGGCGACAACTTCGAGAAGATTTCCTATGTCTATCCCGTGCCGGAAATGAATATGTACATCGGCACCGGCGCCTACTTCGACGATATCAACGAAGCGTTTCAACAACGCTTGCTGCAGTTGGGCGCCATCGGCTTGGCGGTCATTATCATTATCGTCGCGGTCGGTTTCTTCGCAGGACGTAGTGCTTCCAAGGCGCTGAATGCTTTGTCTTCGCGTATGAACGATCTCGCCCAGGGTAAGCTGGATATCGATCTCGACTTCGACAGTTTTGTGCGTGAGGTCAATACCATGATCGGTTCGGTCAAGGTGTTCCGGACGGAACTGGAAAAGAACCAGCGCCTGGAACAGGAAAAGGATGAATTGGAGAAGAAGGCCGAAGAGGACCGCCGCCAGGCGACCCTGCGGCTGGCTGACGACTTCGACGCCTCGGTCGGGGAAATCGTCAAGTCCGTCGGCAGCTCCGCCGAGGAAATGGAAGCAACCGCCGGTCAGATGAGCTCTGCCGCCAACTCCGCTGCGGAAAAAGCGGTCGGTGTTGCCGCCGCCGCCGAAGAAGCCAGCCGCAATACCTCGTCGGTGGCTTCGGCGACCGAGCAACTCAGCTCGTCGATTGAGGAAATCGCCCGCCAGGTGCAGAGAGCCGCCGAGGTTGCCCAGCAGGCGGTCGGTGAATCGAAGACCGCGAACGATCAGGTCAGTGGCTTGGCGGCTGCCGTCGACAAGGTCGGTGAGGTCGTGACCCTGATTACCGACATCGCCGATCAGACCAACCTGTTGGCCTTGAACGCGACGATCGAGGCCGCCCGCGCCGGTGAAATGGGCAAGGGCTTCGCGGTCGTCGCCAGCGAGGTTAAGAACCTGGCCAGCCAGACCGCGAAGGCGACCGAGGAAATCTCGCAGCAGATCGCGAGCATTCAGGTCGCCACCAAGTCGTCGGTTGGGGCGATCGCCAACATTGGTTCAACCATTGAATCGATCAACGACATCTCGGCGACCATTGCCGCTGCGGTCGAGGAACAAGGCGTTGCGACCCAGGAAATTTCCCGCAGCGTCACCGAAGCCTCGTCGGGCACCGAAGAAGTCACGCAGAACATCGTGAGCGTTCGGGAATCGTCCGAGGAAACGGGTGAATCGGCGGCTCAGGTCAAGGTCGCGGCCAAGGGCTTGGCCGAACTGGCGACCAAGCTGCAAACTCAGGTCGATACCTTCCTGGGCGGCATTCGGGCCTGATCCTGCATATCTTCCGAAGGGGGGCGACCGGCATTTCGGTCGCCCCTTTTTCAGAAAAGCGAACAGGTTTGTTGAAAGCGGGCGAAGGCTTCGTTATGACTGCGTTTCCGCACGCGGTCTTTTCCCTTTCTCGGGGTATCCGCGTGGACATTGGGGACAGGTGCGCGAGTGGCTGAAGCGGGCTCCCTGCTAAGGAGTTAGACCCCCATAAGGGTCTCGAGGGTTCGAATCCCTCCCTGTCCGCCATTGCGCCGGTATCCGGCGCAATTTCCTCAAAAGTTTATTCCAATCCGTTCGGCAGCTTGGCGCGCATCATTTTCTTGCGGTCCAGTCTGTCGCCGTCGACGATGAAGGTGCCGTCGCCGACGGCGTGGATCATGCGTTGCTCCTTGCGGCGATCGTCGCGATAGGCGGCAAGGCCCTCAAGCACCACGATATTGTGGCGTTCGATGATGTCGATGACACGGCATTCGATATTCGCCAGGCAATCCTGGATCAGCGGGGCGCGGACGTGCTTGGCCTCGGCGCGGGTCAGGGAAAATTTCTCGAACTTGTCCGTATCCGCGCCGGAGCACATGCCGATGCCGACGGCGGTATCGAGCATATCGGCCCCCGGAATCGCGATGACGCATTCCATGGTATCGCGCAGCGCCGCGTATGAATGGTTCCACGGACCAGTGGTGATCGCGAACGCGGCGGAAAATCCGATCGCCATGGTCCAAGTGATCGTCATGACATTGTCCCGATGCCCGTCGTTCGTGGTGACAAGAACGACGGGGCCGGGCTCAATCAATGTGAAGGCCTTTTCCAGATCGAATGGTTTCATATTTGGCTCCGCCGAATTTCATTATATCCGCCTGCGTCTGCCCTTATGATCCGCTGAACGCTGGGCGGCTTTCATCTGATGCCTCGCCAAGCTAATACAAATCATACGAACAAGAAGAAAAGGACGAATGCAGATGTCTCGTGGGTTGCCGGTTTCAAATCCTTTCCTTGAGTACCTGGGTGTCGAGATGCTTTCCTGGGAAGACGGGAAATGCGAATTCATCCTTAAAATCGAACCCAAGCACCTGAACCGCCAAGCCGTGGTCCAGGGCGGGGTGATCGCGACTTTGCTGGATCTGTCCTGCGGCTATGCCGGGTTGCGTCCGGACGGAAAAGAAGAAGAGGCCCAACACGGCGTGACCATCACCCTGACCGTCAACTATTTGGAAGCGACCCGCGCCGGTCATCTGCGCGCGGTGGCCAAGGTTACGCGGTCCGGGCGGCGAATCTATTTCTCGGCGGGCGAGATCTTCGCCGACGATGGCACCTTGGTGGCCACGGCCCAGGGGTCGTTCAAGCGCACCAACCTGCGTCACTGATACGCCATGGCCAAACCCGTCCTCATCCTGGCTGTTGTCGTCTGGATACTTTCGGGCGGGGGCGCCTTTGCCGATATGGAAGGCAAGCCCGAGGTGATCGACGGCGACACCTTGTCCATTGGCGGCGTGGTCTTCGATCTGTTCGGGATCGACGCGCCGGAGGCAGGGCAGACCTGCACCAAGGACGGCCAATCCTATGATTGCGGGTTCCAGGCGACCAACGCCCTGGCCTTCCTTTCCGCCTTTCAATGGGTCAAGTGCCGGGACCAGGGGCAGGGTGCGGACGGCGTTCCGCAGATGGCTTGTCTGTTGGGCGGGCGTTATGACCTGGGGGAGCGTTTGATCCGCCAAGGCTGGGCCTTGGCCGACCCGGAACAGGCGGTGCCTGCCTATGAACGGGCCGAAGCCGCCGCCCGCGCCGAGGGGGCCGGCCTATGGGCCGGAACCTTCGATGCGCCATGGGATTGGCGGGCCGGGCGGCGCTGAAGGCTCTTCGCCCGCGTCGGGAAGTATTCTATGATCCGGATGCGCGGAATGCGCGCGGTTCCGGGAGAAATCAGAAAAATGTCTCATCTTCGGCGGTGCCTGTCCTTGGCGGCGGGCGTGGTCTTGGGTGCGTTGGTTGTTATGGCGGTACGGCCGGTGGCCGCATGGGCTGCGGAGGGGCCGCCCCCCGGCATCGAGCGAATTGAACAACCGCTTGCCGGTTGGCTGTCCGAACGGCGGCGGCCCGGTCCCGGCTCGATCGATAGTTTGTTGGGGGATTTCCGCCGCGCCGGATCGTTTCGAACGCTTTTAACGACGGCCTTGGCGGGTGACTGGGTAGCGGCGCAGAGCGCGGCGGCGGCGGCAGAGTATCGATTGTTCGCCCTTGCCGACGGTGACCGTTGGTACATCGTGTTGGACGATGCGGCGTCGCTTTTGGGGCCGACGGTGGTTTTGTCTCCCGCGGCGAAGCGTGATCTGATCGTCGAGGCGCCGCATCCGGTGATCGACCGTTACACCGTGCCGCAGACCGCTGTGTTGCTGAGTGAACTCGGGGCGCGTGCAGGCATTTTCGCTGGGGCGCACCGCTGCGCCGCGACAGCGGAATCGTCGTGCTCTGGAAAGACCAAGGTTTGTAAGGACTACGGCAAGGCCCCTTATCGAGATTCCGATGTGGCCCATAACCCCAATACCCTGTTCCACGTCGCCCATGAGATTCTGGTCGCCCATTGGCCGCAGGCGGTGGCGTTCAGCATCCATGGCTTCAACAAGGCGAAATCCGCGCCGGACACCTGGGCCGTAATCTCCGACGGTGGCCGGGAAGAGGGCGGGAATGCCGATGCCTTGACCCGCCGGTTGCGCGATGCCTTGCGCGAAACCCTGGGCGAGGGCGATGCGCGGGCCGTTGCCTGTGACGATTCGGACGACCGCCGGTTCGGATTTCAGCGTCTTTGCGCCGCGACCAATGTGCAAGGCCGACATCTGAACGGCAGCGACGACCTGTGTCGACAAAGCGTGGCGCGCGGGTCGGGCCGGTTCATTCATATCGAGCAGACGTTGGAACTGCGCGATGACTATGAATTCGGCTGGCGCGCCCCTCGGGACAGCGCCAGAATCAGGGCGATGCTGGATGCCGTCGCCCGGGCCGTCCCCTGCCTGGAGGGGCGTTGCCCCTAGGGAAGAATGCCGCGCGATATATCACCGAAATATTGGTGTTCTTTTTTGATATTTTCCGGCGTCCCGATAGAATGTCTGCCCATCTTACCGATGCGGTTTCAGCAGCGCCGCTGGCCGTCTCTCCTAAACCACGCAAACAGGGAATTTTGTAATGAAAAGACGTGAGTTTCTTAAGAAATCCGCGATTGCCGGTGTCGCCGGCGCCGCGGCCACGACCCTTGCCAAACCCGCGATCTCTCAGGGCCGCAAGGAAATGATCATCGTCTCGACCTGGGGCCGCGATTTTCCGGGCCTGGGCCTGAGCGCACAGCGTTTGGCCGCCCGTATTCCGGTCCTGACCGATGGCCGGATTCAGGTCAAATACTTCGCCGCCGGCGAGCGCGTCGGTGCCTTCGATTCGTTCGACGAAGTGGCTTCCGGTAACTCCCAGGCCTACATCGCGACCGACTATTACTGGAAAGGCAAGCACCCGGGCTGGGCGTTCTTCGCCGCGGTTCCGTTCGGCCTGACCTATGTCGAAATGGACGCCTGGATGAAGTATGGCGGCGGCCAGGAGCTGCACGACGAACTGGCGGCCGGCTTCAACATCAAAGGCTTCCCCTGTGGCAACACGGGCTGCCAGATGGGTGGTTGGTTCAACAAGGAAATCAACTCGGCCGACGACTTCAAGGGCCTGAAGATGCGTATCCCGGGTCTGGGCGGCGACGTGCTGGCCAAGCTGGGCGCTTCGACCGTGTCCCTGCCGGGTGGTCAGATCTATGAAAACCTCGTGTCCGGCGCCATCCAGGCGACCGAATGGGTGGGTCCGTACAACGACTACTTCATGAAGTTTTATGAAGCGGCCAAGTACTACTACTACCCGGGTATGCACGAGCCGGCCTCGCAGAGCACGCTGGGCATCAACAAGAAGTGGTGGGACAGCCTGACCAAGACCGACCAGGCCATCATTCAGGCCGCCTGCAACGAGGAAAACTCGTATCAGATGGCCGAAACCAACGCCAACAACGGTGTCTACCTGCGTAAGCTGATCGACGAACACGGCGTCAAGCTGCGGTCCTTCAACGACGACGTCTATGACGCCTTCGGCAAGGCCGCGGCGGAAGTCTTCGCCGAAGTGCAGGAACACAGCCCGCTGGCCAAGAAGATCTACGAAAGCTTCGCTTCGTCGCGTGCCGACAGCGGCCGTTGGATGATGCTGGCCGACGCCGGCTTCATCAACCAGCGCAACCGCGTGCTGGGCATCAAGGTCTGACGTTTCTTCCGAAACGGACGATTTACGGAAACGGCGCGGGGCTTTGGCTCCGCGCCGTTTTCTTTTGCCTGGCATCGTCCCCGCCTTGCCCGCATTGCGAAAACGTCGCAGGATGCCGGGCAAGAAGGCGGGGCGCCCATAAAACAGCCCGGGGACAAACCCGGGTGCAGGAGACATCATGACAACTCCCATTCGCTTGATGGCGACATCAGGCATTCTCGGCTACGGCTTTACCGAAGAAGCATTCAACCAAGGCTTGGCGATGAAACCGGACCTCATCGCCTGTGACGGCGGGTCGTCCGACCCGGGGCCGTATTACCTTGGCAGCGGGTCCGCATTCGTTTCGCGCGCGGCGGTCAAACGCGACCTGGGCCTGATGGTCGCGGGCGGCATGGCCCACGGCATCCCGGTGATGATCGGCTCCGCCGGTGGCGGCGGCAGCGACGCCCAGGTCGATTGGACGCTGGATATCCTGCGCGAAATCTGCGCCGAAAAGGGGCTGAAGCCCAAGGTCCGCGTGATCCGCACCGAACAGACCAAGGACGCGATCAAGGCCAAGGTTCGGGCCGGAAAGGTCGCCCCCTTGGGCCCGATCGACGATCTGACCGAGGCCGATGTCGAGGACTGCTCGCGCATCGTCGCGATGATGGGCCCCGAAGCCTATCAACAAGCCCTGGCCGATGGCGCCGACGTGGTGATTGCCGGGCGCGGCACCGATGCGGCGCTGTACGCCGCCCTGCCGCTGATGAAGGGGGCCGATCCGGGCTTGGCCTGGCACGTCGCCAAGATCATCGAATGCGGGGCCCAGGTGGTCGAGCCGCGCGAAGGTCAGGACTGCGTGATCGGCACGATCTATGACGATCACTTCACGATCGAGCCGGGCCATCCCGACCGGCGCTCGACCGTGACCCGCGTGTCGGCGCATACCCTGTATGAAAACCCGGAGCCCTATCGCCTGAAGGAACCGGACGGCACGCTGGTGACGGATAAATGCGGGTTCGAACAGCTGGACGAGCGAACCGTCAAGGTCTGGGGCAGCCGCTACGAGCCGTCTGATAAATACACGGTCAAGCTCGAAGGCGCGAAGCCCCTGGGCTACCGGACGGTGTTCATCGCTGGCGTGCGCGATCCGATCCTGATCGGCATCATGGACGATTTCATCGAAACCTGCCGGGGGCGCATCGCCCGCGATGTCGGTGTCCTGGGTATCAAGCCCGAGGACTATACCCTGTCGGTTCATCAGTACGGCAAGAACGCGGTGATGGGCCCGTTGGAGCCGGAGGCCGATGCCCCGATCCACGAACTGGGCCTGTTGCTTGACGTTCTGGGCCGGACCGAGGACATCAGCCGCGCCGTGCTGGCCAAGGCGCGCTATGCCTTCCTGCACACGGATTTCCCGGGCCGGATGTGTATCTCCGGTAACCTGGCGGTTCCGTTTTCGCCGTCCGACATGCATGTCGGGCCGGTCTACGAGTTCAACATCTGGCACGTCATGGAATGCGACGACCCGATGGAGCCGGTCCGCATGGAATGGCTGGACCTCTAGACCGCAACTGACACGCAAGACACAAGGAAGGCCGAAATGGCGAAATTGAGAGATATTGCGCGGGTGGTTCGCGGCAAGAACGCGGGCGCCCTGTACCTGACCCTGGACGTGATGTTCGAGGACGATGAAACCTATCGCAAGGTGCGCGACTGCGGGGCGATCAACCCCCGGGCCATTGCGCCGCTGTACGGGGTGACCGACAACGAAGTGGCGATCATCCCGTTCGATATGGCCAAGGCCATCAAGATCACCGTGCCGCGCCGGGTGCGCTCCGGTTCCGCCGGGGACACCGATGTCTACGGCGCGCAACAGCACGTTCCGCTGATGAATTTGGAAGTGCCGGTTTCATAATCGGCGGTTTTGAACGTCATGCCGCGACAGCGGCGGAAGTCGATGCCCGCTCCCATCTGGGGGCGGGCATTTTTCGTATTCGGGCGGATGCTTGACCTGTGTCATTTGGCGGTAGCCAGCGCGCCGGGACCGTGCAAAAATCGGTCTAATACAAATACTATCTAATAAAAAAATACCTATCTCGATCAATCGTTCACAACAGGGAGAACGTTCATGAAAAGACGTGAGTTTTTGAAAAAATCGGCCGTCGTCGGCGCAGCCGGCGTTGCTGCTTCCACCCTTGCCAAGCCCGCCCTTTCCAAGGGAACGATGGAGATGAACATCGTCTCCACCTGGCCGCGGGATTTCCCGGGTCTTGGGCTTAGCGCCCAGCGTCTGGCCGCGCGTATCCCGGTTCTGACCGAAGGGCGCATCCAGGTTAAATATTTCGCCTCGGGCGAGCGTGTCGGCGCGTTCGATTCGTTCGACGAAGTCGCTTCCGGTAACTCCCAGGCCTATATCGGCGCGGACTATTACTGGAAGGGCAAGCACCCGGGTTGGGCCTATTTCACGGCGGTGCCGTTCGGCTTCACCTATGCCGAAATGGATGCCTGGATGAAGTATGGCGGCGGCCAGGAGCTGCATGACGAATTGGCCGCCGGATTCGGCATCAAGGGCATGCCCTGCGGCAACACCGGTTGCCAGATGGGTGGTTGGTTCAACAAGGAAATCAACTCGCCCGCCGACTTCAAGGGCCTGAAGATGCGTATCCCGGGCCTGGGCGGCGACGTGCTGGCCAAGCTGGGTGCTTCGACCGTGTCCCTGCCGGGTAGCCAGATTTATGAAAACCTGGTGTCCGGCGCCGTTCAGGCGACCGAATGGGTGGGGCCGTACAACGACTACTTCATGAAGTTTTATGAAGCGGCCAAGTACTACTACTACCCGGGTATGCACGAGCCGGGTTCGCAGCTCCACATGGGCATGAACAAGAAATGGTGGGACGGTCTGTCGAAGACGGATCAGGCCATCATTACCGCTGCCTGTGCCGAGGAAAACTCCCACCAGATGGCGGAAACCAACGCCAACAACGGGACCTATCTGACCAAGCTGATCCGCGATCACGGCGTCAAGCTGCGGGCCTTCAACGACGACGTCTACGACGCCTTTGGCAAGGCGGCCGAGGAAGTCTTCGCCGAAGTGCAGGCCCATAGCCCGCTGGCCAAGAAAATCCACGAGAATTTCGTTGGTTTCCGGGCGGATGTCGGTCGCTGGATGCTGTTGGCCGATGCCGGCTACATCAATCAGCGTAACCGTGTTTTGGGCATCAAAGTCTGATTGCCTGAGGTACTGTAAAATCGGGTATAAAGGGGACGGGGCAATGCCCCGTCCCACCCATTTCCGCGAGCAGCGACGTTCACCGGAAATCCGAACAGGAAAAAGAGTAGAGGAGATTGCCGACTTATGGCGGCCGAACCGATAACGCTTGATCCGACCGGAAGCGGCCAGCCGTCTTCCGTGTCGCCTCGAACGACTTTGATGGTCAGATTTTTCGGCTGGGGAATGCTGTCCCTGCTGCTTGTTTTCCTGATGAACAACTACCTCACGTTCTGGCTCGGGTGGCCGGGCGAGGGGGCGGCCCTGCATCTGGGGCGCCATGGGGCCGAGACGGCGTCTTCGCCGCTGGCCTGGGTGCAGATGCTGGCTTATGTGGCGGGCCTTGCGGCCGCTGCCGGTTACACGCTCAAGACCTGCGGCAGCACGCTGCGCCAGGACAGCCAGCGAATTACCGAATTCAATGCCCTGATCATTCGCATGGCGTTTTTCGCCGTGCTGTATATCGGGTTCGTCGATGCTGTGTTGTCGTTCATGCGGGTCGAGGGCTTTTTGCCCGCCGTCTTCGGCGATGCGCTGGCGTTGGACCTGGGCAAGTCGCAATTCCGCGGCCCCTGGGTGCATCTGCCGTTGACCGCCGCCGCGATCGTCACGGCCTTTTTCTCGCGTACGCTGGGCTTTACCTGGCTGGCGCTGCTGATCGTCGTCGCCGAACTGCTGATCGTGATCAGCCGCTTCATCTTTTCCTACGAACAGGTGTTCATGGGCGATCTGGTCCGCTTCTGGTACGCCGCTCTGTTCCTGTTCGCCAGCGCCCATACGCTGATCGAAGAAGGCCACGTTCGGGTCGATGTGTTCTACGCCGCGTTCAACGCGCGCCGTCGGGGCATCGTCAATGCCTTCGGTTCGGTGTTCCTGGGCATCACCCTGTGCTGGGTGATCCTGGTCGTCGGCATGGGCGGCAAGAACGCGGTCATCAATTCGCCGGTTCTGACCTGGGAAACGACCCAGACCGGGTTTTCCATGTACGTCAAATACATGATGGCCGGTTTCCTGGCCGTATTCGCCATTACCATGATGATCCAATTCGTCAGCTACATGATGGATGCGGTCGCCGACGCCCGGGGTGAACCCGGCGGGCGCGATCACAGCAGCCACGTGAACCAATAAGCGACAGGGACCGCGCATCCATGGAACTTCTATTTCTCGTCGTCCTGATCCTGACCATGGCCTTCGCCCTGGGCATCGGTTTTCCCGTCGCCTTCGCGTTGCCCGGATCGGCAATCTTCACCATCTCCCTGGCCGCCCTGACGGGCTGGCTGTTCGCCGGAAACGTCGATGCCTACTTCGCCCAAGGCGGGGCCTGGCAATGGCTCAGTGCCGGTGTCACGAACTTCCGCGGCGTCTATTGGGAGGCCGAGCGAGATACGCTGATCGCCATCCCGCTGTTCATTTTCATGGGCATCATGCTGCAGCGTTCCAAGCTGGCCGAGGACCTGTTGGTCACCATGGCGCAGCTGTTCGGCCCGGTGCCGGGCGGTCTGGGCATTTCGGTGATCTTCGTCGGCGCGCTGTTGGCCGCGACGACCGGGATCGTCGGCGCCACCGTGGTCGCCATGGGCCTGATCTCGTTGCCCGCGATGATGCGCAACAAATACGACAACTCGCTGTCGACCGGGACCATCGCGGCCTCGGGCACGCTGGGGCAGATCATTCCGCCGTC
>DJHY01000049.1:3290-3494 GCA_002433335.1 Rhodospirillaceae bacterium UBA6608 | reverse complement strand
GCCCGAAGGCTTTATCGCCAAACCCAGTCCCCACGCCCCGAAAGACAGCCTGGACCGGCTGGAAAATATCCTGTCGGCCAAGGGCATTACCGTGTTCGCCCGGATCGACCATGCAGCGGGCGCCGCCACGGTCGGCGAAACCCTGCCCGAAACGGAAGTGCTGATCTTCGGCAATCCCAAGATGGGCACGCCGTTGATGCAGGC
>DJHY01000049.1:1258-2914 GCA_002433335.1 Rhodospirillaceae bacterium UBA6608 | reverse complement strand
GACGACAAGGGAAGCTGGATCGCCTATAACGACCCGCAGTGGCTGGCCGACCGCCACGGCAATGACGTGGCGCCTGTTCTCGCCGCCATGGCCGACGTCCTGGACAACCTGACCACCGCCGCCACGGCACCCGAATAAAGACCGCCCGAATAAATACCGCCCAATAAAGATCGACGGAGCCCCCCGATGCTGACAAGCACCCTCGCCACCGCCCTGCATGCCCTTGCCGCCGTCGTCTGGGTCGGCGGCATGTTCTTCGCCTATATGGTCCTGCGCCCCGCCGTCGGCGGCATCAACCCGCCGCCGGAGCGGCTGAAGCTGTGGGATCGCGTGTTCGGGCGGTTTTTCGTCTGGGTCTGGGGGGCCGTGGTGATCATTCCGGCGACCGGATACCTGCTGATCTTCACCCAGTACGAGGGCTTCGCCACCACGCCGATCCACATCCATTGGATGCACGGCCTGGGCTGGATCATGAACGCCCTCTACATCTACCTGTATTTCGGCCCCTACCGGGGCTTTCGCCGCGCGGTCGCAGCCGAGGACTGGCCGTCCGGCGGCGCCAACCTGAACACCATCCGCCGCATCGTCGGCACCAACCTGGTGATCGGGCTGATCACGGCGGCGATCGGCGCTTCGGGCCGTTATTGGGGCTGGCTTCCCTGACAAAAAAAGGCCGCCGGAGGCAGCCGGCGGCCTTGTCGCGTCGCAGCCGTCAGGTCGGCCGCGTCAGCAAACTATTTCTTTTTCGCGGGCATCGGCTTGGCGGCCGGTTTGCTCGGAGCGGTCGGTTTGGCAGCGGGTTTACCGACAGCGGCAACCGTCGGTTTGTTGCGGGAAAACATCTGTTTCGCCTCATGAATACACCGGCGCTCTGCCGGTGCGGGTTACCGGCCCATTGCCGGTAGGCGAATCAGTACACCCGACCATATGTTTTGAATATCGAATTTATTTCATAGTTTAAATTCGAAAAACAAAATCATTCTATTTGCCGACCAGCGGCATCAGACGAGATGGCTTTCCTCGACGATCTCCGAATGCAGGGTGCGGTGCACCGGGCATTTATCCGCGATCTCCAACAAGCGGGCCTTTTGCTCGTCGGTCAGCTCTCCTTCGAAGTGAATGTTGCGAACGATCCGGTCGAGTGTCCCGGTCTTGGTCTCGCATTCGCTGCAATCCTCGGCGTGGACCTTGTCGTGCCGCAGGGTCACCCGAACCTTTTCCAGGGGCAGGCCCTTGCGGTCGGCGTACATGCGAATGGTCATCGCGGTGCAACTGCCCAGCGCGGTCAACAGGAAGTCATAGGGGCTGGGCCCCGTATCCGTTCCCCCCATGGCCTTGGGTTCGTCGGCGATCAACAAGTGATGGCCGCCGATGGAAACGCCGTTCTGAAAGGTGCCGTTGCCCGTTTCTTCGACCACCACGGTACCCGGCTGCGACCCGGGGAAAGGAATTTTGTTCATGAAAAGGTTTCTCCGCCCTGTTGGTTAATGCGCCTCGATGGGATACGAGATGACCATACTAACGCCGCTGGATGAAAGGGCGATGTCCATGGATCAAGATGATCTTGAGGTTCTGGAACGTAAACGGACGTTCCGGGGATATTTCCAGATGGACCAATGGCGCCTGCGCCATCGCCTGTTCGAAGGCGGCTGGAGC
>DJHY01000049.1:0-948 GCA_002433335.1 Rhodospirillaceae bacterium UBA6608 | reverse complement strand
CGCCTGTTCGAAGGCGGCTGGAGCGCCGAGATCACCCGCGAGTGCCTGGAACGCGGCCACGCCGTGGGCGTGTTGCCGTACGACCCGGTCCGCGACGAAGTGGTGTTGATCGAACAGTTCCGGGTTGGGGCGGCCGCCAGCGCGCCCTCGCCCAATTGGCATGGCAAGCCGCCCTCGCCCTGGTTGATCGAGATCGTCGCCGGGATCGTCGAAGAAGGCGAAGAGCCGCAAGAGGTCGCGGCGCGTGAAACCATGGAAGAAAGCGGTCGGGAGTTGTTGGGCCTGATGCCCATCACCAGCTATCTGGTGACGCCCGGCTGTTCATCGGAAACGATCCAACTGTTCCTCGGCCGGGTCGATGCCACCGGCGCCGGCGGCATTCATGGCCTGGACCACGAACACGAGGATATCCGCGTGTTCACGGCCCCGGCCGATGAAGCGTTTCGCATGGTCGCCGATGGGCGGATCAACAACGGCACCACGATCATCACCCTGCAATGGCTGCAGCTGAACCGCGAGGCCGTGCGCCGCGAGTGGACCTGATCCACCCGCGGCCACGCGAAACGTAAAGGCTCCGGCCTATTCCTTGTACCAGGCCGGATTGCGCTTTTGCTGGAACGCGGACAAGCCTTCGCTGGCTTCGTTCGACTGGCGCTTTTCGGAGTGCAGACGCGCCAATTCGTCGGCCACGGCGGGATCCATCGCGATATTGGCCAGTTCCAGGGTCTTGGCTTTGGTCTGGGCGACCGCGTCCGGGCCGCAACGCAGGAAGGCGTCGATGGTCTTTTCCGCCGTGCGTTCCAGCTGGATCGCCGGGGCGACTTCATGGACCAGGCCCATGATGTTTGCCTGCGTCGCCGAGAAGCGCTCCGCCGTCAGGGCATAGCGGCGCACGTTACGCACGCCGATGGCGTTGATCAGCTGCGGCAGGATCGGCTGCGGGATCAG
>DJHY01000274.1 GCA_002433335.1 Rhodospirillaceae bacterium UBA6608 | reverse complement strand
AACATTCTCCTCATTTCCTCCAGCCCCAATCCGGAATCCAATTCCCGCGCCCTGGCGCTGACCCTGGCCCAAGGCCTGGCCCAAGACCGGGGCAGCGTGACGATCCGCGATCTGGGCGCTAATCCGCCGCCGCATCTGGATCAGGCAACCATCGGCGCGTTCTACACCCCGCCCGCCGACCGCACCCCGGAACAACAGGCCAAGATCGCCCTGTCCGAGGAACTGGTCGACGAGTTGTTCGCCGCCGACGAGATCGTCATCGCCGCGCCGATGCACAACTTCGGCATCTCGTCGTTGTTGAAGGTCTGGCTCGACCATATCGCCCGTTTCGGCCGGACGTTCGAGCCGACCGGTCAGGGCCCGAAGGGCCTGGTGACCGACCGCCCGGTTCATGTCGTCACCACCCGTGGCGGCGTCTACGGCCCGGGGACGGACTTCAACTTCCTCGATCACCTGGAACCCTATCTGCGCCGTGTGTTGAACTTCGTGGGCCTGGAAGACATCCGCTTCATCTATGCCGAAGGCACCGCCAAGGGCACGGACGGGATCGAAGCCGCCAAGGCCGAGATCGCCGAACAGATCGACGCCGCCAAAGCGGCCTGACACGAATAAAAGGAGTTCGAACAATGGGACTGCTGATCAACGGCGAATGGCGGGACCAGTGGTATGAAACCGAAAAGTCGGGCGGGCGCTTTCAGCGTGAAGACTCGGCCTTTCGCAACTGGGTGACCGCCGACGGCCGCCCCGGCCCGACCGGCCGGGGTGGCTTCAAAGCCGAACCCGGACGCTACCATCTGTATGTTGCCGCCGCCTGCCCTTGGGCCCACCGGACGCTGATCTTCCGCGCCCTGAAGGGGCTGGAGGATATGATTTCCCTGACCGTGGTCGATCCCTTGATGCTGGAAAACGGCTGGGAAATCGCCGAGGGCGCTGACCCGATCCTAGGCGCGCGTTTCCTGCATCAGGTCTATACCGCCGCCAAGCCCGACTATACCGGTCGGGTCACCGTGCCGGTCCTTTGGGACCAACAGGCCGAGACGATCGTCAGCAACGAGTCGGCGGAGATCATCCGAATGTTCAATTCGGCCTTCGAGCGCGTCGGCGCCAAGGCCGGGGACTATTACCCCTGCCTGCTGCAGCAGGAAATCGACTTGGTCAACGAGCGCGTCTACGACACCATCAACAACGGGGTCTACAAGGCAGGCTTCGCGACCAGTCAGGCCGCCTATGACGAAGCCGTCGACGCGCTGTTCTGCGGATTGGATTGGCTGGAAGACCTATTGGGCGAAAGCCGATACCTGACCGGCGATCGCGTGACCGAAGCCGATTGGCGGCTGTTCACGACCCTGGTGCGATTCGATGCGGTCTATGTCGGGCACTTCAAATGCAACAAGAAGCGCATCGCCGATTACCCCAACCTGTTCGGCTACCTGCGTGAGCTTTACCAATGGCCCGGCGTCGCCGATACGGTCGATATCCCGGCCATCAAGGCCCACTACTACGGCAGCCACAAGACCATCAACCCCACGGGAATCATCCCCGCAGGCCCCGATCAGCACCTGACCGCCCCGCACGGGCGTTGTCATCTGAAAGCCGCCTGAGGCAAGGAGACGAGACCATGATCAACGTCACACCTTTGAACGACCTGGGGCGTTTCAACAACGACTGGCTGAACGCCCGCTATCACTTTTCGTTCGCCGGATATCACGATCCGCAGCGCACCGGCTTGGGCCCGCTGCTGGTCTGGAACGACGACACCATCCAGCCGGGCCGCGGGTTCGACCCGCACGGCCACCGCGACATGGAGATCATCACCTATGTCCGCCACGGCGCGATCAGCCATGCCGACAACCTGGGAAATTCTGGCCGCACCGAAGCGGGCGACGTGCAGGTGATGTCGGCGGGCACCGGCATCCTGCATGCCGAATACAATCGCGAGGACGAGCCGACCACCCTGTTCCAAATCTGGATCGCCCCCAACCGGAACGGCATTGCGCCGCGCTGGGAAACCCGCAAGTTCCCGAAGGAAAGCCAGGGGACGGGATTGACGGTTCTGGCCTCGGGCCGGGAAGCCGACGACGGCACCGACGCCCTGACCATCCATCAGGACGCGGCGGTTCTGGGCGGCGCCCTGACCGCCGGGGAACAAGCGACCCACCGCCTGGCCCCGGGGCGCAGCGCCTATATCGTTCCCGCCGTCGGCGAGATCGAAATCAACGGCGTCGTCGCGACCGAACGATCGGGCACGGCGGTGACGGATGTGGACACCATCACCATCCGCGCCGTGACCGACGCCGAAGTGGTCGTGGTCGACGTTCCCTAAGCCGAACGCCGTTACAGGTTCGCCAGGTCCTCGGCGACGAGGACCTGCGCGACGCCGTGCACGGTTCCCTGTTCGACCGCTTCGTGGGCCTTGGCCATGTCTTCGAAGGCGAACCGCTCCCCCACCCGGTGAACCAGCGTATCCGGCGACAGGATCGGGCTGACCGCCTGCAGGACTTCGTCCTGGGTCTGACGCGCCAGTTCATAGATCGTGAACATCCGAATATTGGCGTTGACGAACATCAGCTGATTGAACGGGATCGCCGGCTCGGGCACGGCATCGGACGAATAGGTCGCGATGGTCCCGTTGGGCTTCAGGATAGTCGGGGCCAAACCGATGTTGGCGCCGAAAGCGACCTCGACAATGCGGTCGACCCGCCCATCGGCGGCCTCGACAATGCACTCGGCCAGGTTCGGCTCTTTATAATTAAGCGCCACGGCGGCGCCCAGGCTGCGGGCCTCGGCGCAATTTTCCTCGGACCCGCAGGTCGCGATCACCCGCGCCCCGGCCCAGGCCCCCAACTGCACCGCATAGGCGCCGACGCGCCCCGTGCCGCCGGTGACCAGCACCGTCTTGCCCGATATATCGCCGTCGGAAAACAGCGCATGATAGGCAGTCACGACCGGCACCCCGGCGCAGGCCCCTTGGCTCAGGCTGACGTCGCCCGCCAGCGGCACCGCTTGGCGCGCGGGCAGGACCACGTATTCCGCCGCCGTCCCCGCGGCGCGGCCGTGCTGCGAGCCGAAAATCCAGACCTTCTGGCCGACCCGGGCGTTGTTCACTCCCTCGCCAACCTTGTCGATCACGCCGGATCCGTCGTTGTTGGGGATAATCGGCGAGAACTTGGCCAGCTCCCGGCCCGTGGCGCGGCGTTTTACATCGGTCGGGTTGATCGCCGAAAAAGCGATGCGAACCCGAACCTCGCCGGGGCCCGGTTCCGGGTCGGGCAGATCGCCGAACTGCAGGACTTCCGCCGCCGCTCCGGCGCGGTCGTACCAATAGGCGCGCATGGTGATTTCCTCCTTGATGAAATTTGCCCTGACAGTGCCGCCCGCCCCCCGCGATGACAAGGCCCAACGGACGGCGAACCGGGCGCATCAGTTGTTCCGCATCGGCAAAAATTACCCTTCCGGCGGCGAAAACTGCCGGAATCAGCCCATCATTGATGCCCTAACATACTGAAAAATAGTCATTTTCAGTCTGGCACGATGATTGAAATGGACTTGGCAATACCTGGATCGGGGACAACCCCGGCGAAGGCGAAAGTACAAGGAACGGGAAAAAATGAATCCTCTATATATCGCGGCCTCCGGAATGGTGGCCCAGCAGGAACGCGTCGACGTGATCGCCAACAACTTGGCGAACATGAACACGACCGGCTACCAACGGCGCCGGGCTTCTTTCAACGACCTGATCTACGAAGACAACAAGCGGCCGAACAACCGCCACTCCCGCGCCGACGGCGTGGTGCCGGGTGGGGTCAAGGCCGGTCTGGGCGTTCGCATGGCGGCGTCCTACCGAGTTGTCGAACAGGGCAACCTGGCGCAGACGGGCAACCCCTACGATCTGGCGATCCAAGGATCCGGCTACATTCCGGTGACCCTGGCCAACGGCGAAACCGCCTATACCCGCTCGGGCGCCTTTCAGTTGGACCAGGCCGGTCGCCTGGTGACCCACGACGGCCTTCAGGTCGGCGGCGGCATCACCGTCCCGCAGGGGGCGATCGAAGTTTCGATCAACAACTCGGGCCAGGTCCTGGCGAAATTCGCAGGGCAGCCGCAGCCGCAGAACCTGGGGCAGATATCCCTGACCCGCTTCCCCAACGAAGGGGGCCTGACCGCCATCGGCGACAGCCTGTTCAAGGAAACGCCGGCTTCAGGCGCGCCGCTGACCGGCCTTCCCGGTGCGGCGGGGTT
>DJHY01000121.1:3682-4574 GCA_002433335.1 Rhodospirillaceae bacterium UBA6608 | reverse complement strand
CGTGATCGGCGGGGTGAACCTGGCCCTGATGGCGCTGGTGTTCGGCGTGCTGCTGCCGTCCCTGGACCGCGCGCCCAAGCTGAGCCGCGCCGTGACCGCCCTGTTCTGGCTATACGGCCTGGGTCAGGCGCTGCATTCCCTGGGCCTGTTCCTGGCCGGGGGCTACGGCGCGCCGCGCAAGGTCGCGGGCGATATCGCCGGTCTGGAGGCCTTTTGGGCCCAGGCCGGACTGTATGGCATGGGGGTCGGTGCGCTGATCGCCGTGGCCGGTGGGGTGATGTTTATTTGGATCGTCGGGCGGGCCTTGTTGCGCCGCGCCGACTCAACGGTCTAGCCCTGAAGCCCAAGTTAAAATATAAAGCGCCCAGGAAACATATAGCGACACCGTCATGAGGCCCCCCGTGAGCGAAACCGTCGCCTCTCAGATCGACGCCGCGGCCAACGCCGCCACCCACCGCGAACCCCGCCCGGAACCTTACTTCCGGTTGGCGGATTACGCCCTGCTGCTGAAGCCGCGGGTGATGTCCCTGGTCGTGTTCACGGCCATGGTCGGGCTGGTCATGGCGCCGGGCGGTATCGGCATGTTGGAATTGTTCATCGCCATCCTGTGCATTTCGCTGGGGGCCGGGGCCTCGGGCGCGATCAACATGTGGTACGACCGCGATATCGACATCCACATGCGCCGCACCATGCACCGCCCCATTCCGGCGGGCCGCATGCAAGCCCGCAACGCCCTGATCTTCGGCACGGCCCTGGCGATCGCCTCGGTCCTGGCCATGGGCCTGCTGGTCAACGAGATTTCCGGCGCCCTGCTGGCCGTGACGATCCTTTATTACGTGTTCATCTACACCGTCTGGCTGAAGCGCCGGACGCCGCAGAACATCGTCATCGG
>DJHY01000121.1:988-3378 GCA_002433335.1 Rhodospirillaceae bacterium UBA6608 | reverse complement strand
CAGAACATCGTCATCGGCGGCGCCTCGGGCGCGCTGCCGCCGGTTATCGGCTGGGCCGCGGTGACCGGGAACGACGCCTTCCTGGCCGATCCCTGGGGTGCGGTGGCGCTGTTCATGATCATCTTCCTGTGGACGCCGCCCCATACCTGGGCGCTGGCCTTGTTCCGCCGTCAGGACTACGAAAACGTCGGCGTGCCGATGCTGCCCGTGGTCGTCGGCGAACACCGCACCAAGGTGCAGATGGCGATTTATACGGCGCTGCTGATCCCGGCGACGCTGGCCCCGGTGGCGATCGGCATGTCCGGCTGGATCTATGCCGCCGCCGCGATCGGTCTGAACGCCGGTTTCGTCTGGCACATGGCCCAGGTCTGGCGGGCGGAAAACGTGTCCGACGCCAAGGAAGGCCCCTGCCGGCCGATGTTCTTCTATTCGATCATTTATCTGTTCGGCATTTTTGTCGCCCTTTTGGCCGACCGCACCCTGTTCTTCCCCGTGTTCTGACCCCATATTGGCGATATGCCCGACAGTGCTCCCGCCGATAACGCCTACTCACAGCTGGAAAACCGCTTCCGGCGACTGAATGCGTTGTCCGAGGCGCAGGAAATCCTGCATTGGGACATGTCGACGGTGATGCCGCGCGGCGGGCACGAAGCCCGCTCCGAACAATTGGCCGAACTGGCTGCCGTTCACCATGGCATGCTGACCGCGACGGAAACGGGCGACCTGATCGCCGCCGCCGAGGATGCTGCCGACAACCTGACCGAATGGCAGCGTGCCAACCTGCGTGAAATCAAGCGCCGCTACGTCAAGGCCACGGCCCTGACCGAAGATCTGGTAACCCGCCTGTCCCGGGCCTCGACCACCTGTGAAGCGGTCTGGCGCGACGCCCGCGCCGACAACGATTTCAAGGCCGTGCAGCCGTACGTCGCCGAGTTGCTGACCCTGGTCCGTGAACAGGCCCGGGTGAAATCCGAAACGCTCGGTCTGGGCCTGTACGATTCCTTGCTTGCCGATTACGAGCCGGGCGGACGGTCGGACGAGATCGATAGCGTTTTCGCCGAACTGGAAGCCTTCCTGCCGCCGTTCCTGGAACAGGTACTGGAAAACCAGGCCCGCCAGCCGCAGATCATTCAGCCCGACGGCCCCTTCCCCGAGGCCACGCAAAAGGCCCTGGGCCGCAAGTTCATGGAACTGCTGGGCTTCGATTTCCATCACGGACGGTTGGACGTCAGCCTGCATCCGTTCTGTGGCGGCACGCCGGACGACGTGCGAATCACCACCCGCTACGACGAAGACGATTTCACCTCGGCCCTGATGGGCGTGCTGCACGAAACCGGCCATGCGCTGTATGAGCGCGGCCTGCCGCAGGATTGGCGCGGCCAGCCGGTCGGCCATGCGCTCGGCATGTCGGTGCACGAAAGCCAGTCGTTGATGATCGAAATGCAGGTCTGCCGTTCCAAGACCTTCCTGCATTTCGCCGCCCCGATCATGCGCGAGACCTTCAAGGGCTCGGGCCCGGCCTGGGAAGCGGACAACCTGTTCCGCCTGTACACCAAGGTCGAACGCAGCTTCATCCGCGTCGACGCCGACGAAGTGACCTATCCCGCCCATGTGATCCTGCGCTACCGCCTGGAGAAAGCGCTGATCGAGGGTGATATGGAAATCCCCGATCTGCCCGGCGCTTGGGACGACGGGATGGAGCGCCTTTTGGGCATCCGCCCGCCGACCGACACCCTGGGCTGCATGCAGGACATCCATTGGTACGATGGGGCCTGGGGCTATTTTCCGACCTATACCCTGGGTGCCATGACCGCAGCGCAACTTTACGCCGCCGCCCGCGAACAGGATGCCGAGATCGAGCCCGCCATCGGCCGGGGCGACTTCGCCCCCTTGCTTGCTTGGCTGCGCACGCACGTCCACGGCAAGGGCTCGTTCGAAAGCGCCCGGGACCTGTTGGTCCACGCCACGGGCAATCCGCTCGACCCCAAGGTGTTCGAACACCACCTCAAAACCAGATATCTGGCCGATTAAGCATGACCGACCTCAAATACATCTCCACCCGGGCCGCCAAGGATTCGGCGGCGGCTTCCGCCCTTGGTTTCGAAGACGTGTTGCTGGCGGGCCTGGCCCGCGACGGCGGCCTGTACGTTCCGGAAACCTGGCCGCAGTTTTCCGCCGACGACATCCGCGCCATGCAGGGCCTGGACTATCCGGCGCTGGCGCTACGCGTGATGACGCCGTTCGTCGGCAGCGCCATCCCGGCGGATGACCTGAAAGGCCTGATCGACGCAGCCTATGCGAGCTTCGACGCGCCCGACGTCCTGCCGCTGAAGAAGCTGAATGACGGCGAATACCTGCTGGAGCTGTTCCACGGCCCGACCCTGGCGTTC
>DJHY01000121.1:530-683 GCA_002433335.1 Rhodospirillaceae bacterium UBA6608 | reverse complement strand
GGCCCGACCCTGGCGTTCAAGGACGTGGCGATGCAGATCCTGGGCCGTCTGTTCGATTATGTCCTGAGCAAACGAGGAGAGCGCGTGACCATCGTCGGTGCGACCTCGGGCGACACCGGCTCGGCGGCGATCGAGGCCTGCCGCGACAAGGAC
>DJHY01000121.1:0-220 GCA_002433335.1 Rhodospirillaceae bacterium UBA6608 | reverse complement strand
CTGCCGCGACAAGGACGCCATCGACATCTTCATGCTGCATCCCGTGGGCCGCGTCAGCCCGGTGCAGGAAGCGCAGATGACCACGGTGATGGCCGACAACGTCCATAACCTCGCCATCGAGGGCACCTTCGACGACTGCCAGGACCGGGTGAAGGACCTGTTCAACGATCAGGCCTTCCGCGACAAATTTCATATGTCGGCGGTCAACTCCATCAACTGG
>DJHY01000064.1 GCA_002433335.1 Rhodospirillaceae bacterium UBA6608 | reverse complement strand
CACGATGCGCCCTATCCCATCGATTATTACGTCTGGGCCTGCGTTTCGGAAAACCGGACGGTTGTCGTCGATACCGGATTCGATGCCGATGCCGCCCGGGAGCGGGGCCGCACCATGTATCGCTGCCCGACGGAAGGGTTGAAGCTGATCGGCGTCGACGCCGCCGAGGTTACGGACGTCGTCATCACCCATATGCATTACGACCATGGCGGCAACCTGGAAAAATTCCCAAACGCGACCTTCCATATCCAGGATCAGGAGATGTCCTACGTCACCGGGCGCTACATGCGCTATCCGGTGCTGCGTAATTCATTCAACCCCGACGATGTCTGTCATTTGGTCAAGGAACTCTACAAAGACCGGGTCGAATTCCATAACGGCGACGAAGAACTGTTCCCCGGCCTGACCCTGCATCACGTCGGGGGCCATACCCAGGGCATGCAGTTCGTGCGCGCCTGGACCGAGCGGGGCTGGGTCGTGTTGGCATCGGATTCGATGCACCTTTACGCCAACTGGATTCACAAAAACCCGTTTCCCACGGTGCTGCATATCGGCGACATGTTGGAAGGCCACAAAAAGGTCGCCCGTCTGGCCGATGGTCCCGAGCATGTTATCCCCGGGCACGACCCGATGGTGATGGAAATCTATCCGCCGGTATCGGAAGAATTGAAGGATATCGCCGTGCGGGTCGATCTGCCGCCGCTGCGCCCGCCGTTTTAAAGACCAGGGGTCAGGCCCCGTCCGATAGAACCTTGGCCAAGGCCGTATCGGCTTCGGCCAGGGCCGCGGCCAGATTCGCGATCAGAGGCTCCTGATCGCTGCCCGGCGCGTCTTCGCGCAAGGCTTCATCCAAGGCCCTGGCCGCCTCGTAGATACGATCGGCATGCAGGTTGCCGCTGGCCCCTTTCAGGGAATGGGCCGACAGCTTCGCCGCTTCGGCATCGCCGCGCGCCAGGTCTGCCGAAATTTTGTCCGCCAGCCCCATGTATTTGTTATGGAAATCACCTAGAAGCTTGCGCAGCAAGGCATCGTTCCCGCGCAGCATTGCCCGCGCACCGGCAACGTCGAATCCTGGAATTTCGTCCGGCAGGCGTCCATTGGTCGCGCCGGCAGACGACTGCGGGGCCTTTTCCTTCCGAGCCGGTTTCGCGACTTCGGCTTTTTCGGGTTGGGGCGTAACGTCACCCCGCGGCTGAAAATCCTTCAGGCTTCGCGCCAGCGCCGAAAACAGGCTGGCGGCCTCGACCGGCTTGGTAACGAAATCGTTCATTCCGGCTTCCAAGCAAGCATCCCGCTCCGACGTCATGGCATGGGCGGTCATGGCGATGATCGGCAGGTCGGTGAACCGTTCGTCGGACCGAATGCACCGGGTCGCTTCGTAGCCGTCCATCTCGGGCATCTGCAGATCCATGAATACCGCGTCAAAGCTCCCGGCATGGACCATATCGCAAGCGATCTTCCCGTTGTCGGCCAGCATGACTTCGACCCCGGCCCCTTCCAACACTTCGCGGGCGACCTGTTGGTTGATGTCGTTGTCTTCGACCACCAACACCCGAGCCCCTTTGACCTTGTCCTCATCCGACGATCTCGCCGCCTCGATCAGGCGATGCGATTTGCGGCGTTCGGGCACGCCCGAGGCACGGTGCAGATCGACCGTGAACCAGAACGTGCTGCCCATACCGGGCGTGCTTTCGACCCCGATGTCACCGTCCATCAACTGCACCAGATTGCGGCAGATCGTCAGCCCCAGGCCCGTGCCGCCGTATCGCCGCGTCGTCGACACATCGGCCTGGGTAAAGGCATGAAACAGCCGGGCGCGCTGGTCTTCCGTCATCCCGATGCCGGTGTCCGAGACCTCGCACAGCAGCCGAACCCGCCCATCGGACAGACTTTGCCCGCGGAACCGCACGGACACCCGCCCATGCTCGGTGAACTTGATGGCATTTCCGCCCAGATTGATCAGGATTTGATTGAGGCGCAGGGGATCGCCGCGCAGTTCGTTCGGCGTGTCCGATTCGACATCGAAGTTCAACTCGATCGTCTTGTCACGGGCGTAGGCCGCCATGATCCCGGACAAGTCATCGACGACATCGGACAGCCTGAAATCGATGATTTCCAAAGACATCTTGCCCGATTCGATCTTCGAATAATCAAGGATGTCGTCGATGACATGCAGCAACGACGTCGATGCCGAGCGAACCTTGCCGATATAGTCCCGCTGTTTGTCATTCAACTCGGTTTTCAATGCCAGCCCGCTCAACCCGATAATGGCATTCAGCGGTGTGCGGATCTCGTGGCTCATATTGGCCAGGAAGCGGGTCTTCGACTCGTTCGCCGCCTCGGCATCATCGCGCGCCTGTTGGCGTTCCAGGACCTCGCTACGAATGCGCAGCACCATCGGCCGGAATATCGTTCCCCCCAGCAGCAACAGCGTCACGATGGTCAAGACCAGACTGCCGAGTTGCAGAACTTCCAGGCGATGGACCCGCTGATCGCTTTCCGTCTCGTATTTTTTGACGATGGCATCCAAGGCGTTCAGCAGGCGCCCCGGGGCCTGGTCAATCATGTAGCGCAGGTCCAAATCGTCCCATTGCCAGCGCATGGACGGTCCTTCGGCATAACTGCGCGCGCGATAAAGGAAGTCCGTCACCATGCGGTCGACGTCGGACACGGGCCCGAAATACATCGCCATCAACCCGGCGGGCATCCCAGGGGCAATCCGCATCTCCTGGCTGCCCTGGGTCAGGGCCTTGTGCGATTTCTCCATCAGATCGATGGATTTCAGCAATTCGGCGCGGACTTTCTCGACGTTTTCCGTCTTCTGCGTAGCGGCATCGGCAAGCCGCAATGACAGCATGGTGATGCGTTGCGACAGCATGCGTTGGCGGCCGCTGACGTTGATTAGGACCGAACTATCCTGATCTGCATCGATTACCGCCGACAGAATGAGGAACCCGCCGATCGCCAACAGCAAAAGAACGGCGATCGCGCCGACGAACCGGCGCGTGATGCCGCTGATAAGCGCCTTGATGTTTTCGGCAGTCATGCGTTCTCGGAAACCCGTCTGGCCAACCGGTCAGGACGCTACCGGCGGGACCAACTCATTGGCATGGGAGCACGCGGCGCCCCCATAGCGCCCCGGAAACCATAGCAGGGTTTTTGTGCGGTGCCATAACAGTTGCGAATTAGCCGCATTATACCGCGACGTTGTCGATCAACCGTGCTTTGCCCAACCAAGCCGCCGCCAAAACGCGGGCGGGCTGGGCCGCGTTGGAGACTTCTTCCAGCGTGGCTGCGTCACGCACCGTGACGTAGTCGACCTGCCAGAAACCGGCGCGTTCCAACTGATCCTTGGCCCATTGTTCCTGGGTGCGGGGGTTTTCGCCGCGCGCGACCTGTTCCGCGACCTGGACCAGGGTACCATGCAGAACCGGGGCCTGGGCCCGCTCGGCAGGCGTCAGATAGGCGTTGCGCGACGACAGGGCGAGGCCATCGTCCTCGCGCACGGTCTTGACCCCGGTCGCGGTGACCGGGATGTCCAGATCACGGATCAGGCGTTTGATGACCTGAAGCTGCTGATAATCCTTTTCCCCGAAAAAGGCCTCGTCCGGCAGGGATTGCAGCAACAGCTTGGTCACCACGGTCGCCACGCCGGTGAAGAAGCCGGGGCGGTATTCGCCTTCCAGCAGGTCGCCCAAACCGCCGACGTGAACCTGGGTCGAATGACCGCCGGGATAGACCTCTTCCACCCCCGGCGCGAACAACAGGTCCGCACCCTCGGCCGCGACCATGGCGGCGTCGCGCTCTTCGCTGCGGGGATAGACGGCATAATCTTCGTTGGGGCCGAACTGCGCCGGGTTGACGAACAGCGTCACCTCGGTCTTGTCGCAGGCGGCGACGGATTGTTTGACCAACGCCACATGCCCCGCATGCAACGCCCCCATGGTCGGCACCAGGCCGACCCGCGCCCCATCTGCCCGCCATGCGGCCACCCGGGCGCGCAGGTCGGCGATGGTGCGGACGGTGTCCAAGGCGACGGCCCCAGTCATGGCCTTACTTCTTTTCCACGCCGTAGCAGTGCTCAAGCCCCGGGAAACGGCCGCTGCGCACGTCGTCGGCATATTCCCTGGCGGCGCGTTCCATCTCGACGCCCAGGTCGGCGTATTTCTTGACGAACTTGGGCGTGAAATCGGCGAACAGGCCGACCATGTCCTGGGTCACCAGAATTTGCCCGTCACAGGCAGGCGAGGCCCCGATGCCGATGGTCGGCACGGACACAATTTCGGTCATTTCACGGGCCACGGCCTCAACCGTGCCTTCGATCACCATGGCAAAGGCCCCGGCTTCATCGATTGCCTTGGCATCGGCGATGACGCGCTGCGCGCCTTCGTCGCCCCGGCCTTGAATCTTGAAGCCGCCGCGATTTTCCGCCTTTTGCGGCAACAACCCGACATGGCCCAGCACGGGCACCCCGGCGGCGACGATCGCGGCGACCGTATCGGCCATCTCGACCCCGCCTTCCAGCTTCACCGCCTGGGCTTCGGTTTCTTCGATCACCCGCTTGGCCGAAGCCACGGCCTGGGCGGTGGAATCTTCATAGGACCCATGCGGCAGGTCGACCACGACCAGGGCGCGCTCGGCCCCGCGGGTCACCGCGCGACCATGGGCGCACATGATATCCAGGGTTACGCCACGGGTGGTTTCCAGGCCATAGATCACAACGGCCAGGGAATCCCCGACCAGCAGAAAATCGCAATGGGGGTCCAGGAACTTGGCCATCGGCGTCGTATAGGCGGTCAGCGAGACGATCGGAGTCGCCCCCTTTCCAACCTTACGCGCCTTGAGTTCCTCCACGGTAATACGCGCCATGCCTACTCTCCGGCAGGTTGTTCTTGGTAGGAGCGCGGGACTTTAACAGACCCACGGGCGGGGTCAAATAGCAGCGATGGACCACCCCCCGGCCATCGGCTACATCTAGGGCCACCATGCTGCAATTTTCCAAATTCCGATCCCTCACCGCCGGTCTGGCGCTCTGCTTGTCCATCGCCGGATGCGCCACCCCGCCACCTAAGGCGGCGTCCGACCTTGACCGACCCTGGATCGGCCGGACATACCAGACACAGGCGGTTTCCGTCAGCCATCCCCTGGCCGCGCGGGCGGCCTTGGCCGTCTTGAACGAAGGCGGCGGTGCCATCGATGCGGCCATCGCCGCGCAAATGGTGATGACGCTGGTCGAGCCGCAATCGTCAGGCATCGGCGGCGGCGGCTTTTTGGTCCGCTATGACGGGAAAACGCGGGGAATCGAGACCTACGACGGGCGCGAAACGGCCCCGGCCTCGGCCCGCGAAGACATGTTCCTGGACCACCGCGGCATGCCGATCCCCTATCGCGACGCCATTCTGGGCGGGCGCGCCGTGGGCGTGCCGGGGGTGGTTCGGATGCTCGAGCTGGCCCACCGCGAACATGGCCGCCTGCCCTGGGCGCGGTTGTTCGCCGAAGCGATCCACCTGTCGAAAGACGGCTTTCCGATCTCCGAGCGCCTGGCCCGGCAGATCGCGGGCGACCGGCATTTGGCGAAATTTCCCGCGACCCGGGCCTATTTCTTTGACGGCGACCAGCCCAAAGCCGCCGGGACGATCCTGAAGAATCCCGCCCTGGCCAAGACCTTGGAAGCCATCGCCCAACACGGCGCCGACGCCCTGCACCAGGGCCCCATCGCCCAAGCCATCACCGACGCCGTCAGCAACGCCCCCTTTCACCCGGCGGCGATGACCCTGGCCGATCTCGCCGGGTATCAGGCTAAGAAACGGCCTGCGGTCTGCGCCGCCTATCGGGGGCACAAGGTCTGTGGCATGGGACCGCCGTCGTCGGGCGGGCTGGCCGTGGGGCAAGCCATCGGGATCCTCGACCATTTCGGGCTACAGAACGAAACGCCCAACAGCCCCCGCGCCCTGCACCTGATCGCCGAGGCCGAGCGCCTGGCCTTCGTCGACCGCGCCGCCTATGTGGGCGACAGCGACATCGTGCCGGTGCCGACGCAGGGTATGGTCGATCCGGCCTATTTGACGCAACGGGCCAAGCTGATTTCCCCCGACCGGGCGATTGAGGGCATCGTCGATCCCGGCGCGCCACCGGGCGCGAAGTCGGCCTTCCTCGGCCCCGCCGACCCGCTGAAGGGCCTGTCGACCGCGCATATGAGCATCGTCGATCGGTTCGGCAACGCCGTGTCCTTCACCACCACGGTCGAAAGCGCTTTCGGATCGCGCCTGTTCGTCGGCGGCTTCCTGTTGAACAACCAATTGACCGATTTTTCGTTCCGCCCGACCTGGCGGGGTCAGCCCGCCCCCAACCGGGTTGCCCCCGGCAAGCGCCCCCGGTCCAGCATGTCCCCGTCGATTGTCTTGGACGGCGACGGGCGGTTCGTGATGGCCGTCGGCTCGCCCGGCGGATCGCGCATCATCGGCTACACCGCCCGGGCGGTGTTGGGGGTTCTGGCCTGGAATCTGGATATGCAGTCGGCCATCGACCTGCCCCATGTCATGAACCGGGGCGGCGCGACCGAGGTCGAACAACCGCTGGTCCCGGCCATTACCGACCTGAGCGCCATGGGCCATGAGGTCAAAGTCGGCCGGATGATCAGCGGCCTGCAGGGCATCCTGAAAACGCCCCGGGGCCTGACCGGCGGGGCTGATCCCCGGCGCGAAGGCATCGTCCTGGGCGACGCCGGGGACGAAGGCCAGGTCGTCTTCCCGGGCCCTATGCCCCATGCCTGCAACGACGGCACGCAGCTTGGCCTGGCCTGGGCCGAGGGGTTCCTGAGCTGGACCGAGCGGGGCCAGCCGACCCGCATTCTGGCGCAGGTCGTATCCGGCTCGGGCGCGCGCTACGCCCTGGGCGATTACGAGGTTTGGGAACATCAAGGCGAGGTGCGGGTCACCGGCCCCAAAGACCGGCACCGCACCTGCCGCAAAGCCGCGCCGTAGCAAGAAACCTTATTTCACCGCCACGATGAACAGGCGGCGGAAGTGGAACAGCGTCTTGCCGTCGGCCCGCTTGGGATAGGCCTTCTGCATTTCCTTGGAATAGGCATCGAAGAACGCGGCGTTTTCGTCGGCGTCCGTCAGGGCGTCCAACAGCGGCTTCAGGGCAGAGCCTTTGGTCCATTCGGCGACCGGGTTATCCCCTTCCATGACCTGGGCATAAACCGTTTCCCAGATATTCAGGCTGGCCGCGTGCGGGGCCAGATAGTCGTAATAAACGTCCGGATCATGGACCGGGAATTCGCGCAGGACAGGCTCCAACTTGGCGCGCCAGGGTCCGGCTTCGACCACATCGCGCATCCCCATATGCGACGGGGCGGCATGGTTGTGGGGCATCTGCACGGCCAAAACCCCGCCCGGGGCCATCACGTTCATCAGGCGCGGAAACAGTTCTTCATGGCCATCGACCCATTGCAGGGCGGCGTTGGAATAGATCAGTTCCGCCGGGGTCTCGGGCGCCCAGGTCTTGGCGTCGACCTTGACCCATTCGCCGTTGGGGTGTTCGGCCTTGGCCTTTGCCAGCATCTCGTCCGAAGAATCCAAACCGACGTGCTTGGCCTCGGGCCAGCGGCCCATCAGGAACGGGGTGACATTACCCGGGCCGCAGCCCAGATCGTAGACGACGGAAGGCGCGGCGACGTCGATCTGATTCAACAGGTCCAACGCCGGGCGCATGCGCTGGCCCGCGAATTTCAGATATTGGCCGGGGTTCCAGGTGGGTTGCTTGCTGGGAGCAGTCATCGGGCAAATCCTTTTGTCGAGAATTCATTATCCATTGCCCAGCCCCCGGGGCCGGACTGTAGTGGCAGCGGCCATCGCGCGCAATCACGTTCGGGCACGTTCGTCTGGCGTCAAGCGCCGGGGAGGCGCAGCCGGAACACGGTTCCCTCGGGACCGGTGCGGTCCAGGTCGATTTCGCCGCCGTGGGCATGGACGACCTCGCGCGCGATCACCAGGCCCAGACCCGTGCCGCCCTCGCGCGCCGATCCGGCGAAGGGTTGGAACAGGCGGCTGACGGCCTGTTCCGGCATGCCGGGGCCATCGTCGGCGATTTCGATCGTCATCATGCCGCCGTCGAGGAATGCCGCGACGCGGACGGACGTCGCCCCGGCCTCGCGGGCGTTGCGGCCCAAGTTTTCAAACACCCGCAGCATCTGCCCGGCGTCGGCCATGAGGGTCAGGTTGTCCGGCACTTCGTTGTCCCAGGTAAAGGGCCCGTCGGAGGCTTCTTGGGTCAGGGTCTCGCCAGCCATGCGGACGACATCCGTCAGCTTGCAGGCCTTCAGGTTCAGCGTCGGCATCGTCGCCGAGGCATAATCCAGGGTCTGGCTGCACAGGTTCACGGCCCGGTCCATGGCCTTGAACATGCGCGGCACCAAGCGCTGAACGTCCGGGTCCTCGCTTGCCGCCAGGCGGTCGCCGATCAGCATCGCCGTGGCCAGGGAATTGCGCAGGTCGTGGTTCACCTTGGCGACCGCCGCCCCGAGCATGGCCAGGCGGTCCTTCTGCCGCAGGGCCTGACGCAATTCATGCTGCATCACCGCCAGTTCACGCTGCGCGATACCTATTTCGTCAGGCCGGTCCGACGGCTGGAAAATCCGGGTTTCGTCCTCGGGCGCCTGGCGGAAATCTTCCATGCTGGTGGTGATCCGGCGCATCGGCCGGACCATCAACATCATCAGGCTGACATAGAGCAGCCCCGCCGTGAACAGCGAGATCAACATCGACAGCTGGAAGATGCGATGCGAGAACGCCAGAATCTCATCACGCATCGGGGCTTCGTCGATATAGATGTCGATCTGCACGCCCGGGCGTTTGGGCGTTTCGCCGATTACCCGCAGGATGCGGTTCTCCTGCTGGGTCAGGGTCACGAAGGCGTCTTCGATCCAACCCCAAAACGTATTCATCCGCAGGTCGTACACGGCATCGACCCGGGGCGGCATCTCGCCGCCGGCGATCAGAATGCGGCGGTCGGCCTGCTTCAACGTGATGGCATAGGTTTCGGTGTTCTTCAGCAGGGTATGGCCCAGCTCGTCATAGGCCGCCTGTTCCGGCATGTTCTCGAGCGCCAGCGTCGCCAGATGGGCGCGGACGATGCGTTCTTCCAGATAGGTTTTACGAAACCGCGCCACCGACGGCGTGTAGATGAACAGCTCGGCCAGCATCACAAAGCCGACCGTCAACACCAGCAGGCGCGCGGACAGGCTTTGGTGGGCCCGGGGGTGATGCGGATTTTGATCGGCCATGCGTGAAGTTAAGCGGCCTGTCAGCCCAGCTTCAAGAGGAAGCGCACGATGGCGCGGGTCCGGTCGCTGAACAGCTTGGGCGTGAAGAAGCTTCCAGCGGCCCGTTTCGAGACCTCGCCCAGGGTCGGATACGGCATGATGACCTGCGCCAAATCGCCGACCTTCATGCCCTTGCCGACGGCCAGGGTCCAAAGGTGGATATGCTCGCCCGCCTGCCGTCCAACGATGCCGCAGCCCAGGACCTTGCCCTTGGGCGTGACGATGGCCTTGACCAGCCCCTCGGTCGCCAGCTCGGCCTGGGCCCGGTCGTTTTCGCGGAACGGCCAGCGCAGCACGGAGAATTCGATGCCTTTGTCCCGCGCCTGCTTTTCCGTCAGGCCGACCTGCGCCAGTTCGGGTGCCGTATAGGTCACCCAGGGCACGGCGGAATGATCGGCCTTGGCCGGCAGTCGAAACAGCACGTTCTTGATCACCACCCCGGCGTGATAACCCGCGACATGGGTGAACTGCAGCCCGCCCGCGACGTCGCCGATGGCGAAGACTTTCTTATTGGTGCTGCGCAGGCGCGCATCGACCTTGATCCCCCGGGGGGTATGCTCGATCCCGGCCTTGTCCAGGTCCAGGCCCGCGAGGTTGGGCCTACGCCCGGCGGCGACCAGGATATGGCTGCCCTCGATCCGCTCGACCGCGCCATCGGCCTCGACCGAAACGGCGACACCGGTCGCGGTCTTCTCGACGCCGGAAACCTTCAAGCCTTCGCGCAGGTCGATGCCGTCGGCGATCAGCGAACGGCGCACCACCTCAACCAGTTCCGGGTCGTCGTTGGCCATGATCGCGGCCATTTCCAACAGCGTGACCTTACACCCCAGTTGGGCATGGGCCTGGGCCATCTCGGCCCCGATCGGCCCGCCGCCGATGACGATCAGATGATCCGGCAGGGATTCCCGCTCGAACAGGCTTTCATTGGTCAGGTAGGGAACCGTGTCCAGGCCCGGAATGGGCGGCACGGCGGCACTCGACCCGGTGGCGATGACGAAGCGGCGGGCGCGGATTTCCGTCTCACCGGCCTGTACCCGGTCAGGGGCGGTGAACCGCCCGGCGGCGCGGATCACGGTCACGCCCAGGCCTTCGAACCGTTCCTGGCTGTCCATCGGGCGAATGGCGTCGATCACGCTTTCGACATGGCCGTAGACAGATGCCCCGTCGACGCCGTCGAGCGTGGCGCGCACGCCGAACCGTCCGGCTTCGCGCACCGCCGCTGCCGCATGACCGGCGGCCAGCAGGGCCTTTGACGGCACGCAGCCGTAATTCAGGCAATCGCCGCCCATTTCGCCCTTTTCGATCAGGACGACCCGCGCCCCCATCTGCGAGGCCCCGGCGGCGACGGACAATCCGCCCGACCCGGCGCCAATGACGCAGATGTCGGCGTCGATCATTTTCGGCGGCGTATCAGTCATGATTGGCTGCGGCGGGATTCCGCCGCTCCTTGATCTTGCGCAGCACCACCGGCACCAGGGCCAGGGCCGCCAGCCCCAACAGGGGGCCCATGATGTGCGGCTCGAACACGATGGTCAGGTCCGGCGTGCCGCCCTGATCCAAGACCGCGCCCAGGCCGTTGCCGACGCTGGCGAAGACGACCGTCGCCGGGGCGATGCCCAGGACCGTGGCGATGACGAAGGCCCCGGTCCCGACGTTTAAGAACGCGGGCACCAAATTGACCAGCCAGAACGGGAACAACGGCACTAGGCGCAGGAACATCAGGTAGGAAAAGGCGTTTTTCTGAAAGCCTTCCTCCATCCGGCGGACGAAGGGACCAGCTTTCTTATATAGAAAGTCGCCGATGGCGTAGCGCGCCGCCAGGAATACGATCAACGACCCTAGGGTCGCCGCGATCACGACCACCGTGGCCCCCAGGCCCGTGCCGAACACGAACCCGGCCAGCAGCGTCATCCAGATCGCGCCCGGGATCGACAGGGCGACGACCGCCGTATAGGCCAGCCCGAACAACAGGATCGTCAGGGTCTGATGTTCGGCATAAGTATCCAGCACCGCCATGCGGTGGGTCTTCAGAGCATCGAACGACAGGTATTGCTGCAGGTCGAAAGCGAAAAACAGGCCCATGGCCAGGACCAGCACCGCCAGTGGCACCAGCCGTTTCATCGACAGCCCACCCCCGTTTGAGGCTTCCTGCCTGTTCTGATCGAGCGCCTTAGACATGCTAAAAACCTTGTTCCGGAGAAGCGGCCCGAACGGCCGCGTTTCCCGGTTTCTATCCTTGCCGCTTGGAGCGGCACAAGGAAATGCGCCTCACGACGGGGTCAATTGCCCGTGAACGCCAAGTGAACGGCGCGGATATCCTTGGGTTTTCCTTGGATTCGCAGGAATAGCCGAGTCCCGTTGACTTCACGGGACCAAACCCTTAAAAAGCGCACTCGTTTTTCTAAGGAGACGTCGCGTGAAACGGACTTATCAACCGAGCAAGCTTGTCCGCAAGCGTCGCCACGGGTTCCGCAGCCGCATGGCCACCACCGGTGGTCGACGCGTGCTGGCGGCGCGGCGCGCCAAGGGCCGCAAGCGCCTGTCCGCCTAACAGCGCCCGCCCTCCCGTCAGCCGGTCGGAAGCGAAACGCCATGTCACCCACGGTGCCGAGGCTGAAACGTCGCGCCGACTTTCTGAAGGTGGCGCGGAAAGGCCGTAAATGGGCCGCGCCGGGGTTGGTGTTGCAGGCTTTGCGCCGGGAAACCGCAGAAGCGGATGGACGGACCGGGACGACCGGACCGGACATCCGTTTGGGTTTTACGGTGACCAAGAAGGTGGGCAACGCCGTGGTACGCAATCGGGCGCGTCGGCGCCTGCGGGCGGCCGCGGACCAAGTAATGCCTGAATGGGGGCTGTCAGGACATGATTATGTCCTGATCGGCCGCCAGGGCACATTAGACCGAGCTTTTCCGGCCCTGATCGGCGATCTGCGCAAAGCGCTGGAGCGGGTCGGGGCGCCGAACAAAGGGGGCGGACGCGACCGAAACGGACGCAGCCGCCGGGAGACCCGGGAGACATGAACTGATGGCGACGACGATAGCCGCCCTACCGGCCCGCCTCGCCCGCGCCCTGATCCGGGGCTATCAGCTATTCCTGTCGCCATTGGCGCCGGCTTCGTGCCGGTTTCATCCCACCTGTTCCGAATATGCCCGCGAGGCCCTGGCCGAACACGGTTTCTTCCGTGGTCTGGGGCTGAGCCTGTGGCGCCTGGCGCGCTGCAATCCCTGGAACCCGGGCGGTTTCGACCCGGTACCCGGCGCGCATTGCTGCGCCGAGCATGACCACGGCGACGACCGTGGCGCTTCCTCTCATTCAAATCTTCCCCAACCGCACGGGTCCTGAGAATTATGATCGAGAACAAGAACCTGATTTTGGCCGTCGTCCTTTCCGTGGCCGTGCTGGTGGGCTTCGAGTTGTTTTTCAAAACCACCCAGCCTGCGCCGCAGCAGACTGCGGAAAGCACCCAGCCGGGCGCGCAGCCGGGCCAGGCGCCGACCGCTCCGGCCGCCCCCGCCGCGCCGACCGGCGACGGTTCCGCCGTGCCGCCGCAGGCGCCGGGCGCACCCGCGGCCCAGGCCCCCGGCATGACGCCGAAGGCGACCCGGGCCGAGGTTCTGGCCACCAACCCGCGCATCAAGATCACGACCCCGCGCCTGTCGGGTTCGATCTCGCTCAAGGGCGGTCGGATCGATGACCTGATCCTGGCCGACTATCGGGAAACCCTGGAAAAGGACAGCCCGGCGATCACCCTGCTGAGCCCGCGCGGCGTGTCCGACGCCTATTTCGCCGAATTCGGCTGGATCGCCGCCAAGGGCGCGGACGGCAAGCCCGTCACCCGCGTGCCCGACGCCGACACGGTCTGGACCCCCAGCGCCCAGACGCTGACCCCCGAAGCGCCGGTGACCCTGACCTGGGACAACGGCCAGGGCCTAGTGTTCTCGCGCACCTATGCGATCGACGAGAACTTCATGTTCAAGATCACCCAGGGCGTCGCCAACAAGGGCGGTGCGGCGGTCGAGCTTTATCCCTATGGCCTGGTATCCCGCCAAGGCACGCCGAAGACCTCGGGCTTCTATATCCTGCACGAGGGCCTGTTGGGCGTGAACAACGGCGAACTGAAGGAAGTGAAGTACAAGGACCTTCAGGAACAGAAGATGGAAACCAGCGCCGGGACCGGTGGCTGGATCGGCATCACCGACAAATACTGGCTGACCGCGCTGATCCCCAACAAGGAAGCAGAGGTCACCAAGCGTTACGTCTATCGCAAGAGCGGCGTGATCGACTCCTATCAGATCGATTTCCTGGGTGCCGGCGTGAACGTCGCCCCCGGCGCTTCGGGCACGGCCGAAAACCACCTGTTCGCCGGCGCCAAGCAGGTCAAGATCCTGGATGCCTACGAAGAAAGCCTGGGCATCGACCGCTTTGACCTGGCCATCGACTGGGGCTGGTTCTACTTCCTGACCCGGCCGATCTTCTACGGCCTGCTGTGGCTTGAACATCATGTCGGCAACCTGGGCATCGCGATCCTGATCCTGACGATTTCGATCAAGGGCGCGTTCTTCCCGCTGGCCAACAAGTCGTACGAAAGCATGAGCAAGATGAAGAAGCTTCAGCCGGAGATGGTGAAGCTTCGCGAGCGCTATGCCGACGACAAGGTCAAGCTGAACGAAGAAATGATGTCCCTGTACAAGAAATCGGGGACCAATCCGGCATCGGGCTGTTTGCCGATCCTGATTCAGATTCCGGTGTTCTTCGCCCTGTACAAGGTTCTGTTCGTTACCATCGAAATGCGCCACGCGCCGTTCTATGGCTGGATTCAGGATCTGTCCTCGGCCGACCCGACCAACATCTTCACCCTGTTCGGCCTGATCGCCTGGGCCCCGCCGGAAATCATGCATGTCGGCATCTGGCCGCTGTTGATGGGCATCTCGATGTTCTTGCAGCAGAAGCTGAACCCGCAGCCGACCGATCCGACGCAGGCCAAGATCATGATGTTCCTGCCGCTCATCTTCACCTTCCTGCTTGCCAAGTTCCCGGCGGGTCTGGTCCTGTACTGGACCTGGAACAACCTGCTGTCGATCGCGCAGCAGTGGGTGATCATGCGACGCATGGGCGTCAAAGCCTAAGCAACCCGGGAGAGCGAGATGAACCAGCCGGGCGACATCACACCCGGCGTGGATTCCGGGGCCGAAGCCGACGACATTCTGTTGGAGAACGGGCGCCTTCTGTTCGCGCAGCAGGCGACGTTTCTTCTGGGCGCGGCCGGCCTGCCGCAGGTGCCGGACAGTGACTTGCCGGAAATCGCCTTCGCCGGGCGCTCGAACGTCGGTAAATCGTCGTTGATCAATGCCCTGACCGGGCGCAAGGACCTGGCCCGCACGTCCAACACCCCGGGCCGCACCCAGCAGATCAATTTCTTCGACCTTGGGGCCCGCCTGATGCTGGCCGACCTGCCGGGCTATGGCTATGCCAAGGCCCCGAAGGGCCAGGTCAAGAACTGGACCAAGCTGGTCAATTCATACCTCAAGGGGCGGCAGGAACTGCGCCGGACCTGCGTGCTGATCGATGCCCGCCACGGGCTGAAGGCGACCGACCGCGAGGTCATGTCGATGCTCGACGCCGCCGCCCAGCCCTATCAGATCGTCCTCACCAAGTGCGACAAGATCAAGGCCGCGGACCTGGAAAAACTGGTCGAGCGGACCGGGGCCGAACTGGCCAAGCACACGGCGGCGCATCCGGTCATCATGCGCACCAGTTCGTTCAAGAACGAAGGGATCGAAGAGCTGAGGGCCGAGTTGGCGACCCTGGCGCTCCCGGCGCAATCGTCCTAACCTCCCGCAAACGCTTCTATTTCACCGAACAATCAATTAGGTTCGCCTGCCATGACCGAGAACAAACGCACCATCGCCGACAAATGGCAAAGTCAGGCCCGGGTCCTGTCCGAGGCGCTGCCCTTCATGCGCCGCTACACCGGCCAGACCGTGGTCATCAAGTACGGCGGCCATGCCATGGGCAACGACGAGATGGCCAACCTGTTCGCGCGCGACGTGGTGTTGCTGCGCCAGGTCGGCAGCAACCCGGTGGTCGTGCACGGCGGCGGGCCGCAGATCGGCGCGATGCTGGAGCGCTTGGCGATCGAAAGCAAATTCGTCGACGGTCTGCGCGTGACCGACGAAGACACGGTCAAGGTCGTGGAAATGGTCCTGGCCGGGGCCATCAACAAAGAGATCGTCACCCGGATCAACGCCGCCGGCGGCATGGCCGCGGGCCTGTCCGGCAAGGATGGCAACCTGATCCAGGCCGACAAGCTGCGCCGCACCAAGAAAGACCCGGAAAGCAATATAGAGCGTATCCTGGACCTGGGTCTGGTCGGCGAACCGAAAGAGGTCAACCCGCATATCCTGGAAGCCTTCGAGGAATCGGACATCACCCCGGTGATCGCGCCGATCGGCGTCGGGCCGAAAGGCGAGACCCTGAACATCAACGCCGATACGGCGGCGGGCGCCATCGCCGGGGCCACCCATGCCAAGCGCCTGATCATGCTGACCGACGTGTCCGGCGTGCTGGACGCCGACGGCAACCTGATCCCGGAATTGACCGTGTCCAACGCCCGCAAGGCGATTGCCGACGGCATCATCACCGGCGGCATGATCCCCAAGGTCGAAACCTGCATCGACGCGGTCGAATCCGGCGTCGGCGGGGCGGTGATCTCGGACGGCCGGGTGCCCCACGCGGTGCTGGTCGAACTGTTCACCGAACATGGCGCCGGGACGATCATCCTGCCGGACTGATCCTTGCCCGGAAATCGAACATGAAAAACGGCCGGTGCATCACGCAACCGGCCGTTTTCATTTCTGCGCTGTCAGAAGGTTATCCGACGACAGGCGCGATGTTTTCCTGAATCCACCGGGCGATGGCCGTGACCTTGGCGTCGTCGCCGGGCCAGCCCATGACCTGCAGGCCGACCGGCAAGCCGTCGATCGCCATCAACGGCACGGTGACGACCGGCGCGAACAGCATCGACGACGGATAGTTGAAGATCGCGTAGCCGGTCGGATGTTTGACCTTGTCCGCGTCCGGTGCGCTGGCGTCCCACAACGGGGCCGGTCCGGGGCACGACAGGGTAATCGCCACATCGGCCAGTCCCGCCAGGTTGGCATGGGCGGCCTGGGCCGCTTCGCGCCGGGTCAGCAGGATTTCGTAATCGCCGACGGACATGGCCTCGGCCCGCTTGACCGCCCCTTGCGAGCGGAAGCTGACCTTGTCCCCGTACTGGTCGATCATGTTGCGGATCGCCCAACGGTTTTCCCATTGGGTGATTTCCCCGGCGATTTCCTGGGCGTCGACGATGGCGTGTTCCATGAAGTTGACGCTGGCGTTGGAATGCCGGTCGATCATCTCGATCCCGGCGGCGGCCATCTGGGCGCGCAGTTCGTTGAACGCGGCCTTGGACGCATCGTCGGTGAAGTTCCACCCGGCGGTTTCCAAAACCATCAGGCGCGCCGGCTTGGTCGCGGGCGGCGTGTCGTCCGGGCCCTTCAGGGCGCGGCAGCCACGGTCGCCCCCGGCGCGCTTGGCGATTTCGATGGCGACATGCCACATGTCCTGGATGCACCCGGCGTGCGGGCCGTGGGTGCTCATGCTGGTCGCCATGCGCTCACCCCGGTTGATGGCGCCCTGGGTCGGCTTCAACGAGACGTTGCCGCAGAACGCGGACGGGCGAATGATCGACCCGCCGACCTGCGAGCCGATGGCGGCGGGCATCATCTTGGCCGCGACGGCGGCGGCGGAACCGGACGACGATCCGCCCGGCGTGCGCGCCGGATCGAACGGGTTGGTGGTCGGCCCCGGATGATTGCCGCCCAGTTCGGCGGTCACGGTCTTGGCCAGGATCACAGCCCCCGCTTCGCGCAGGGCCGAAACGGCGGCGTTGTCGCGGGTCGGGAAATTGCCCTTGAAGGCTTCGCAGCCGAATTCGGTCGGCATGTCCTTGGTTTCCAGCAGGTCCTTGATGGAAACCGGCATGCCGTCGATGGACGACAGCGGCTTGCCCGCTTTCCAGCGGGCGGTGCTGGCGTCAGCGGCGGCGCGCGCGCCCTCTTCGTTGATCGCGGTCAGGGCTTTGACGACGGGTTCGCGCTCGGCAATGGTCGCGATGCAGCGCTCCAGGTAGTCCCGGGGGCTGTCCGATCCGTCGATGAAGGATTGCGTTTTGTCGTGGAAGGTAAGCGGTTCGTAGGTACGGGGGTCGTAGGGAATGCGCTCGGAGGCGGTCATTTTCGTCTCTCGTTCTTAACGGTTGGTCAGATACGCCACGCCCCTCTTCGCCAACGACCTTAGGCCATGCCGCGCAGGAATTCCAACTGCCATTCCATCTCGGCCTCGGACAGGCCATAGGGCGTGTTGCTGGACGGCCGGATGATTTCGACCGGTGCTACGTTGCCCAGACCCTGTTGCAGATCGACCGCCAGCTTGGGCGAACAGCCCGCTTCCCATACCAATGAGACAATACCCTTGGCCGAATTGGTGGCGAAGGCCTTGACCACCGCCGGCATCTTGCTGTCCGACAGAACGGCCAGGGCGGCCATCGCCATGTTACGGTCCTTGCGCCCGATGGCGTCGTAGATCACACCCTCGGTCAGTTGGCCCTTCTTGTTCATGTCGCGGGCCAGTTCCAGGGCCTCGTCACGGGTCAAGCGGTCCGGTTCCGGCTCCGCCGCGCTACCGTTACCCCCATTGGCGTCCGCGTCGGCATCCGGCGGCGGGCCGTCCCCGGCGGCGAGCCGAGCCAGGACCACAGCGCGGACCTCGTCCGCCAATCCGGGCGGCAGGTCGTTGCGCGCCAACATGGTGTCGATCAGGCTGTCGGCGACATATTCCGCCAACCGCTTCGCCGCCTTGTCCGACAGGCCGGGGCGGGCGACCAGGGGTTCGTGCAGTTCCGGGTGCTGTTCCGCCCGGTCGGCGATCTTGTCCAAGGTGCCTTCGGAAATATGGGCGCTGGGGTTGCGCAGCAGTTCCGCCGTGGCCTCGACGTCGCCGGTTTCGACGATCGCGTCGGACACGGTTTCCGACAGGTCGGCGCGCCGGGCCATGGCCTTGAGCCGCGCCGTATTGGCCCCCTCGGCGATGATCGTCACCAGGTCGCGGTCGGTCAGCACCGGCGAGAATTCGATCACCGGGTTGGCGACCATGGCGTCCGTGTCGCGGGCCAGTTGGCGGATCACCGCGGGCGGGGCCGAGGTCATTTCCTTCAGCGTTTCGGCCAGGACATAACGCACCCGCTGCGCCTGATCGCGGGCCATGTCCTCCAGCGTGTCGGCGGCCCATTTGCGGACCTTGATCTTCTGCTTGTCGGTCAGGTCCGGCATCATCTGGGAAATCTTCTCGCCCAGGCTGGCGCGAACCTCGGGGTCCGCGTCCTTCGCCAACAGGGCGTCGGCCTGCATCGGCGTGGCGCGGTTCCCGGCCAGCGCCTTGCGCACGTCGGGATCGCCGTCTTTGGCCATGTAATACAGGATTTCGGGCTTAGTCGTCATGGACGCGGCCAGACGGCGGCGCTCTTCGAGCTTGCCGCGCTGCGCGATTTCCGCGTCCTTGCCGTATTGGGTGGTCACGTAGGCGTTCCTCCTCCCGGAAAATTCCCCACCGGGCGGGGGAATATTACCCGACCGGCGGCGTTAGCCAAGCGGCAGGCGTCACACCCCCGCCCCGGCATCCGGGAAAAGCCCGCAAATGAAGCTTGGCCCGCGGCGATTCCGGCCCCTATATAAGGCGATGACGATCAAACATGACCCCGCCGCCGCCGAAACCTGGGTGTTCGATTTGGACAACACCCTGTATCCGCCCAGTTGCCGCCTATTCGATCAGGTCGACTGGAACATCACGCGCTATGTCGCCAATCTGTTCGACATGCCGCTGGAACAGGCACGGGCGCTGCAAAAAACCTATTTCCGCGAACACGGCACGACCATGCGCGGCTTGATGACCCTGCACAACGTCGATCCGGTCGAATTCCTGGACGCGGTGCACGACATCGACCTGACGCCGGTCGACCCGTCGCCCCGCCTGGACGCGGCCCTGGGCCGCCTGCCGGGTCGCAAGATCATCTTCACCAACGGCGACGTGCCCCATGCCGAACGGGTCATGGGAAAGCTCGGCGTGCGCCATCATTTCGAGGCCGTGTTCGACATCGTCGCCTCGGATTTCGACCCCAAACCCGCGCCCCATGTCTACGACAAAATGGCCAAAACCTACGATGTCGACCCGACCCGCGCGGTGATGGTCGAGGACATGGCCCGCAACCTGGCCCCGGCCCATGCCATGGGCATGACCACCGTCTGGGTCCGCCCGGCGGAAAGCACCGGCGCGACCTGGGCCCATGACGGCTCCGACGGCGGACACATCCACCATATCGTCGACGACCTGACCGATTGGCTGGAGCAGTTGACCCCCAACGCCTGAGCCCCCAATACCCGAGCGCCCAGCTTGGCTTGACTTGTGAATGGCCCTGTTTCATCTTCCGGGGCCGTTTTCGACAGAAACATTCAGCAATTTCCGGGAACCCGACATGACTCAAGACCTGCAAGCCGCCATCGAAGCCGCCTGGGACGGACGCGATGCCATCAACGCCCAGACCACGGGCGAAACCCGCGACGCCATTGAAAGCGCGCTGAACCTGATGGAAGCGGGCCAGGCCCGCGTCGCCGAAAAGATCAACGGCGAATGGACCGTTCACCAGTGGCTGAAAAAGGCGGTTCTGCTGTCCTTCCGCCTGAACGACATGGCGCCGATTTCCGGCGGTCCCGGCGGCTCGACCTGGTGGGACAAGGTGCCCAGCAAGTTCGAAGGCATGTCGGCCGACGATTTCAAGGCCGCGGGCTTCCGCGCCGTGCCGAACTGCATCGTGCGCCGCTCGGCCTTTATCGCGCCGGGCGTGGTCCTGATGCCGAGCTTCGTCAACCTGGGCGCTTACGTCGACGAAGGCACCATGGTCGACACCTGGGCCACCGTCGGCTCCTGCGCGCAGATCGGTAAGAACTGCCACATCTCGGGCGGCGCCGGTATCGGCGGCGTGCTCGAGCCGCTGCAGGCCGGTCCGGTCATCGTCGAAGACAACTGCTTCATCGGCGCGCGGTCGGAAATCGTCGAAGGCGTGATCGTCGGCGAAGGCTCGGTCGTCTCGATGGGCGTGTTCATCGGCCAGTCGACCAAGATCGTCCGTCGCGACACCGGCGAAATCATGTACGGCAAGATCCCGCCCTATTCGGTGGTCGTGCCGGGCTCGCTTCCGGGCAAGGAAGGCCAGCCGTCGCTGTATTGCGCGGTGATCCTGAAGACCGTCGACGAAGGTACGCGGTCCAAGACCTCGATCAACGACCTGCTGCGCGACTAAGCCCCCGGGAGCAGACCATGCCGCTCGACGCCCTGACCCTTTCAGAGGAACTGATCCGCTGCCCCTCCGTCACCCCGACGGAGGGCGGCGCGCTCGACCTATTGCAGCAACGCCTGGAAGGGCTGGGCTTCACCTGTACGCGGCTGGTCTTTACCCAGGACGGCACCCCCGACGTGGACAACCTGTATGCCCGACTGGGCACGGCGCAGCCCAATTTCTGCTTCGCCGGTCACACCGACGTGGTGCCGCCGGGCGATCCCGCCGATTGGGCGTCCGATCCGTTCAAGCCGGAAATCCGCGACGGGCGGCTGTACGGGCGCGGCGCCTCCGACATGAAGTGCGCGATCGCGGCGATGGTCGCCGGGACCGATGCCTTCCTGGCCGACAACGGCGCCCCCACCGGGTCGATCAGCTTTCTGATCACCGGCGACGAGGAAGGCCCCTCGGTCAACGGCACCAAGAAGGTTCTGGGCTGGATGGAAGAGCAGGGCGAAAAGATCGACGCCTGCCTGGTCGGCGAGCCGACCAACGTCACGGTCCTGGGCGACATGGTCAAGATCGGTCGGCGCGGCTCCCTGAACTGCACCGTGACCGTGCGCGGCACGCAGGGCCATGTGGCCTATCCGCATCTGGCCGACAATCCAGTGCCGAAGCTGTTGAAGATGCTGTCGGTTCTGAACGACGAGCCGTTGGACAACGGCAACGATCATTTCCCGGCGACCAATCTGGAAATCACCACCATCGACGTCGGCAACGCCACGACCAACCTGATCCCGGCCAAGGCCTCGGGCCGGTTCAACATCCGGTTCAACGACATGCATTCGGGCGCCAGCCTGACCAAGCTGATCGAAGACCGCTGCGCCGGTGTCTCCGAGCAATTGGGCGGCGTCGATTACGACCTGGACATCAGTGTGTCCGGTGAATCGTTCCTGACCCCGCCCGGGCAGTTGAGCGGCGTGGTCGCGGGCGCGATCAAGGCCGTGACCGGCAACGATCCGGAACTGAGCACCACCGGCGGCACGTCGGACGCGCGGTTCATCAAGGATCATTGCGCCGTGGTCGAATTCGGCCTGATCAACGAGACCGCGCACAAGGTGAACGAGAACGCACTGGTCACGGAAATCCATGACCTGGCGCGCATTTATCAGGATATCTTGAAGCGCTACTTCGCTTAGATCCGGCTAGCCCAAGCCAACTAACCTAAGCCAAGGAACGACGCGATCGCGCCCAGGCCGATCAGGGTCAGCAGCGTCGGCGAGGTCAACAAGCCGATCACCGACAGCACCAGCCCGGAAAAGCCCCAAAGCCCCTGTCCGGCGATCAAGGCCGCGACGGAAAAGGCCAAGCCCATGGGCACGAATACGATCCCCCAAAAGAAGATCGCCATGACCCCGCAGATCACGGCCAAATAGCCGATCACCGGCTTGTCGCGCAGCTCGTCGGCAATGCCCGGAACATCCGTCGGAGCCGACGGATCGGCGGCGCCGTCCGGACCTGTGTCATTCCCTTTAAGGGATAGGGGAATCTGTTTTTCCATCTGCCTAATATACGCCGTTCCAAGGTTCCGCACCATGGCGGGCGCGGATTTTCCCGCCCCGGCCCTGCGGGCTATTCATCGGGATAGCCGACCCCGGTCAAATACAAACCGTCGGCCGGGGCGGTCGGTCCGCCGGCGGCGCGATCCTTGGCCTCCAGCGCGGCCTTCAGGTCCTTGGCCGTCCATCGGCCTTCGCCGACCCATTTCAGGCTGCCGACCATGTTGCGGACCTGATGGTGCAGGAACGACCGGGCCTTGGCGCGAAAGTGGATTTCCTCGCCCACCTGGGTCACGTCCAGGACGTCCAGCGTCTTGACCGGCGAATTGGCCTGGCACTGGGTCGCCCGGAAGCTGGTGAAATCGTGGTGCCCGACCAGAACCCGCGCGGCCTCGGCCATGGCCGGAACATCAAGCGCGCCCGGCACCCACCAAACCACGCCCCGGTCCAGGGCCGGGGGCGGGCGGCGGTTCAGCAAACGGTAAAGATAGCTGCGCGAGATGGCGGAAAACCGGGCATGGAACTCATCATCCACGGCGACGGCGTCAAGGATGCTGACCGCATGCTCGCGCAGGTGAAAATTCAGGGCGTCGCGCACCGTATCGGCGGGCCAATCCTTGGTCAGTTCGATATGCGCGACCTGCCCCGTGGCATGGACGCCCGCGTCGGTCCGCCCGGCGGCGAACACCGTCACCTCTTCGCCGGTAAAGGCCGCGACCGCGGTCTCGATCGTTTCCTGAACGCCCAGACCGTTGGTCTGGCGTTGCCACCCGACGAAGCCGCGCCCGTCGTATTCCACCTTCAATCGAAAGCGCGCCATGGTCTGCGCCCCGCCCCGTTTCCTCGGTCGGCAAGGGCTATTGGCCCTTACGGACAATTTGATGCTATAAAAGTCGTTTAAAATAGGTATTTTAACGGTCCAAGGAAGTCAAAGGCACAAGTGTTAGTGCATAAAGACCTGCATACGGACCTGGGCAGACATCCATGAGCGACGCGGCCAAAGAAGACGACTTTCCCGAACCCGGCGTGCCGACGGGCGAACCGTCGACGCAGCGCGACGAAGATCGCGACGCGTTGCACATCCTGCCGCTGTCGATTTTGCCGTTTCAAACCCCGTCCCTGCACCGCGCGCGGCTGATCAAGAACGCACGCCTGAACAGCGTGGTCGAATTGTTCAAGGGCCAGGGCATCGGCTCGGGCCAGCTGGATGTCGAGGAACTGGCCAAGGACTACGGCTGGGCCGGCAAGGGCCGTAAGCGCCATCCCGACTTGGTGATGCTGCGCAAGCTCGCCCCGCTGCCCAGCTATGACGTCTATTCCCTACGCATCCTGTTCCGTCAGGAAGGGATCGAGGTCAATTCGATCGAAGATCTGAAGTTGTCCGACCACAAGGTCAAGGAACTGACGCAGTACATGACGCAGTTCACCCGCCCGCTGATTCAGGAAATCTACGGCAAGGACGATCTGAACATTCAGACCTTCGACGACATGGTCAAATTGTTCGAAAGCCCGGATGTGGAAATGGTCCGTAAGAAACTGGACCAAATGGCACAGAAGTTGCGTATCAAAATGCGCGATGTGCCCAAATTTCTAGAGGATTACGGCGACGTGTTCTTGTCCCTTTCCTATTTCCGGCAGTGCCTGGATGCGCTGGAGCCGATCATCGACGAATTCATGTCGTCGATGGACGAGATCCGCGACAATTTCCAGCTCAAAACCAACATGAACATGATGAACACCTGCGACCAGATCGAGGGTGCCATCAACGAGCTGATGGCCGCCATCTCGGGCCGCTTCGAAACGTTCGACCGCTATACCAACGGCATGTGGGACGACCTGACCGCCGACCGGTTCAAGACGGTGAAGAAATTCGTCGAGGAATATCACACCACCATCGGCGGCTGCCTTTGCGCATTGACCGTCAAAATGAACGCCTTTGCCGTGCGCTTCCCGTCGCCGACCGTCGGCGGGCCGATCAAGCGCGGCGAGTTCATCATGTCTGAAATGAAACAGGGCATCGAAAAAGTCCGCGAGATTCAGGCCAACGCGCCGAAGATCGAAACCGTCGAATGGGCAAAATAGGCGCGGAATGAGGATCGGATTGTGAGTCAGAAAGACGGTTTTACCTTTGCCGACCTGAATATGGACAAGGATATCGACGACGAGGATCGCGATTCCCTGCACACCCTGCCGTTGGTGATGATGCCGATCAAGACGGCCCCGCTGCGCCGCGCGCGCCTGATCAAGAACGCGCGCTTCGAGAGCATGGTCGAAATCTTCACCGACAAGGATACCGGCTCTGGCCAGATCGATATCGACGGCCTACCCGCCGAATTCGGCTGGAACGAAGGTTTCCGTCATCCGGACATGGTCCTGATGCGCAAGCTGGGGGACCTGCCCAGCTACGACGTTTATTCCCTGCGCATTTCGTTGCGCGACCTGGGTATCGAGGTCAACAACGTCCAATATCTGAAGCTGTCGGATTCCAAGACCGCGGAACTGAACGAATACATGCGCGAGTTCACGGGCCCGCTGATTCAGCAGATTTACGGCGGCGACGACGTCGACGTGAAAAGCTTCCAGGACGTGGTCAAGTTGTTCCGCTCGCCCGACCGTAAGAAAGCGCTCGAGAAGCTCAAGCTGATGGCGCAGAAGCTGAACATCAAGATCGAAGACCTGCCGAAGTTCCTTGAGGACTATGCCGACATCTTCATGTCGCTCAGCTACTACAAACAGATCCTCGACGACATCGAGCCGACGATCACCGAGTTCCTGGACACCATGGACCTGCTGCGCCAGAACTTCGCGATGAAGAACAACCCGTCGCTGATGTCGACCATGGACATGATGACGACCACCATCAACGAGTTGATGGCGGCCATCACCGGGCGGTTCGAAAACTTCGACCGCGGCACCAAGCACATGTGGGACAACATCTCGGCCGAGCGCTTCCGCCGGGTCGAGGCCGTGATCCGCGGATACCACACCACCATCGGCGGCGTGCTTTGCGCCCTGTCGGTCAAGATGGACGCTTGGTCCAACCTGTTCCCCAACATGGAAGTCGGCGGCCCCGGACGGCGCGCCGAGTTCATCATGACGGAAATGAAGCAGGGCATGGACCGCATCCAGATGATCGAAGATTCCGCGCCCATGCTGGCGGCGCTGGAATAGGCTTCCTTCTCCGTTCCTTTTTATTCCCCCTGGCCGCGCGCCCGAAGCAGCCGCGTCAGCCCGACGAATGCCGGGTTGGGATGAACGATCAAATGCACCGGCACCGCCGCCAAATAATCGTGGAAGCGTCCCTTGTCGATGAACCGGGCATGGAACGACGACATCGCCAAAACCTGTTGCAGCCCCGGCAAGATCCCGCCGGCTAAAAACAATCCGCCACGCGCGCCCAAGGCCAGGGCCATGTCTGACGCGGCAGAGCCCAAGAACCCGAAGAAGTGATCCAGCGCGCGCCGCGCCAAGGGGTCGTCTTCCGTCAGGGCGGCGGCCGTAATCTCGGGCGCGGTCCGGTCCAGGTCGTCGGTGCGCCCCGCCTCCGCCGCCAGGACGCCGTGAATGTTTTCCAACCCCTGGCCCGATACCAGGCGTTCATACGACACATGCCCGAACCGCAGGGCCAAGGCGTCGATGATCCGTGCCTCGGCGTCGTTTCGGGGGGCGGCGGTCATATGCCCGCCTTCGGTTGCGATCACCCCGTTAACGCCCAGGTGCGGCAACAACCCCGCGACGCCCAGCCCCGTCCCCGGCCCCATGACCGCCAATGGCGCGGGTGTCCCATCGGTCGGCCCGCCCAGATGATACAAGTCGTCGGCGCGCAGGTTCGGCAGGGCCAGCGCCAGGGCGGCGAAATCGTTGACGACCGAGACCTGTTCGATGCCCAGGCCATCGGCATCGATCGCCCATGGATGATTGGTCAGGACGGCTCGCCCGTCCGTGACCGGACCGGCGACGCAGATCGCCGCGCGTCGGGGATCGCGCGCGCCTGTCTCGGCCAGATAGGTGGCGAGGGCGGAACCAAGGTCCGGATGATCCCGACATAAGTAAGTTTTCGGCACGAGGAAATGACCCGCGACATCGGCCAGGGCGAACCGTGCGTGGGTTCCACCGATATCCGCAACCAGGCCTGCCAGGATCGCCATCGCGCCTTATCTCCGCACACTGGTCTGGGCCAACGTTTTCAGGAACGTCGTGCGCCAGCGGTTCAAATCGTTTCTGCGGATGACCTTCATCATCGATTGCCAACGCCGCCGGCGTTCCTCCAGCGGCATTTCAATCCCCTGGGCGATCGCGTCGGCGACCGCATTGGTGTCGTAGGGATTGACGATCAAGGCGTCGCTCAACTCCCGCGCGGCGCCCGCGAACCGGGACAGCACCAACACCCCCGGGTCCGACGGGTTCTGCGATGCAACGTATTCCTTGGCCACCAGGTTCATTCCGTCGCGCAAGGGCGTGACCAGCCCGACCCCACAGGCGCGGTAGAACAACGCCAACCGATCGCGGTCGTAACTTTTGTTGATGTAGTTGATCGGCACCCAATCGATGTCGGCGAACCGGCCGTTGATATGTCCGGCCTCGGCCTCCAGCTCTTTGCGGATCTGTTTATATTCCACGACCTCGGACCGCGACGGCGGCGTGATCTGGAAATACGTGACCTTTCGCCGATAGGCGGGATAGCGTTCCAACAATCGCTCGAAGGCGGCGAAGCGCTGGGATATTCCCTTGGAGTAATCCAGGCGGTCGACACCGATCAGCCAGCTCGTATCGCCGACCTTTTCCTTCAGCCGCCGGGCCCAGGACATTTGCTTCGGATTGGCGACGGGGCCTTCGAAGGCTTCGGGCGTGATGCCGACGGGAAAGACGCCGATCCGGAATTTCCGACCGAACACGGAAACCTGACCCGACTTCGTAATCTTGCCGCCTGCTTCGTGCACGACATAATCGCTGAACGCACGCATGTCGTTTTCCGTTTGGAACCCGATCAGGTCATAGGCCGCCAGCGAGGTCACCAACGAGCGATGCGCCGGCAGGGCCGTCAGCACCTCCATCGCCGGAAAGGGCGTGTGCAGAAAGATACCCATGGTCTGTTCGTGACCATGACGGCGCAGGCATTCGCCCAGCGGGATCAGGTGGTAATCGTGAACCCAGATAACGTCGCCGTCGCGCAGATAATGCGTCAGCCGATCCGCGAACAGGGCATTGACCTCGAGGTAGCGGGCATAGTTTTCGCGGCTGAAGGTCGTCAGGTCGAGACGGTAGTGGAACAACGGCCACAAGGTGCGGTTGGCGAAGCCGTTGTAATACTGGGCATAGGCCTTTCGCGTCAGGTCCTGGGTGATATAGGTGACATTATCGGCATCGGTCACTTCGCACGGCGTCATATGGTCGTTGCCGACCCGCCCGCTCCACCCGAACCAGATGCCGCCTTCCTCTTCCAAAGCTTCCTGAAGCGCCACGGCCAGACCGCCCGCCAGGACCTTGCCGCCTTTGACGTCGGGCACCCGGTTGGAAACGACGACCAGCCGTGAGGATGATTTGGTCATGGTCAGAATGCGTCCTTCCAAGACTTGCTCAACACTGTCGCCGAATTGATCAGGCCGACCAGGGAATAGGTCTGTGGGAAATTGCCCCAAAGCTCGCCCGTTTCGACGTTGATATGTTCCGACAACAAACCGACCGGGTTCAGGTTGGCCAGCATGTTTTCGAAGATGGCGCGGGCCTCGTCCCGTCGGCCCAGCTTGACCAAGGCATCAATGTACCAGAACGTGCAGATGATGAAGGCGTTTTCGGGCGTGCCGAAATCGTCGGCTTTGACGTAGCGGAAAACGTAGTCGCCGAATTTCAATTCTTCTTCGACCGCCGCCACGGTTCCGGCGAAGCGCGGGTCGTCGGCCGAGACGAACCCCAATTCCAGCATCATCAGCAGACTGCCGTCCACGGAATCGCCGCCCCAGGCATCGACGAAGGAATTGCGCCGGGCGTTGAAAGCTTCGGCCAGGATGCGGTCGCGCATGTCGTCGGCGGCCCGGCGCCAATAGGCAGCGCGGTCTTCCAACCCCAGATGTTCGGCGATTCGCGCCAGCCGGTCCGCCCCGGCCCAGCACAACACGCTGGAATAGGTATGGACGTGCGAGAAATTGCGCAGTTCCCACAAGCCCGCGTCGGGCTTGTCGTAAAGAGCCAGACAGTGTTCGCCCAAAGGCTCCAGGATAGTGAACAAGACCTCGTCGCCCTGACGGGTCAGGCGTTTGTCGAAAAACACTTGCGTGACCGACAGGATCACGCTGCCGTAAACGTCGTTCTGAATATGCTCATGCGCTTGGTTGCCGCAACGCACCGGTCCCATGCCGCGATAGCCCGGCAGGGTCGTGATCTCGCGTTCCGCCAGATCGTCGTCGTAGGACAAACCATAGACCGGCTTCAGGTGCCCGTCGGCCTGCGCGATGATGTTGGTGATGTAGCCCAGGTAGCCTTCCATGGTCCGCGTCACACCCAGACGGTTCAGCGCCGCGACGACGAAATAGCCGTCCCGCAGCCAGCAGTATCGATAATCCCAGTTGCGGGTCGAGCCGTCGGATTCAGGGATCGAGGTCGTCATCGCCGCGACGATCGCGCCCGTTTCCTCGAAGTTGCACATCTTCAACGTGATCGCGGCGCGGATCACCGTTTCCTGCCATTCGAACGGCAGGGACAATGAGCGGCACCAATCGCGCCAGTAATCGACCGTTTGGTCGTAGAATTCGCGCGACATCGTGGTCGCCCCCACCGGAACGGTTTCGTCCGGCCCGAACAAAAGGCTGGCCGGCCGGTCCAACAGGAACGGCGTTTCCTTCAACACGTACGACACCGGCAGATCCGTGGTGCAGCGCATGACCACGTCCGAGCCCAGATAGCGGATGTGGTTTGAGCCGCGCGTCGTCTCCACGCCGCTGCGCCCCCAATCCCTGGCCGGGCGCAGACGCACCCGAATGCGCGGACGACCACACAGCGGGCGCAGATGGCGCACGAACATGGTCGGACGGAACGTCCGGCCCAGCTGTTTGAAGCGCGGCACGTAGTCGGTAATTTCGACCGCATTGCCGTCGGCGTCCCAAAGGGTGGTGACGACGATGGCCGTGTTCTCCAAATAGCTTTGTTCGCTGCGGACATGACCGTCCAACACGATATCGAAAAACCCGCTGTCTGCTTCTTCGCCATTGCGCAACAGATCACAGAACACCGGATCGCCCGCGAAATCGGGAACGCATCCCCAGACATAGCGTCCATCGCCGTCCAACAATGCCGCCACCGCGCAGTTGCCGATCATCGCAAGGTTCAGGTCGTTCATGGTCTCGCCGTCTTCTCCGTCTGTTCATCGTTCATGCGGGACGGCATTGCCCCGACCATTTCCATCAACCAGCGGCGCACCGCCGATACATCATCAAGGCGCGTCCCGGCGGCGGTCACCCCCGCAGCACCGATGCGCACCGAAACCCCACCCATCGCGTTGACGGCGCGAAAGGCGTCTTCGTCCGTGACGTCGTCGCCGAAGTATACCGGGCGACGACCGCGAAACGGCGGAGCCTGCATCAACTGGGCGACCGCATGCTTCTTGTCCGCCGTCTTGGGCTTCAATTCGTAGACCATCTTTCCGGCCAGCACCTGGAACCCGTCGCCCAGGCGACCAAGCGCCGCCATAACCGCCGTCTCGACCTCGTCCTGGCGCGTCGGACATTGACGATAATGGACGGCGACACAGGCGCCTTTGTCTTCGATCAACACGCCCGGGATATCACCGACGGCGGCTTGCAATGCCGCTTTTTGGCCCGCCATGGCCGGATCCGCATCTGGACGCCTGACGATGCCGTCGCGGCGAATTTCCAACCCATGCAAGGCCGCCATCGGCACCGCCAAGGCACCGAACAAGGAATCCAGGCTGTCCAACGATCGGCCGCTGACCAAGGCCAGCGCACCGCCCAGATGTCCTGCGGCGGATGTCAAAACGCCGGGCAGTTCCGGCGGCACGGTCACGGAATCAGGGGTCGGCGACAGCTCCAGCAAGGTACCGTCGACATCCAGAAAAACCGCAAGACCAGCGGTTGAAGGATCAGGCAGGGATCCTTCCGAATTCGCTTCGGATGTCGCCGTCGCGCTCATGCCAGCAGCCTAGCAGATACGGGCGTCGGCTCAACCCACAGGGATCACACTCGGGACCTCATGCCGAAACAAACCGTTGCAGCATCCGGCCGGGCACCGTCTACTACCGGCCCTTTCCATTACTTGCCGAGCCTATCGCCATGCTGAAACTTTCCGTTCTCGACCAGTCCACCGCCGTCAAGGACATGCCGCCCGATCAGGCGATCCGCGACACCATCGCGCTGGCCAAGCATTGCGAAGACCTGGGTTATTCCCGGTTCTGGGTGTCGGAGCATCACGACCACCCGTCGATCGTCGGCACCGCGCCGGAAATCGTCATGGCTGCCGTGGCCCAATCGACCGACCGCATCCGCATCGGCAGCGCCGGCGTGATGCTACCGCATTATGCGCCGCTCAAGGTCGCGGAGCAGTTCCGCGTGCTCGAGGCCATCGCCCCCGGACGGATCGACCTGGGCCTGGGCCGCGCCCCCGGCTCGGACGGCAAGACGGCTCTGGCCCTCAATCCCGATGCCGCCGCCGATGCCGAACATTTCCCGGCCAACGTACGCGACCTGATGGCTTGGGTATCCGGTCAGGAGTTGGTCGAGGGCCATCCTTTTCGCGGGGTCCAGGCCCATCCGATGTTTCCCGGCTCGCCCGAGGTTTGGATGCTCGGCACCTCGGACTACGGTGCTCAGGTCGCGGCCCATTTCGGCCTGCCCTATTGCTTCGCCCATTTCATCACCGACGGGCGCGGCGTCGAGCGGGCCCTGGCGATCTATCGCGAACGTTATCAGCCGTCGGAGCGCCATCCCGAGCCCCAGGCCACGGTCTGCATCTGGGCCCTGGCGGCGGAGACCGAGGACGAGGCCGAGCGCCTGTTCACATCGCGCGCCCATGCGCGGCTGATGCGCGAAGTCGGCCAGCGCGGCCCCATGGAATCGCCGGAGGATCTGGCCGGGCGGCAATACTCCGCGCCTGAGCGGGCCTGGTTGGACGATTACCGCGAACGGGCGATCATCGGCACCGGCGATCAGGTCTTGGCACAGCTGCAGGCCCGGGCCGACGCCTATGGCATCAACGAGGTCGTGGTCCTGACCTGGACCTATCATCAAGCCGACCGGCGCAAATCCTATGAGCTTTTGGCCAAGGCAGGCGGCCTTGCTTGAGGGGCGGTCACAGATTGTCGAGCAGACAGCGGCGAAACGCGCGGTCGCGCTTCAGGTGCCATTCGCGGGACATCGCCTCGCCCCGGGTGCGGTAACGCTCGACGTACAACAGCCGCCATTGACGACCGCGCGTCGACTTCGCCCCCTTGCCGGCGTTATGCGTTTCCAGCCGCGCCGCCACGTCCGTCGACCATCCCACGTAGCTGCGCCCCGGGCCGCCGTCCAGACAACCCAGCACGTAAACGAAACAACCGCGGATCGAGCCGGACATGGTTTGATTTTCGCCTCACGGCCCCCACATAGATACCTATTGCAGGACAAGGAATACCCCCGATGAGCGAACCGATCACCCTGGAAGTGTTTTCCGACTACGTCTGCCCCTGGTGCTATCTGGGCGACAATCGGGTCAAACAACTGCGCGCCAATTACGACGTTCGGATCAAGCTGGTGCATTTCCCCCTGCACCCCGAAACCCCCGCCGAGGGCCGGACCCTGGCCGATATGTTCGGCGTCGGCGACGACGAGATCGCGGCCAAGAACGCCCGCATGCAGGGCCTGATGCAGGCCGAAGGCCTGTCGTTCAAGGACCGCAGCCATACCTATAATTCCCGCTTGGCGCAGGAAATCGGCAAATGGGCCGAGACCCAACCGGGCGGCGAGGCCATCCACGATAAATTCTTCGAGGCCTATTTCGTCGAGCAGCGCAACATCGGCGACGTCGCGGTCATTCTGGATATCGTCGCCAAGGCAGGTTTGGACGTGGACGCAGCGCGCGGCGTGTTGGAGCAACGTACGTTCAAAGACGCGGTCGACGAAGACTGGGCCAAATCCCAGCAGTATGGCGTGACCGGCGTGCCGACCTTCGTCGGAGCCGGGCCGGACGGGCAACTGCACGGCCTGGTCGGAGCCCAGCCCTATGAAGGCCTGGAACAACTGATGCAGGTCATGGGTGCGCAGAAACTGGAAAGCTGAAACGCCCGCAGCGGGATGGACGCATACACCCATCCCGCCCGGCTGTCATTGAGCCGTATCAATGCGCCCCCAGACCCGGGTGCTATTGTATAGCCATCGTCACGGAGCGATGGAGGTTAGGAAGTTGAAGCCACCGGAAATGAAGGAACCACATATTGACCCCCTTGGATGATGCTCAATCATTGTCATTGAGCGGCGCGAAAAGCGCCCACGTATGAAAGCCCCGCCGATTGCCGCGGGGCTTTCTGTTATCCGGCATTCGTCAGGGGATTAGAGAACCGCGCCCTTGGGCAGGTCGAACCCGCGTAGGAAGGCATCGGCCTCCATCGGGCCCTTGCCGGGGCGTTGCAGGCGCGTCAGGCGCAGGGCCCCATCGCCGCATTTGATCGTCGCCCGATCATCCAGCACCGTGCCGGGCGCGGCATCGCCGCCGCCATCCACGGCCTCGGCCGCCAAAACCTTGATCCGGTCCTTACCCATTTCGAACCAGGTGCCCGGCCAGGGGTCGAAGGCCCGCACCGTGCGTTCCAGTTCCGCCGCCGGTTTGCCGAAATCCAACCGCCCCTCGGCCTTGTCCAGCTTGGCCGCATAGGTCGCGCCGTCTTCCGGCTGCGGCGTCGCGGGCAGCGCGCCCGCCGCCAGACCGTTCAGGGCCTTGACGATCATCCCCGCCCCCATGGCGGACAAGGCGTCGTGCAACTGTCCCGCCGTGGTCGTCGCGGTGATCGGCAGGCGTTCCGTCAACAGCATGTCGCCGGTGTCCAGGCCCGCATCCATCTGCATGATGGTCACGCCGGTCTCATCGTCGCCCGCCTGGATCGCGCGTTGGATCGGCGCGGCCCCGCGCCAGCGCGGCAGCAAGGATGCATGAATGTTGAGGCAGCCCAGGCGGGGCGCTTCCAGCACCGGCACCGGCAGGATCAGGCCATAGGCCACGACCACCGCCGCATCCGCGCCCAGGTCCGCGAACTCGGCCTGTGCTTCGGCGGTCTTCAGGCTTTTCGGCGTCCGCACCGTCAGCCCCTGTTCCAGGGCATAGGCATGAACGGGACAGGGCGTTTCCCGATGCCCCCGTCCCGCCGGGCGCGGCGGCTGGGCATAGAGGCATTTGACGCGATGGCCCGCGTCCAGCAACGCCGCCAGCGCCGGGATGGAAAAATCGGGCGAACCCATGAAGATCAGGTCGAGCTTTGACATGGCCGCGTTTGTAGCCGTCCGGCGCGATCCGGTCCAGCAGCGCGATCGGGTTAGGCCGTGGCTTCTTCCGCCTGGCGCTGCTTTTTGACCTTCTGCAGCTTCTTGATGATCATGTTGCGCTTCAACGACGAGATATGATCGACGAACAGCACGCCGTCCAAATGATCGATCTCGTGCTGGATACAGGTCGCCAGGATGTCATCGGCTTCCAGCGTGCGGATTTCGTTCTCGCGGTCGAGGTAACGGATCTTCACCGCCTCGGGGCGGACGACCTCGGCGTAATGTTCCGGCAGGGACAGGCAGCCCTCTTCATAGGTGCGTTCCTCGTCGCTTTCCCAGATCACTTCCGGGTTCGCCATCTGAATGGGTTGCGGCTCTTCGTCATCGCGGGCCACATCGACCACGATCACCCGCTTGGAAATCCCGACCTGCGGCGCGGCCAGACCGATGCCGCGCGCGTCGTACATGGTTTCGACCATGTCGTCCATCAGCTTCCGGATGTCGTCATCGACGCGCTCGACGGGCAGGGCGCGCTTTTTCAGGCGCGGGTCGGGGGCGACGAGAATTTCAAGCTTGGCCATACGCGATAGAACCTTCAGGCGACACAAAACCAAATGTGACAGTCATTGCCCCCCAGATATGGCCTGGCGCCCCGATGGTCAAGGTTTTGCGCGCTTCTTTCGCCTTTGCCGGGCGAGCGCCCCGGACTAAAGTTGCACACAATGACAGGACAAAGCGCTATCGGCCTGGCTGCCTTCGTCGGCTTGGCCTGGATCATCGGGGGTTTGTGGCAGGGGGGATTCCGCCGCCGCTTTCCCTTGCGCATCGTATTGGCGGGCCTCGCCCTGCAGGCGGCGGTCGCCTTGGTGCTGTTGAACTTTCCGCCCGCCAAGGCGCTGTTCCTTGCCATCAACCGTCTGGTGCTGGTCCTGCATGACGCGACCCTGGCCGGGACCAAGGTTGTGTTCGGCTATATCGGCGGCGGCGACCTGCCGTTTCAGGAATCCTACCCCGGGGCCAGCTTCGTGCTGGCGTTTCAGGCCCTGCCCCTGGTGCTGGTGATCAGCGCCTTGTCGGCCTTGCTGTTTTACTGGCGCATCCTGCCCGCCGTGGTCCGGGCCTTTGCCTGGGCGTTGAACCGCACCCTGGGGCTGAGCGGGGCGGCGGGCGTGGCCTCGGCCGCAAACGTGTTCGTCGGCATGGTCGAGGCCCCGGTGTTGATCCGCCCCTATCTGCGACGCATGGCGGCGGCGGACCTGTTCCTGGTCATGACCGTCGGCATGGCGACCATCGCCGGGACCGTGCTGGTCCTTTACGCGACGATCCTGAAAGACATCCTGCCCGACGCCGCCGGGCACCTGCTGACCGCGTCCCTGATGAACGCCTGCGCCGCCGTGATCATCTCGCGCCTGATCGTGCCCGCCGACGATGCGATGGTCACCGCCGCCGTGACGCTGGACCCCTCGCCCGATCATGGCGCGATGGAGGCCATCACCCGCGGCACCGGTGACGGCGTGCAGTTGCTGATCAATATCACGGCGATGATCATCGTGCTGGTCGCCCTGGTCAGTCTGGTCAATGCCGGGCTGGGCCTGATCCCCGACGTCGCGGAGGCACCCCTGACCCTGCAACGCCTGCTCGGCTGGGTCATGGCGCCGGTGGTCTGGCTGATGGGTGTGCCCTGGACCGAAGCCGCCCAGGCCGGGGCGCTGATGGGCGTGAAGACGGTGTTGAACGAATTCCTGGCCTATCTGGACATGGCCAAACTCGCGCCGGAGGCCCTGTCCGACCGTTCGCGCATGATCATGGCCTACGCCATGTCGGGCTTCGCCAATTTCGGCTCGCTCGGGATCATGATCGGCGGGCTGGTCGCCATGGCCCCCGAACGCAGGTCCGAAATCGTAACCCTGGCCCCGATGACCATGATCTCGGGCACGCTGTCGACCTGCCTGACCGGGGCGATGGTTGGGATACTCGGTTAGGCCCGGTTAACGCAGCACCCGAACCGTATAGGTCACGACCGTCTCGCCCTTGGCCGGAACCTTGACCGTAAACCGGGCCTGTCCGGCGGCGCGGGCGAAGTCCTGCGACTTGGCGACGATGGTCCAGTCACCCGGCAGGTTTTCATCCAGGCGCAGGGTCGCGGCTTCGTCCCGGCCGTTGCGGAAGGTCAGCTTGAACGCCGCCTCGACGCTCCGGCCCTGGGCGTCCAGGCGTTTGAACGAGGTCTGTTCGCGGCGCATCGTCACGTCGAAGGCGCGGCCGAGGGAAATGTCGGCGGTCTCGCCATCGGGCGTATCGCCCAATTGGTCAGCCCCGGCATAAAGCGGCACACCGTCAGCATCGGGGCGATAGACCCGAAGCGCGCCCGCCGGCAGCGGCAGCCCGCCCGGTACCAGGGATTTGTTGACGAAGGTCAGGCGGCGCTGCGCCTGTTCGGGGGCGGTCTCTCCGCGCTGCACGCCGAACACCAGGGGATGCCCCTGAAGGCTCAGGCGCTCGGACACCGGCACCTCGACCGGGCCCAGCAGGGCGACCTGTTTGCGTTCACCGGTGGCCAGGGTCACCCCGCCCGCCAGGGTATAGACATGCAGGTTTCCGACCTCGGCCCGGGCCGGCAGGGCCGTCGCCATATCGGCCGCCGCCCCGCGCGATTCCGCGGCCATCAGGCGTGGTGCCTTGGCCATCGGCTGCGCCGCGCCGACGCGATTGACCTGGCCCGCCACCAGGCGCAGACGCCCGGCGTCCAGATCGACCCCGGTGTCGTTGGAGACCGAGGCCCATCCCGTCAAGGTCATGGTCTTACCGTCGGGGCTGAGGGTCGCGGCGTAATCCGCCGACCAGCCCAAGCCGTCGGACAGATAGGTCAAGGTCAGGCCTTTGACCGCCGATCCGGCGGCGATCGTCGCGGTCAGGCGCGGCCGCGCCGCCAAATCGCCCAGGTCGTTCGGAAAAACCAGACGGCCCGGCATGCCGGTTTCGATCCGCTCACCGATGCGCAAGACCACGCCGCCCGCGACCGACAGCACGGTCGCCTTTTCAACCCGCTCCTCCCCCGTGGTCGGGTGGACTTTGACAACGCCGATTTCGCGCCCCAGGAACCGTTCCAACAACGTGTGATAGGACAGCAGATTGCGCGACAGTGAGACCGCGCGCACGGTCAACGGCCCGCCGTCCCCGGCGATGCGCAGGCTTTCCGGCAGGGCCAGGCGGCTGATCCCGTCCAGCGCCAGATCGCGCGGCCCGGTCATCGGCGGTATGGCGCGCCGTTCCCAGACCTGCCCGAAGCCGCCCGAAAACACGGTCACGACCCGCTCCTGGGCCGGATCGGCGGCAGCGGCGACCGGGGCCGGGACTTGCGCCTCGGCGCGAATCGGCTGGACCACGACCGGCAGGCTCAGCACGGCGGCGGTAAAAACGGCGGAAAGGCGGGTGGCGCGGGACATGGCAGTCTCCTTAGGCTTTACGTCGGACGTGACGCGGCAAAAAGTTCACTATTTGTTTTCATGCCGCGATTGCGGCAAGCTTGACCCCTATTTCCACACGAAACAAGGCAACCCTACGTCATGGATGTGACCATTCTGGACAACACGGGACTGGTGCTGGGGATCGGGCTGGCATTGTTGGCCGGGCTGATCGCCGCCGTCTGGGTGATGACCGCGCGCCTGCGCCGGGAAAACCACGAACAGATGATCCGCATCGCCCAGATGGCCGACAGCCTTAGCCAACGGCAGTCCGAGATCGCGGGCGCGTTGCAGCAATCGCAGGTCACCATGAACGACCGACTGGACGGCCTGGGCAAGCGCCTGGGCGACAGCCTGCATCAACAGTCCGAGCGCACGGGCCAATCGCTGAAGACCCTGTATGAACGGCTGGCCGTGATCGACAGCGCGCAAAAGAACCTGACCGACCTGTCGCAACAGATGGTCGGGCTGCAGGATATCTTGTCCAACAAACAGGCGCGGGGCGCGTTCGGCGAAATTCAGCTGAATGATCTGGTCACCGCGACCCTGCCGCCCTCGGCCTATGCTTTCCAGGTCGGCCTGTCGAACGGCAAGCGCGCGGATTGTCTGTTGAAGCTGCCGAACCCGCCGGGCTCGATCGTGATCGACGCCAAGTTCCCGTTGGAAAGCTATCAGGCCCTGCGCGAGGCCCGCGACGAAGCCGCCAAGGTGCAGGCGGGGCGGCGCTTCGCCCAGGATGTGAAGACCCATGTGGTCGCGATCTCCGAGAAATACATCGTCCCCGGCGAAACGGCGGAATCGGCGCTGATGTTCCTGCCGTCGGAAGCGGTCTACGCGGAACTGCACGCCAATTTCATCAACGTGGTCGAGGAAAGCTTCCGTCGCCGGGTCTGGATCGTCTCGCCGACGACGCTGATGGCGACGCTCAACACCGTGCGCGCGATCCTGAAGGATTCCCGGATGCGCGAACAGGCCCACGTGATCCAGGCCGAAGTGCAGAAGATGATGGAAGACGTCGGCAGGCTCGACGACCGGGTCGGCAAGCTGCAAAGCCACTTCGATCAGGCAACCAAGGACATCCGCGACATCCGCATTTCGACCGACAAGATCACCAAGCGCGGCGACAAGATCGAAGACCTGCAACTCGCCGACGAAACCCCGGCAGAAGATCTGGCCCCGGCGCAGGCGCAGCCGAACCTGCGGCTGATGGGCCGGGACGACTGAGCCTCTACGCGTTCACTCAGGAAATCGGCCGCCGGGCCTTCATCGCGGCGGTCAGGGTGCCGTCGTCCAGGTAATCCAGTTCTCCGCCCACCGGCACCCCATGGGCCAGGCCGGAAACGGTCACGTCCTTGCCCAGGCCGTTGATGCGGTCGGCGATGTAATGGGCCGTGGTTTGGCCGTCGACCGTGGCGTTGGTCGCCAGAATCACCTCACTCACCCCGCCCTGAACGATGCGGGCGCAGAGCTGCGGGATGCGCAGGTCCTCGGGCGTGATGCCGTCCAGCGCCGACAGGGTCCCGCCCAGCACGTGGTAATGGCCCTTGAACCCCGCCGTGCGTTCCAGCGCCCATAGGTCGGCGACGTCCTCGACCACGCAAATCTGCGCGCCGTCGCGCCGGGTGTCGGAACAAATCTGGCAGGGATCGCGGGTATCCAGGTTGCCGCAGACGGAACAGGTCTTGATGTTTTCCGCCGCCGCATCCAGGGCGCGGGCCAGGGGCACCATCAGGCTGTCGGTGCGCTTCATCAGGTGCAGCACCGCGCGCCGGGCCGAACGCGGCCCCAGGCCCGGCAGCTTGGCCAGCAGCGTGATCAGGCGATCGATGTCGGACGTGACCATGCCCCGTTATTTTCCCGGCGCGACCGGCGGATCAGAACGGCAGCTTGAAACCGGCGGGCAGAACCAGGCCCCCGGTCATGTCCTGCATGCGGGATTGCATTTCCTGGTCTGCCTTGGCCTTGGCGTCGTTGATCGCGGCGGTCACCAGGTCTTCCAGAACCTCGACGTCGGTGTCGGCGCCGGACAACAGCGACGGGTCGATCTTCACGCCCCGGGCCTCGCCCTTGCCGTTCAAGGTGACCTGAACCATGCCCGCACCCGATGCGCCCGTGACCTCCAATTGCGCCAGGTCTTCCTGCATCTGGGCCATCTTGGCCTGGATCTGCTGGGCCTGCTGCATCATCTTGCCGAGGTTTTTCATGGGCTGCGTCCGCTCTCCAAAGGTGCCGAAGGGTTTGGGGGAGTGTATAACAACAGGCATGCAGCATAGAAACCTCTTCGTTTTCGACATCGAAACCGTGCCCGACACCGACGCCGTTCCGGCGCTGACGGGCTTCGACGATCCCGACATCCAGGCCCGGCGCGAAGAACTGTCGCGCTATCACCTGGAGGTCACGGACGGGCGCAACGATTTCCACCGTCAGCCGTTTCACCGCGTGGTCGCGATCAGCTTCCTCGAAGCCGAGATCGAACATGTGCCCGGCCCCGGCAACGGCGGCGAGATTTATCACCTGAAGGAACTGCGCTCGGGCGGCGAGGCCAATTTCGGCGAAAAGAAATTGCTGCAGGGGTTCTTCGGCTATTTCGAGCGCCTGCGCCCGCGTTTGGTCAGCTTCAACGGGCGGGGCTTCGACCTGCCGGTTCTGAAGTACCGGGCCATGGCCCATGGGGTGCAGGCCCCGTTGCTGCACGATACGTCCAACAAGTGGGAGAACTATACCGCCCGCTACGCCACCGATTGGCATTGCGACCTGATCGAGGCCCTGTCCGATTTCGGCGCGTCGGCGCGGATCAAGCTGAATGAGGTCTGCTCGATCCTGGGTCTGCCCGGTAAATTCGGCGTCGATGGGTCCAAGGTCTCGTCGATGTTCGACGACGGGCGCGTCGCCGAAATCCGCGACTATTGCGAGACCGACGTGCTGAACACCTATCTGGTCTATCTACGCTGGCAGCACCATCGCGGCGTGCTGACGACCGAGGCCCTGAACCGCGCCTTGGCCGACGTGATCTCGCTGATCGAGGCCGAAGGCGAGCAACGCCCGCACCTCAAACAATTCATCGAGGCCTGGGGCGAAGCCTGCGGCAACAAATTCCTGATGGACTAAAGGGACGGCGGGGCGGACGCTCAGTCGTCCGGATGCCGGACGTCTTTGATCTCGGCCCCGGGGAAAGTTTCCATCACCGCCTTGACCAGCGGGTGCTCCCGGACTTCGGCCTTTTCGTCGGCCTGGGCCTGGGCGCGGGTTTCGGCCAGGGTCGCCTGTCCCGGTTCGTTCGACACCGTGACCATCCAGCGTTCGCCGGTGGCGGCGTTGAGGAAGCGGCTTAAATCCCCGGCCAGGCTGTCCGAAGCCCCAGCGGTCGGGCGGAATTCGATCCGCCCCGGCTCGAACGTCACCAGATGAACCTGGGAAATCAGGTTCGATTGCAGGATCACTTCTTTCATCTGCCCGGCCAGGGCGACGACCTCGTCGAACGAGGTCGGGCGCGCCGTGCCCATTTCCGGCACGGCCTCGGCGGCGGGTACCGGATCGGGGGCCGGGCCGTAATCCGGCTCATAGTCGGGGGGATAATCCGGCTCGGGCCCGTAATCGGGCTCGTAGTCGGGCTGGGCCATGGCATGGGCGGCCCCGCCGTTGGCGCTGGCCTGCGGCACGGGCGCGGCGGGGGCGGCAGAACTCGGGGCGGGCGCACTCGGCGCAGGTGACGACGACACCGCAGGGGCCGAAGGGGCGGACGCTTGCGGGGCCGATGCTTGCGGCACGGACGGCGCGGCGGTCGCCGGGGCAGTCGGAGCCACCCCCTCGCCGCTTAGCTTGCGCAGGGCTTCTTCCGGGGTCGGCAGGTTGGCGGCATGGGCCAGCCGGACGATCACCATTTCCGTCGCCTGAATGGCGTTGGGGGCGTGTTGCACCTCGCCCACGCCCTTGAGCAGCATCTGCCACGCGCGGGCCAAGGCCCCCATGCCCAGACCGTCGCTCAGCTCCTTGCCGCGGACCCGTTCGATTTCGGGTACGGCGGGATCGTTCAGGGTTTCAGGGACCAGCTTGGCGCGGGTCAGGAAGTGCACGATTTCCAACAGATCGTTGAGCACCGCCGCCGGGTCGGCGCCGTCCTGATACATCGCCGATAGTTGGTTAAGCGCGCCCGGCGTATCGCCGCGCAGGGTCTTTTCCAACAGATCGAAGCCCTGCGAGCGGTCGGCCAGGCCCAGCATGTCGCGGACCAGATCCTCACCGACCTGGCCTTCGGCCATGGCGATGGCCTGATCCAGGATCGACAGGCCGTCGCGGACCGAGCCATCGGCGGCGCGGGCGATCAGGTGCAGGGCCGATTCGGAAATCTCGGCCCCTTCCTTGGCGCAGATGCCCTTGAAATGATCGGCCAGGCGCTGGACCTCGATCCGCCGTAGATCGAACCGCTGACAGCGCGACAGCACCGTCACCGGGACCTTGCGGATTTCCGTGGTGGCGAACAGGAATTTCACATGCTCGGGCGGTTCTTCCAACGTCTTCAACAGGGCGTTGAAGGCGTTCTTCGACAGCATGTGGACTTCGTCGATGATGTAGATCTTGAACCGGGCCGAGGTCGGTCGGTAGCGCACGCCGTCGATGATTTCGCGGATGTCGTCGACGCCGGTGCGGCTGGCGGCGTCCATTTCCATCACATCGACGTGGCGGTCCTGGGCGATGGCGACGCAGTTGGCGCAGACGCCGCAGGGCTCGGCCGTGGGCCCGCCGGTGCCGTCCGGCCCGATGCAGTTGAGGGCCCGGGCGATGATCCGCGCGGTCGTGGTCTTGCCCACGCCGCGCACCCCGGTCAGCACGAAGGCATGGGCCAGCCGCCCGGCGGCGATGGCGTTGGTCAGGGTGCGGACCATCGCTTCCTGGCCGATCAGGCTGCTGAAATCGGTCGGGCGATATTTACGGGCGAGAACCTGATAGGCCTGGGGCTGCGATCCGCCGTCGGGTGCGCCGCCGCCGGAACCGGCGGGCGCGGAGGTGTCCCGAGTTGCGTCCGTTTCTTCCATTGGCCGTCCGTGGCGGGAGGGCCGGTGCCCCGGCTTTGCGCGGCGGCGGCGACACAGCCGGCGCACCGCGATGCATGCGAATTAGGTGGAGACTGGCACCGACCCGGGCCGAAACTCGTTACGGCTGCTTCCTTCCGGACCTGACCGGGTTGGCGAGGAAGCCCGTCCGGGCCAGTCTCCGGCGCTTAATATAGCAACTCTTGCCGGGGTTTCCACAACAGCCGCGCCTGGGGATAAAATTACCCTTCGTTAGACAAATAAAATTTACGCTGCGCTGCATTCATCGACGTCGTTGCCAAGGCCGCGGGCCTGTGCCAATTTCCCCGAATGCCAAAAAGATTGATGTATACCGGCGGTCCGCTGGACCGCGCCGGCGAGCGGCGGCGCGATGCCGCCTGGATCGCGGAAGTGATGGGCCATCCCGAAACCCGGTTCGTGCCCGTGTGGCGCGACCGCAGCCTGGTCGAACCGGCCACGGGATCGGCCACTGGATCGGCCACTGGCGAGGCCGCTGACGCCCCCCGCGCGGGCTGGCTGACCGGCGAGGCCGCCGTGACCGTCACGGCCCAGGCCGGGGCGCAGGTCTTCCTGGGCGTCTGGGAAGAACGCGCCTATATCGCCCTGGACCTATCCCACCACGACGAAGAACAGGTCAAACCCCTGGTCAACGGGGCCGAATTCGCAGATTTGCGCCAGGTCGGACGGCACCTGGCCGCCGACGAGGCGACGATCCTGGCCTATGCCCGCGGCATGCTGCATTGGCACCGGCGGCAGAAATTCTGCAGCGATTGCGGCAGCCCGACCGAATCCCGCGACGGCGGCCATGTTCAGGTCTGCACCAATCCCGATTGCGGACGACACCATTTTCCGCGCACCGACCCGGCAGTCATCATGCTGGTCACCCGCATGGGCGAGGACGGCATCGATCGCTGCCTGCTCGGCTGGTCGACCCGATGGGACGCGCCGATGTATTCGACCCTGGCCGGATTCGTCGAGCCGGGCGAAAGCCTGGAAGAAGCGGTCGCCCGCGAGGTGTTGGAGGAATCGGGCATCGCGGTGCACGAGGTCACCTATCGCGGCTCGCAGCCCTGGCCGTTCCCGGCCTCGCTGATGCTGGGCTTTCGGGCCAAGGCGTTGAACGAGGACATCAACGTCGACCCTACGGAAATCCGCGAGGCGCGCTGGTTCTCCAGGGCCGAGCTGGCCGAATTCGGTGAATTCTACGGCGAGCAGGACCCCAACCGACCGCGCCTGCCGCGTACCGACTCAATCTCCCGCCGCCTGATCAACGACTGGATCGAAGAAGGCGACTGACGTCGTCGCATGCGTCCCTTCGTTATGAAAAGGTTGTGACGGCACTTGCTTTGGCCCCTCATTGTACGCATCTTTTGCGTAATACAATGATGGACCAAATTCCCAATCGCCCGGATCAGCCGGATATCGAGACCGTCCTTGAGCTCAATCGGGGCGGGAACGGCGCTTGGACGCGTTGGCGCGGGCGGCTGATCGCAGCCGGGGTGGCCCTCGTCGTGATCGGCGGCGGCGCGTTCTGGACCCTGAAACAACCGGCTAATACGGTCCGCTACGTCACCGAACAGGCGACGAAGGGCGATTTGACGGTGATCGTCACCGCCACGGGATCGGTCCAGCCGACCAATCAGGTCGATATCTCCAGCGAACTGTCAGGGATCATCCGCGAGGTTCTCGTCGATTACAATTCGCCGGTCAAAGTGGGCCAGCCGCTGGCCATTCTCGACACCGACCGATTGCAGGCCACGGTCGACAGCTCCCGCGCCCGCGTCGCCGCGGCCGAGGCCAGCCTGCTCGAGGCCGAGGCGACGGTCGAGGAAAAGCGCCTGGACCACATTCGCAAGAAACAACTGGCCGAACGCAAGGTCGGCACCGAACGGGATTTGGAAAGTGCGCGCGCCGCCTATGACCGCGCCGTCGCCGCCCAGGCCAGCGCCAAGGCCGCCGTGGCTTCGGCCAAGGCCGATTTGAAGCTGGATGAAACCAATCTGGCCAAAGCCTGCATCTGTTCGCCGATCAATGGCGTGGTCCTCAACCGCGTCGCCGAACCGGGGCAGACCGTGGCCTCGTCGCTGCAGGCGCCGATCCTGTTCACCATCGCCGAGGACCTGCGCGAGATGGAGGTTCAGGTCGACGTCGACGAAGCCGACGTGGGCAAGGTCAAGGTCGGGCAGACCGCGAATTTTTCGGTCGATGCCTATCCGGACCGTAAGTTCGCGGCGCGCATCTCGGAGCTCTACCTGGGGTCCGAGGTCGTGCAGAACGTCGTCACCTACAAGGCCGTGCTGACCACCGACAACAACGACCTGGCCCTGCGTCCCGGCATGACCGCGACGGCGGAGATCAAGGTCAAGGAAGTGAAAGACGCCCTGACCGTTCCCAACGGGGCGCTGCGCTTCACCCCGCCCGTGGACGACGCGCAGGGCCAAAGCACCAGCCTGCTGAGCGCCCTGATGCCGGGCCGCCCCCATTTCCGCGCCCCTAGCAAACAGGAACAAAGCGGGCCGAGCCGCACTGTCTGGGTCCTGAAAGACGGCCAGCCGACGCCCCTGTCGGTCACCGTCGGGGCCACGGACGGACAGCGCACGGAGATCGTCGGCGGGCCGCTGACGCTCGGCCAGGCCGTCATCATCGACGCCGCCAAGTCCGGGAAATAGGGAAGCCGCGCCATGGCCGCCGCGCCCCCTGCTTCGCCACCACTGATCCAGTTCGAAGGCGTGACCAAGGTTTACGGCCGGGGTGACGCCGCCGTACAGGCATTGAGCGGCGTCGACCTGACCATCGAACAGGGCGAATTCGTCGCCATCATGGGGCCGTCCGGGTCAGGCAAATCGACGGCCATGAATATCCTGGGCTGCCTGGATGCGCCGAGCGGCGGGCAGTTCCGCTTTCGCGGGATCGACGTCGGGGACCTGGACCGACGGCAGCGGGCCCTGTTGCGGCGGAACTACCTGGGCTTCGTGTTTCAGGGCTTCAATCTGTTGGCCCGGACCTCGGCCTTGGAAAACGTCGAACTGCCGCTGATCTATCGCGGCACCCCGCCCGCCGAACGCCGCGCCATGGCGGCGCAGGCCCTGGCCCGGGTCGGCCTGTCGGGCCGCGAGGACCACGCCCCGAACGAACTTTCCGGCGGTCAGCAACAACGCGTCGCCATTGCCCGCGCCATCGCCACCGACCCCATGGTCCTGTTGGCGGACGAACCCACCGGCAACCTGGATTCAAAGACCAGCGCCGAGATCATGGAGCTTCTAACGGCCCTGAACCGCGACCGGGGCATCACCGTGATCATGGTGACGCACGAGCCGGACATGGCCGTCTATGCCAGCCGGACCCTGCATTTCATCGACGGCTGCCTGGCCCCCTCCGAGGTGATGGCCGAACACAAGGACGGGGCCGTCTGATGCTGATCGAAACGGTAAAGCTGGCTTTTCAAGCGATCATGCGCAACGCCCTGCGCTCGTTTCTGACCATGTTGGGCATCGTCATCGGAGTCGGCGCGGTGATCGCCATGGTGACCATCGGCAATGGCACGGCGGCCAAGGTTTCGGCGGACCTCGAGAAACTGGGCACCAATCTGTTGTTCGTCCGCCCGGGACAGTTCGGGCCGGGACGCGCCACATCGGAAGCCAAACCGTTCAACAACCGGGACATCGATGCCCTGCGCGCCCAACTGAGCGGCGTGTTGGCCGTGGCCCCCGTATCGCGCGCCGCGGTCACGGCGATTTACGGATCGGAAAGCCGCAACACCACGGTGACCGGCACGGACAATGCCTATCTGACGGTTCAGAACTGGGACCTGTCGCGGGGCCGGACCTTTTTCGATGGTGAAATACGGGCCGGGCGCGCGGCCTGCATCATCGGCGAGACGGTACGAAAGGAATTGTTCGGCGGCTCGGAAGCCCTGGGCGGCAAGATCAGGGTCAGCAACCTGTCCTGCGACGTCATCGGAGTCCTGGAACGCAAGGGGCAATCGACCTTCGGCACGGATCAGGACGACGTGATCCTGATGCCGCTTCGCGCGGTGCAGCGGCGCATCGTCGGCAACACGGACGTGGCCTTGATCAACGTCTCGGCCCGGGACGGCGTGGAAACCGCCAAGGTTCAGACCGATATCGAGCGGCTTTTGCGCGAACGGCGCAACATCACGGCGGGCAAGGACGACGACTTCACCGTCCTGGACATGAAGCAGTTGATGGACGCCCGGACCGGCACGGCCAAAGTCCTGACCGGCCTGCTCGGCGCGGTCGCCGGGGTCAGCCTGCTGGTCGGCGGGATCGGGATCATGAACATCATGCTGGTCTCGGTCACCGAGCGCACGCGCGAGATCGGCATCCGCCTGGCCATCGGGGCGCAGGAATCACAGGTATTGATGCAGTTTTTGGTCGAGGCCGTGGTGCTGTCCCTGCTGGGCGGGCTGATCGGCATCATCCTGGGCCTCGGTTTGGCCGCCCTGGCGTCGGCGGGCATGCGCCTGCCGTTTGCCGTCGACCCATTGATCGTGATCGTGGCCTTTTTGTTTTCGGCGGCGGTCGGCGTGGTGTTCGGCTATTTCCCGGCGCGGCACGCCGCACGGCTGGACCCGATCGAGGCCCTCCGGCACGAGTAACAAGACACGAGTAAACTGGAAAAACAAAACCGCCCGCCACGGTCGCGGCGGACGGTTCGTCCGAAATCGGATTTTGGCGGCGGTTTACTGCGTTTCGTCGCCGCGCAGCCCCAGGAACCACATCAAGCCCAGGATCCCGCCTTTGACCCGCGGCAACAGCGCCAGGGTCAGACCCATGGTCAGCGGCACGGCGATGGCCAGTTGCAGCCAGGTCGGCGGCGACATCAGCTGTTCGCTCATCAGCAGCAGGGGCACCACCATGTGGCCGACGATGGCGATCGTCAGATAGGGCGGAAAGTCGTCGGCCCGAATGTGGCCCAGTTCTTCGCCGCAATGCTCGCAGTCCGCAACCTTCAGATAGCCTTTGAAGCTATGGCCGACACCGCAGCTGGGGCAGCGCCGGGCAAGACCGCGCAGAATGGCAAGACCCACCGCGGGCCGGACGTCGTCGAGAGTCATTTTAGAAATACTCCTGCTTGGGCAACCTGTGTTTAAGCCGTTTTGCGAAACGGATGGGCCGGGTAGGTGCCCAGCACCTTGACCCATTCGGAATAATGCGAGAGGTCCTCGAACGCCAGTTGAACGGCGGGGTCGTCCAGATGGCCTTCGACCTCGGCGAAAAACTGTGCCGCGATGAAATCGGAGCCGACGTAGCTTTCCAGCTTGGTCATGTTGACGCCGTTGGTCGCGAAACCGCTCATCGCTTTATATAGGGCCGCCGGAACGTTTCTCACACGGAAAGTGAAACTGGTGATGTAAGTCTCGCCTTCCATATAGGCAGGGGTTTCCGCCGTCAGTGACATAATCACAAAGCGCGTCGTGTTGTGCTCGGCGTCTTCGATGTTCTGTTTCAGGGACGTCAGACCATAAATCTCGCCCGCCAGGCTGGAGGCGATGGCCGCCTGGGTCTTGTCACCCTGGGCCGCGATATCCTTGGCCGCGCCCGCCGTATCGACATGCACCACCGGGGTCACGCCCAGATCGCGAATCAGATTGCGGCATTGGTTCAGGGCGTGGACGTGGCTGTGGACATGGGTCAAGTCGTCCAGCGTCGCCCCCGGCACGGCCAACAGATGGTGATGCACCCGGTGAAAATGCTCACCGATGATGTGCAGACCCGAATCCGGCAACAGGTGGTGGATGTCCGCGACCCGCCCCGCGACCGAGTTGTCGATGGGGATCATGGCCAGGCGGGCATTGCCGTTTCGCACGGCGGCGAAGGCATCTTCGAAGGTGCGGCAAGGCAGCGGTTCCATGCCTTCTCGGGCCTCGCGACAGGCGAGATGCGAGTAGGCGCCGGGCATTCCCTGGAACGAGATTGTATTCTCGGCAGACGTCATAGCGGGGCGATCTTTGGTCCGGATCGGCAAGGTCCCGAGATGTCGGGCCTTTTCAAAAACTTGCGGAGTATCGGTTCCGAGGGGGCCAGTGTCAACGCGAGCCGGAGGCCCCCAAGCATAAAGCCATGCAAAAGGCGGCTTAACCCGCTTGAACATGGCGGCATGGGCGGTTAAATTCCCCGCAACAATCGGCAAAGGGAACATACGATGCACTTCTCCCGGATGGAAAAACTCGGTTTCGGCGTGCTGGTGGCGGCTTGGGTCGTCTGGGGCACCAATAAAATTGGTGACACGCTGGTTCACGCCCACGAGCCCGAAAAGATGGGCTTTGAAGTGGCCGTTGCCGATGCGGACGGCGCGCAGGAAGCCGCCGGCCCGAAAGAGCCTGAAAAGACGGCCATGGAGCTGATCGCTACCGCCGATCCGGCGCATGGCGCCAAGGTGTTCAAGAAGTGCACCGCCTGTCACTCCGCCGAAGCGGGCGCCAAGCATAAGATCGGCCCGAACCTGTGGGGCATCGTCGGCCATCCGCAGGGCAAGGCTGCCGGGTTCAACTATTCCGGCACCCTCGCCGGTTTGAGCGGCACCTGGACGATCGAAGAGCTGGACAAGTTCATCCACGATCCGAAGGGCTATGCCCCGGGCACCAAGATGACCTTCCGCGGCATTCCCAAGAATGCGGATCGCGCGGCGCTGCTGGTCTTCCTGGAATCCCTCAAATAAGGCTTTCCCGCCTTTACCCTGTTCGGAGGACGGCGCCGTGACGCAATCGACCACGGACGCCCAGGCTGACCGTTGCCTGGACCTGGCCATGGAAATGGCTGCCCGCGCCCGTGAAATCGTGTTGCGCCAATACGACGCCGCGCCGGACGTCGAGGACAAGGCCGACCAAAGCCCCGTCACCAAGACCGACCGGGAATGCGAAGCCCTGATGCGCGACATGATCGCGGCGCGCTTTCCCGATCACGGCATCTATGGCGAGGAATACGGCGCCGAGAACACCGACGCCGAATTTGTCTGGGTCCTGGACCCCATCGACGGCACCAAATCCTTCATCAGCGGCAAACCCCTGTTCGGCACCTTGATCGGACTGATGCAGGGCGGCGCGCCGCTGTTGGGCGTGATGGACAATCCCGCGCTGGACGAGGTCTGGACCGGGTCGCCCGGTCGCGGGGCCACCCGCAACGGCCAGCCGATCAACAGCCGCGCCTGCGCCGACCTGGCATCTGCCTGGTTGTTTTCGACCTCGCCGCAGATGCATCAGGGCCTGAATTTCGGCCATTTCGAAAACCTGCGCCACAACTGCCGCCACACCATTTTCGGCGGCGATTGCTATAGCTACGGCATGCTGGCCCGCGGGCGCGCCGATCTGGTCTGCGATTCCACCATGCAGCCCTATGACTACGTCGCCCTGGTGCCGATCGTCGAAGCGGCGGGCGGGCGTATGACCGATTGGTCCGGCCGCCCCCTGGGCCTGGACGGCGACGGCACGGTCATCGCCGCCGGCGACCCGCGCCTGATCGAGCTGGCCGCCCGGGCCCTGAGCGCCTGATCCGGCCACAAGCCTGCCACATTGCGCGGTCATTTCTGCGGATCCGGGGCGTCGCGATTGTTCGCCCTATTGGATCGGAATCCGTTAATCTCCATATTCCGACGCAACGAAAATTGCCTATCCCGGGGGAAGCACCATGCGATTTCTGAGCGCCCTTTTCGTCATCACGGCCCTGGCCCTTCCGAGCGCCGCGAACAAAGCCCAAGCCGCCGACGCGCCCAAACCGGCGCATGGCCTGGCCATGCACGGCGACCTGAAATATCCCCCCGATTTCAAGAATTTCGATTACGCCAACCCGAACGCGCCCAAGGGCGGCACGGTGCGCCTGGGCACCACCGGCACGTTTGACAGCTTCAACCCGTTCATCATCAAAGGCACCCCGGCCTCGGCGTCGGGCTTCATGTACGACACCCTGATGGACGACGCCGCCGACGAGCCGTTCAGCCAATACGGGCGGCTGGCCGAAACGGTGACCGTGCCGGACGACCGGTCCTGGGTCGAATTCACCTTGCGCAAGGAAGCCCGCTGGCATGACGGCCAGCCGATCACCGTGGACGACGTGATCTTTTCCTTCAACATCCTGATCAAGGACGGCGCGCCGTTCTATCGCTTCTATTACGGCAGTGTCGCCGATGTGACGCAGACCGGCGAACGGTCCGTCAAATTCACCTTCAAGCCCGGTGAAAACCGCGAATTGCCGCTGATCCTGGGACAGCTGACGATCCTGCCCAAGCATTACTGGAAGGATCGGGACTTCAACAAAACCACGCTGGAGCCCCCGCTGGGCAGCGGGCCCTATAAAATTTCCGAATTCGAGCCGGGGCGCTTCGTCAAGCTGACGCGGGTCGAGGATTATTGGGGCAAGGACCTGCCGGTCAACAAGGGCTTCAATAACTTCGGCGAGATCATTTTCGATTATTACCGCGACGCCAACGTCGCGTTGGAGGCATTTCTGGCCGGGCGCTACGACTATCGGTCGGAGAATGCCTCAAAAAGCTGGGCCACGGCCTACGACACCCCCGCCGTCAAAAAGGGCGTGTTGAAGAAGGAAGAAATCCACCATGACCGCCCGGCAGGCATGCAGGGTTTCGCCTTCAACATCCGCCGCGACCTGTTCAAGGACCCGAAGGTCCGCGAAGCCCTGGCCTATGCCTTCAACTTCGAATGGTCGAACAAGGCCCTGTTCTATGGCCAGTACGTGCACACCCGCAGCTATTTCCAGAACTCGGAAATGGCGGCGACGGGCCTGCCCGGCGCGGACGAGTTGAAAATCCTGGAGCCTTACCGCGACCAATTGCCGCCCGAGGTCTTCACCAAGGAATACAACCCGCCCAAGGGTGACGAAGGCGGCAACATCCGGGGCAATCTGCGCACCGCGTCGAAGCTGCTGCGCGAGGCCGGATGGGTCATCAAGGACGGCAAGCGGGTCAACGAGAAGACCGGCAAGCCGTTCGTGTTCGAAATGATGCTGGTCAGCCCGCTGTTCGAGCGCATCGCCCTTCCCTTCGCCAAGAACCTGGAAAAGCTGGGCATCACCATGTCCGTGCGGACCATCGACACGGCCCAGTATCGCCGGCGGCTGGATACCTTCGACTTCGACATGGTCGTCAGCACCTTCGGACAGTCGATGTCGCCGGGCAACGAACAGCGCGATTTCTGGTCCACGGCCTCAGCCGAGCGCGAGGGTGGACGCAACATCATCGGCATCGAATCGAAAGCCGTCGACGCCATCATCGAACAATTGATCGCGGCCCCGACCCGCAAAGACCTGGTCACCGCCTGCAAGGCGCTGGATCGGGTGCTGCAATGGGGCCACTACGTCATCCCCAACTGGCACGCGCCCTATGATCGCGTCGCCTATTGGGACAAGTTCGGGCGCCCCAAGGTCACGCCGACGCGGGGCAACCAGCTGTTCGCCTGGTGGGTCGACGCGGAAAAAGCCAAGACCCTGGCCGATCGCAAAAAAGGCGTGAATTAACGCCCTCACAGGAACGGTAGCCGCACGAACCGCCAAGCCCTATCATCGCCGCCATGTTCGCTTATATCCTCCGCCGCCTGGCCCTGATCCCGCCGACCCTGTTCGGCATCATGGTGATCAATTTCGCCGTCGTTCAGGTTTTGCCCGGCGGCCCGGTCGAACAGATCATCGCCCAGATCACCGGCGAGGACGTAGCCGCGACCGCCCGCGTATCCGGCGACGGCGGATCGGAAGTGATGTCCGCCAAGCGGCCGCAGACAGGCGGCGACTCGACCATCAACAGCAAGTATCGCGGGGCGCAGGGCCTGCCGCCCGAATTCATCAAGGACCTGGAACGCCAGTTCGGTTTGGACAAGCCGGCGCACGAGCGATTCTGGCTGATGATGAAGAAGTACGTGACCTTCGATTTCGGGCATAGCTACTTCCGCGATCAGTCGGTGACAGAACTGGTGTTGCAGAAAATGCCGGTCTCGATCTCGCTCGGGCTATGGACGACCCTGCTGGTCTATCTGATTTCGATCCCCCTCGGCATCGCCAAGGCGGTGCGCGACGGCTCGCGGTTCGATATCTGGACCTCGGGCCTGGTGATCTTCGGCAACGCCGTGCCCGGGTTCCTGTTCGCGATTCTGCTGATCGTGTTGTTCGCGGGCGGGCGGTATTGGGACGTCTTCCCCCTGCGCGGGCTGGTCTCCGAGAATTTCAGCGATCTGTCGACCTGGGCCCAGGTGAAGGATTATTTCTGGCACATGACCCTGCCCATTTCGTCGATGGTGATCGGCGGATTCGCGGGCCTGACCATGCTGACCAAGAACTCGTTCCTGGAGCAGATCAACCAGCAATACGTGATCACCGCCCGGTCCAAGGGCCTGACCGAACGACAGGTTCTGTACGGGCATGTGTTCCGCAATGCCATGTTGATCGTGATCGCCGGGTTCCCCAGCGCGTTCGTCGGCATTTTGTTCACCGGTTCGCTGCTGACCGAAGTCATTTTCTCGCTCGACGGGCTCGGCCTGTTGGGCTTCGACGCGGCCCTGACCCGCGATTATCCGGTGATGTTCGCGACCCTGTATTTCTTCACCCTGCTGGGTCTGGTCATGGGCATCATCGGCGACGTCATGTACCACATCGTCGATCCGCGCATCGATTTCGAGGCACGGGGGGTTTAGGGCATGACGCCGGATTCCAACGCCGCCCCCGCCATGACGACGGAAAGCAGCGCCGTACCGCCGCTGCCGGGGCGCCGTTTTCTGGGCCTGCGAATCACGCCGCTGACCGAACGGCGGCTGGCCAATTTCCGCCGCAACCGGCGGGGCTATTGGTCGCTGTGGATTTTCACCCTGCTGTTCGTGCTGTCGCTGTTCGCCGAGTTGATCGCCAACGACAAGCCGTTCCTGGTTTATTTCGACGGCGGGTTTTATGCCCCCTTCGCCCAGGAATACCCGGAGACGGCCTTCGGCGGCGAGTTCGCGACCGAGGCCGATTACCGCGATCCCTACGTCAAAGACCTGATCAACGCCAAGGGCTGGATGGTCTGGCCGATCATTCCCTATTCCTATGACACGGTGATCAAGGACCTGCCCGGCCCCGCCCCCTCGCCGCCCAGCGCCAAGAACTGGCTGGGCACCGACGACCAGGGACGCGACGTGCTGGCGCGGATGATCTACGGCATCCGCATATCGGTGCTGTTCGGCCTGACCCTGACGATCATCAGCTCGATCGTCGGCGTCGCCGCCGGGGCGGCGCAGGGCTATTTCGGCGGCTGGATCGACCTGTTGGCGCAGCGCTTCATCGAAATATGGGCGGGCCTGCCGATCCTATACCTGCTGATCATTCTGGCCAGCGTCGTCACCCCCGGATTCTGGTGGATCATCGGGTTGATGCTGTTGTTTTCCTGGATGGGGTTCGTCGGCGTCGTCCGGGCGGAATTCCTGCGCGCGCGCAATTTCGATTACGTCCGCGCGGCCAAGGCCCTGGGCGTATCGGACGGCGTCATCATGTTCAAGCATGTTCTGCCCAACGCCATGGTCGCGACCCTGACCTTCCTGCCGTTCACCCTGACCGGGGCGATCACGACCCTGACCTCGCTCGACTTTCTGGGGTTCGGCCTGCCCGCCGGGTCGCCGTCACTGGGTGAGTTGCTGAACCAGGGCAAGAACAACATCCAGGCCCCCTGGCTGGGCTTTACGGCATTCTTTTCCTTGGCGATCATGCTGTCGCTATTGGTGTTCGTCGGCGAGGCTGTGCGCGACGCCTTCGATCCGCGCAAGGTGTTCAAGTAAATGACGAAGCTGCTGGAAATCGACGACCTGCACGTGACCTTCGGCCAAGGGGCCAAGGCCGTGCCCGCGGTCAAGGGGGCGTCGCTCGCCATCGAAAAGGGCGAGACCCATGCCCTGGTCGGCGAATCCGGGTCGGGAAAATCGGTCACCGCCCTGTCGGTCATGCAGTTGCTGCCCTATCCCCTGGCCAATCATCCCAAGGGATCGATCAAGTTCGAGGGCAAGGAACTGGTCGGTGCGCCGGGCAAGGTGATGCGCGAGATTCGCGGCAACCGCATCGCCATGATCTTTCAGGAACCATTGACCAGCCTGAACCCCCTGCATTCGATCGAACAGCAGATTTCCGAAGTCCTGTTCCTGCATCGGCACATGACGCCGCGCCAGGCCCGCGCGCGGGTGTTGGAGCTGCTTGACCTGGTCGGCTTGACCGAAGCCGCCGCCGACCGCCTGCACGCCCTGCCCCACGAATTTTCCGGCGGCCAGCAACAACGCATCATGATCGCCATGGCCCTGGCCAACGACCCGGACCTGTTGATCGCGGACGAGCCGACCACGGCTCTCGACGTGACCATTCAGGCCCAGGTCCTGAAGCTGATGAAGGAGCTTCAGGAAAAGCTCGGCATGGCGCTGCTGCTGATCACCCATGACCTGGGTATCGTGCGGCGCATGGCCGATACGGTGTCGGTCATGAACGACGGCCATATCGTCGAACAGGGCAAGGCCCAGCACGTGTTCGCCGACCCACAGCATGCCTATACCCGCCACCTGCTGGCGGCCGAGCCCAAGGGCCGGCCCGACCCTGCCGCGCCCGACGCGCCGGAATTGCTGGCGGCCAAGGACATCAAGGTCTGGTTCCCGGTCAAGCGCGGCTTCCTGCGCCGCACGGTCGGGCATATCAAGGCCGTGGACGGCATTTCCCTGAACCTCAAGCGCGGCCATACCCTGGGCATCGTCGGCGAATCCGGCTCGGGCAAAAGCACCCTGGGCCGCGCTCTGTTGCGGCTGGAGCGCTCCGAAGGCGAGATCCTGTTCGACGGCGCCAACATCCAGGGGCGGCAGTTCAAGGAAATGCGCCCGCTTCGGCGCGAGATGCAGATCGTTTTCCAGGACCCGTTCGGCAGCCTCAGCCCCCGCCTGTCGATCAGCCAGATCATCGAGGAAGGCCTGATCGTCCACGGTCTGGGCGGCGACGCGCAGGCCCGGCGGCAGTTGGTATCAGAGGCCTTGACCGAGGTCGGCCTCAGCCCCGAGATGCAGGACCGTTACCCCCACGAATTTTCCGGCGGGCAGCGTCAGCGCATCTCGATCGCCCGGGCCCTGGTGCTGAAACCCAAGTTCATCGTACTGGATGAGCCGACCAGCGCCCTCGACATGTCGGTTCAGGCGCAGATCGTCGAATTGCTGCGCGGCTTGCAGAAAAAGCACGATCTGGCTTACCTGTTCATTTCCCACGATCTGAAGGTCGTCCGCGCGCTCAGTCACGAAATCGCCGTGATGCGGGGCGGCCGGGTCGTCGAATTCGGTTCCGCCGAACAAATCATCGATGCCCCGAAAGATCCCTACACCAAGGCCCTAATGGCCGCCGCCTTCGAAATGAAGGCCGACGAAACAGGAATAGTCTCAAGCTGATGCCCACCGTTCTCTACATGGCCGCCGACGGCAATCCCAAGCCCTGGCGGGACGCCTTTCTTGACCAAATGCCCGAAGCCGATTTTCGCATCTGGTCCGCCGACCCCGCCAAGGACGAAACCGGCGACAAGTCGGAAATCGATTACGCCATCGTCTGGAAGCCGTCCCCCGGCGTGTTGGCGTCGCTGCCCAATCTGAAGGCCGTGTTTTCCATGGGGGCCGGGGTCGATCACCTGTTCGGCGATCCGGAACTGCCGCGGAACGTGCCCCTGGTTCGTCTGATCGACCGCTGTCTGACCCAGGGGATGAGCGAATACGCCATCTATTGGGTTATCCATTTCCACCGCAAGATGGGCGTTTACGCCCAATTCGCCCGCGACGGCGTGTGGAAGCGCATGCGCCAGGCCGATGCCGAACGGCGCCGGGTCGGGATTTTGGGCCTGGGCGAGCTGGGCGGCGACGCGGCGAAGAAGCTGGTGCCCCTGCATTATCAGGTCGCCGGTTGGTCGCGCTCGAAAAAGGAAATCCCGGGGGTCGAAAGCTTCCACGGGCAGGATCAGCTGATCCCGTTCCTCAACCGCACGGAAATCCTGGTCTGTCTGCTGCCGCTGACGCCGGACACGCAGGGCATCATCAATAAGGAAACGCTGGCCGCCCTGCCCAAGGGGGCGTTCATCATCAACTGCGCCCGCGGCGGCCATGTGGTCGACGACGATCTGCTGGCGGCGCTCGATTCCGGGCATATCGAAGGGGCGACCCTGGACGTGTTCCACGAAGAGCCCCTACCCGCCGAGCATCCGTACTGGGCCCATCCCAAGGTCAACGTGACCCCGCATATGGCTAGCCTGACCGTGCCGGAATCCAGCACCGAATGGTACGTCCGCAACATTAAGCGGATGGAAGCGGGCGAACCGCCGCTCAATACCGTGGATATCGATACGCGGTATTAGGCCTGGGTCAGAACGGGCCCAAATGGCCGTAGACCACGGCCAACAGGAACAAGCCCAGGATAATCCGGTAGATCACGAAGGGCGTGAAGCTGGCCCGTTTCAGCCAGGCCATCATCAGGGCGATGGCGATCAAGGCCGTGATGAAAGCCAGCCCCGCCGCCGTGAAGGCGTCGGAGGTCAGTTGCGCGTCGCCGGATTTCCAAAGGTCGTAGCCTTTGAGCACGCCGGCACCCAGGATCGTCGGAATCGACAGCAGCATGGAAAAGCGGGCCGCGTCGGTGCGCTCCATCCCCAGCAGGCGCGCCGCCGTCATGGTGATGCCCGAGCGCGAGGTGCCGGGGATCAGCGCCAGGCATTGCGCCAGGCCGATCAACACCGTGTCGGAAATTTCCAGATGCTCGATCCGGCGCAGCGTCATGCCGACGCCGTCGGCGATATATAGAAGTATGCCGAAGCCGAGCGTCGCCCAGGCGATGACCTCGAGCGAGCGCAGACCGTTCGGATAATAGTGATCCAGCGCCAACCCCGCCCCGATCACCGGCAGGGTCGCCAGAATGACCAGCCCCGCCAGCTTGGCCCCGCGGTCGCGGCGGCCTTTCATCATCCGGCCCAGGCCGCTGACCATGTCCCAGATTTCGCGGTGCATATAGAGAACGACCGCGCCAAGGGTTCCGACATGGACGGCGACGTCGATCACCAATCCCTGGTCGGTCCAGCCGAAAAGCTGGGGCGTGGCGGCCAAATGGGCGGAAGAGGAGATCGGAAGGAACTCCGTGATCCCCTGAATCAGCGCCAAAATCGCAAGATGTAGTGTAGGCAAGGGTGACTCCTACGACTTTTTGGTCTTCTAGCCGATCGCTGGGGTGCTGCCAAGGGCCGGATCAAAGTGGACGTATGCTTTCTGCACCGAACCATAAGGACCGAAACGGGCCAATTTCCTGTGATTTTTGTGTCAGATAGCGATGATTTTTGTTTGGAGTCGGTGAAGCAGATTGCTATCTAAGGGGTCTCTCAAGGAACCGCGAACAGGAAGTTAACGCATGAGCCAGACCTCACGGCGCAACGGTTATGGACTGCCCGTTGAACAGGGGATGTATGACCCTCTGAACGAGCATGACGCTTGTGGATTCGGGTTTATCGCCGATATTCACAATAAACCGCGCCATGAGATCGTTCATCAGGCGCTGGAAATCGTTCATCACCTGGATCACCGCGGCGCGATCGGCGCCGATCCGCTGGCCGGCGACGGCGCGGGCATTCTGATTCAGATTCCCGACGCCTTCATGCGCAAGGTGTTCGCCAAGCAGGGCATCGAAGTCCCGGCCAAGGGCGACTACGCCATCGGCATGGTCTTCTTGCCGCGCGATCACAAGCTGCGCGACCTGGCGATCAAGGCTGTGGAAAAAACCACCGCCGAAGAAGGCCAGGTGTTGCTCGGCTGGCGCGACGTGCCGACCGACAACAGCGTGCTGGGCGAAAGCGTCAAGCCGAACGAGCCGGTGATCAAGCAGGTGCTGATCAAGCGCGGACCGAACACGCCCGACCGCGCCGCCTTCGAACGCAAGCTCTACGTCATCCGCAAGCAGGCGCATCATGCGCTGTGGGATAAGGACGAGGGCTCGTGGCAGGACTTCTATTTCCCCTCCATGTCCTCGGCGACCATCGTCTACAAGGGCATGGTGCTGGCCCCGAACCTGGCGAAATACTACGTCGACTTCCAGGATCCGGACTTCGCCACGGCGATCGCCCTGTTCCACCAGCGGTTCTCGACCAACACCTTCCCGAGCTGGCGCCTGGCGCAGCCGTTCCGTTTCCTGTGCCACAACGGCGAAATCAACACGCTGCGCGGCAACGTCAACTGGATGAACGCGCGCCGTCACAACATGTCGTCGAAGATTCTCGGCGACGACCTGGATAAGCTGTGGCCGCTGATCGGCGACGGCTCGTCGGATAGCTCGACCTTCGACAATGCGCTCGAACTGTTGGTCATGGGCGGCTATTCGCTCAGCCATGCGATGATGCTGATGATCCCCGAAGCGTGGAAAGACAACCCGCAGATGGATCCGAAGCGCCGCGCTTTCTACGAATACTATTCGGCGATGATGGAACCGTGGGACGGCCCCGCCGCCATGGCCTTCACCGACGGCAAGCAGATCGCCGCGACACTCGACCGCAACGGCCTGCGCCCGGCGCGCTATATCGTCACCGACGACGGCTTGGTGGTGATGGCGTCGGAAGTCGGCGTGCTGCCGATCCCCGAAGAAAAGATCGTTCAGAAGTGGCGCTTGCAGCCCGGTAAGATGCTGGTCGTCGATCTGGAAGAGCACCGCATCATTTCCGACGAGGAAGTGAAGAACGAGCTCGCCAGCGAATATCCGTATCAGGATTGGCTGGACGCGACGCAAATTCACCTGGCCGACCTGCCGCCGGAAATCGGCCCGATGACGCCCGATGCCAAGACCCTTTTGGATCAGCAGCAGGCGTTCGGCTACAACCGCGAAGACCTGAAATTCTTCCTCGAGCCGATGGCCGAAGAAGGTCAGGATCCGATCGGCTCGATGGGCCGCGATTTCCCGCTGGCCGCGCTCAGCGACAAGTCGCGCATGCTGTACGACTATTTCTTCCAGAACTTCGCGCAGGTCACCAACCCGCCGATCGATCCGATCCGCGAAGAACTGGTGATGTCGCTGGTCAGCTTCATCGGCCCGCGTCCGGACCTGCTCGACCTGGGGTCGGGCGGCAAGCACAAGCGGCTTGAAGTCGATCAACCGATTTTGTCGAACACGGACCTGGAGCGCATCCGCCGCATCGAAAACCACGTCGACGGCGAATTCCGCACGTATACGCTGGACATCTGCTACCAGAACACCGGCCCGAACCGGCAGACCATGGCCCAGGCCGTGGACCGCATCTGTCAGAAGGCCGAAAAGGTCGTCCGCGAACAGGGTTACAACATCATCATCCTGTCCGACCGCTGCATGGATGCCGACAACATCGCCGTTCCGGCGCTGCTGGCGACCGGTGCCGTGCACCATCACCTGATCCGTCAGGGCCTGCGGACCGAGGTCGGCCTGGTCGTGGAAACCGGCGAAGCCCGCCGCGTGCATGATTTCTGCCTGCTCGCCGGTTACGGCGCCGAGGCCATGAACCCCTATCTGGCGTTCGATACGATTTCCAACATCGTCGCCGAAAAGGGCGAAGGCCTGAGCGAAGCCAAGGCCCATTCGTACTACATCAAGGCCGTCGGCAAGGGCATGCTCAAGGTCATGTCCAAGATGGGCATCTCGACCTATCAGTCCTATTGCGGGGCGCAGATCTTCGACGCCGTCGGCTTGTCGAGCGATCTGATCGATGCCTACTTCACCGGCACGGCGACCAAGGTCGAAGGCTCAGGCATCAACGAGATCGCCGAGGAAACCGAACGCCGCCACAGCCTCGCCTTCGGCGACGGTCCGCTGTATCGCGGCGACCTGGACGTCGGCGGCGACCTGGCCTTCCGCGTCCGCGGCGAAGAGCACGTCTGGACGCCGGAAACCATCGGCACGCTTCAGCACGCCGTTCGGTCGGCCAACTACAAGCAGTTCAAGGCCTATACCGCCAAGATCAATGACCAGACCGCGAAGCTGAAGAACCTGCGCGGCCTGTTCGATCTGAAGCCCGTGGGCAAGCCCGTTCCGTTGGACGAGGTCGAACCCGCGTCGGAAATCGTCAAGCGCTTCGCCACCGGCGCGATGTCGTTCGGCTCCATTTCCTGGGAAGCCCACACGACCCTGGCCATCGCCATGAACCGTATCGGCGGTCGCTCGAACACGGGCGAAGGCGGCGAGGACGAATCCCGTTACAAGCCCCTGCCCAACGGCGACAGCATGAAGTCGCGGATCAAGCAGGTGGCCTCGGGCCGGTTCGGCGTGACGACCGAATATCTGGTCAACGCCGACGACCTGCAAATCAAGATGGCGCAGGGCGCCAAGCCCGGCGAAGGCGGCCAGTTGCCCGGCCATAAGGTCGACGAATGGATCGCCCGCGTGCGTCATTCGACCCCGGGCGTCGGCCTGATTTCGCCGCCACCGCACCACGACATCTATTCGATC
>DJHY01000322.1:19520-23428 GCA_002433335.1 Rhodospirillaceae bacterium UBA6608 | reverse complement strand
CGCTGACTGGGGGGCAGTTCGTCAATCACTTCAGCCAGGAGACGCACGCGCTGACGCTGGGCCAGGACGTCCTCCGCCGACGGCTCGCCGCTGTCGCGATCCTCGCCCAATTCGGATGCGACGAAGCGCTTGTCTCTACGCCCGTCCGCACGCAGCCGATCCAGGGCGATGTTGTCGGCGACACGGAACAAATAGGCCCGCGGATTGCTCAAATCGGGAACCGTTTCCAGGCCCTGAAGGCGCAGGTAAGTATCGTGCACGACATCGCGCGCAGCGCCGGGCGACCCCAGGCGGCGCGTCAGATAGCCCGTCAGTTCTTCGTAGTGAACCTGAAGCAAGCGCAGCAACGTGACGCGGCCGTCGCCGGTCATGATCAATCCCCCAATCCCCGCCGCCGAAAATCGAGTAACGGCATAGATGCGATGGGCAGATTAAATCAGATGCGAATGATTCTCAATTACTAACGATCAAGTCGACCAACCAACCGGCCTCGACCCAGTCCCGAAGAAAGACCGCCGCCTGTTGCGGCGCTGCGTCATCCAGGCCGTCTTCGGCAAGGGCCTCGCACAATGCCTGGAAGGTCTCCCCATCCCGCACCAAGTTGAGCGCCAGAGCCTCGCTCGGCGACAGGTCCCGGTACCGCACGATCAGGCTTTGCGGATCCCGCCAGACCGCGACCGTACGAGCACAGGCGAAATGACGTGGGGCTACGCTGGGTTCTTCATCCCGTGCCACTGCCTGTTGGAACGGTGCCACGTCATGACGCAAATCGACGACCGTCAACGACGGGTGGAATTGAAAACCCAGCCCCGGCCAGGCATTGGGCGCCACCGCGGCCAGACGATCGAACGACACCGCGTCAACATCCGGCGCATCGAAAGCCAATCCCAAGGCCCATTCAAACGCCGCCATATCGGCCAACACGGGCGCATCGGACCAGGGCGGCGTTTCGCCCAACCAATTCGGAAACTGTGCGCCGAGCCAACGGATGGAGCGTTCGCGCGAGGGATGTTCCCGGACGAAATCCGTCGCGGCGGCGGCAAATTCGTCATCGCCCAACAGGGTGTGGACGGCGGGAAAGTCTTCGCCCATGACTTCCAACAATCGGGCTTCATAGGCATTCTCGTATACCTTCAGGAACGGACCGCCGCCGGTCAGGTGCGCGGGCAGGTCCGTGCTTCCGATCAAAAGTCGATCCTGGAACAGGGATTGGATTTTCCTGAGGCCGAAGGGTCTCATGCCGCTGCCCCTTCCTGCGCGCGGGCCGCCCACTCACGCGCGGTCGCTAGCTCAGCAACCAAATCTTCGTAGGGCGGAATGTCGGCGTCCCGTTCGATCATCGTCGGCACATCTCCGAACCGACGCACGGCCTTGGCGTAAAGTTCCCATACCGGATCGGCGACCGGGCTGTCGTGGGTATCGATGATATGATCCCCGTTGTGCTGATGCCCGGCCAGATGGATTTGCCGCACCCGCTCGACCGGCAGGCCCGCCAAATAGACCTCGGCGTCGAACCCGTGGTTGAAGGACGAGACGTAAACGTTATTGACGTCGAGCAGCAGGTCGCAATCGGCGCGGCGCGTCAGTTCGGCCAGGAAATCCCATTCGGTCATCGTATCGGCGGTGAAGCTCACATAGGTCGAGGCATTTTCCAGGGCGATGCGCCGGCCCAGAACATCCTGCACCTGGCGCACCCGCCCGGCCACATGATCAAGGGCCTCCTCGGTCAGCGGTAGCGGCAACAGGTCATGCAGGTTCAGGCCGTGGGCGCCGGTCCAACACAGATGGTCGGATACCACCGACGGCTCGATGCGGTCGGCCAGCGCCTTCAACCCGGACAGGTATTCCCCATCCAACGGATCGGGCGCGCCGATCGACAACGAAACCCCGTGCATGGCCAAGGGATAGCGTTCCCGCACGGCCATCAGGTTTCGCATCGGCATGCCGCCGACATCGATGAAATTTTCGGAGATGATTTCGAACCAGTCGACGCCCTGGCCGCGTTCGGCCTTGTCGGACAGGATCGAGGAAAAATGAACCGGGCGCAGGCCCAGCCCAAACCCGCCGAAGGCGTCGTTGCCCTGGTTAGTGCGTGGCGACATCTTGTCCCCTGCGGTCGATGGAAGCGGGGGTCGGATGCCCGACCCCCGACATCCCTAATTACTTGGCGACAGTGCCGCCCTTGTCCATGCATTCCTTGGCCGACTTGGTCGAAACCCAGCCTTGGCCCTTGCAGGAATTGTGGCCTTTGCAGTCGTTGCTGGCGGTCTTGCACGAGCCATGGCCCTTGCACGAATTGATGCCCATGCACTTCACCCCGTCGGCGGCCTTGGCGGCGGTCGGGACGGCGGTCATGGCGGCACCGGCGACGAACAGCGCGGCGGCGGCGGTGGCCAGCGTAGCGCCGGCGGTTTTCTTACGGATCATCATGGATGCACTCTCCTTTGCTGAGTAACGGGTTCCGGCGTTTCGTCCGGACGCATGGGAGTGTAGCCAGCCCACCGATAAGCGGGCGTAACGTTAAGGTCGCAGACCATCACAAGGATGTGAGAAAAAGGTGAGCGCTTCAGGCGCCTTCCGACGTCTCCGCATCGTCGGGCGCAACGCCCCAGATGCGCGCATGCTGCCCGTCGCCGGTGGCGGGGATCACCCGCACGCGTTCGACGATTCCGTCCTCGGTCAAATCCCGCTCGATCGCCAGCAGCGTGCCCGCCGGATGATCGCACAGCGCCGCCATGTCCTCGCATTCGCGGCGCGCGGCATCCAACGCCGCCAGCATATCGGGCGCGCCATAATGGTCGAACAGATGCGCCCCCAGGGCGCGGACGGCTTCCTCGACCTGTTCGTCGGGAACCACCGACACCTGCACGAAGGTCGCGCGGCCGAAACCGCCCAGCCCCATCCAGCCGCTTTTGAACGCCAACTGCTGTTTCGCTGTCCAGTCCGCCGGATCGCCATCGAAAGCGCCGCCCGCGAATTCGAATGTCCCGGTCACAGCCCATTCGCCGGGTGCGGCCGGGTTGTCGAAGACGTTCTGGTCCGAGGCATCCAATTGGATCGTGCGGGCGAATTTCATGGCGGCACCTGTCCTCCCTCAAGGCCCCTTAATATAGAAGGCGGCGCACCACCATGCGACATGGTAAAATCAGGGAATGAAGATGCTCGCCTCTCTGGCCCTGATCCTTATCGCCGGCACCGTCCAACCCGCCAAAGCGACCCCTGCGGGGATTGACGCCGCCGCGGTCGCAGGCGCGGTCAATACGGTCGTCGTCGTACTGCCGCGCTGGCAGAACGTCCGCCCCGGCTTCGCTCCGCGCAGCGCAGATGGGCGCATCGCTCCGGAAGGATCGGGCGTGGTCGTTCTGCCCGACGGATATATTGCGACCAATGACCACGTCCTCGGCAACGCCGTTTCGGTTCAGGTTCGCCTTGCCGACGGGCGCACAATCCCGGCCAAGATCGTCGGCCGTCACAAGGCGACGGACATCGCGCTGTTAAAGGTCGAGGCCGATCTCCCCCCTGCCGCGCCTGGACCGGACCCGTCCTTGGCCGAGCCTGTCTGCGCCATCGGCAATCCGTTCGGGCGGGGGCTGTCCGTGTCCTGCGGCGTGGTTTCGGCGACCGGGCGGGCCAATGCGGGGTTCAACGAAATCGAGGATTTCATCCAAACCGACGCCGCCGTCAATCCGGGTGGATCGGGCGGCGCCTTGGTCGATCGACAGGGCCGTCTGGTCGGCCTCGTCTCGGCCATTTTTGCGCAACAGGCTGACGCCAATATCGGCATCAATTTCGCGGCGTCCTGGCCGCTGGTCCACCGCGTGGTCCGCGACCTGATCGACCATGGCGAGGTGCGCGAGGGAATGACGGGAATGGAGACGGGCCCCCTCACCCCGGCGCAAAACTCGCTA
>DJHY01000322.1:0-19228 GCA_002433335.1 Rhodospirillaceae bacterium UBA6608 | reverse complement strand
CCGGCGCAAAACTCGCTAACCGCCGGGGCCGTCGTGGTCTCCGTCAACCGGGACGGTCCGGCCCTGGCCGCCGGGATCGAAGCCGGCGATATCGTCACTCATGTCGACGGCCGGGCTGTGACCTCGCCTGGTCAGGTTCGCGCCGCCCTATTCCTGCATCGCCCGGGCGAAACGGTTGAACTGACCATTCGTCGGGGCGAGGCTGCGCAGCAAATCAAACTCACCCTGGCCCCAATCAAACCCTAAGCGCAATTTGGTCTGGACGGGCGGTGCGGCAATCCCGATATGTGAACAATGGACGTTCCGATCACCAAGCCCCTTGGGGCCGAGATACCGATCAACATCGATTTTGCCGCCCTCCCGCTGACACGCCTGGAGGCGATGGAAGCCGCCGCCTTCGTGGTTCTGGACAGCCAACAGTGCTTGGCCGAAGGTGCTACGACCGTGGTCGGCGAGGTGCTGAAGGGTCAGGGCGCTTTCGTGCAATGGGATCACTATCCAGCCGGTGACGTCTATGACTGGAACAGCCATTCCCAATATTACTTTCATGCCCATCCGCCGGACCGCCGCGCCAACGTCTGGGGGGCGGAGCATGGGCATTTCCACACCTTCATGCGGGCCGCGGGCATGCCCCCCGGCACCCGCCCGGCGGACATTCCCGGCAACGACAGCGTCGCGGAAACCGACGCGCTGAGCCATATTGTCGCCCTGTCCATGAACCGCGAAGGACAGGCGCTACGCCTGTTCACGACCAACCGTTGGGTCACCGGCGAACAATGGTACGCGGCGGAAGATGTGATCGCGCTGCTCGATCGGTTCGAGATCGATCAATCCGTGCCGTCGCGCCCAGTCAATGAATGGATCACCAATCTGATGCGGCTGTTCCGCCCGCAGATCGAGGAACTATTGCGCCGCCGCGACGCCGCCCTGGCCGATTGGCAAGCGCGGTTCCCCAAGGACGAGACCACGGCCTATGACGACCGTGATCTGGAAGTGACCTCGGTTACCGATATCGATGTCGCCGACCAGATCGAACGCCTGGCCGCGGAATTGGAAGTGCGCCGCACGGGAGCCGGGCGCGCTTCCTGATTTCCTATTCGTCGGAAATGACGGCGCCTTCGGCCAGCATGGCCTCGATCTCGTCCGCGCTGTAGCCGTATTCCGCCAAAACCTCGCGCGTGTGCTGGCCATAGACCGGCGCACCCTGATCGGTCTTTGTCGGGGTGCCGGTGAACTTGACCGGCATGCCCAGCGCCTTGGCGGTGCCGAGGGTTTTATGCGGCACGTCGATGATCATGTCGCGGGCGATGGCGTGCGGGTCGGCATGCATCTGGGTGATATCCAACACCGGCCCGGCGGGCAAGCCCACGTCGTCGAACCGGGCCAGCCATTCGTCGGTGGTCCGCGTTTTGAAGATCGGGGTCAACACGTCTTCCAACGCCTGTAGGTTGGCCATGCGGTCGGTGTTTTCACGGAACCGGGGATCGTCGGCGATGGCTGGATTTTCCAGCGCTTCCAACAGCCGCTCCCAGGTCCGCTGATTGGCGGCGCCGCAGGTCACCCAACCGTCCGAGGTTTCGAACGCCTGATAGGGCGCGTTCAACGGATGGGCCGACCCCATGGCCCCAGGCGACACGCCGGTGGCGAAAGCGATGGCCGATTGCCAATAGGTATGGATGATCCCCGCTTCGAACAGCGAGGTATCGACGACCTGTCCCTGGCCGGTCTGCTGCGCGTTGGCATAGGCCGCGCAAACGCCCATGGCGGCAAGGATGCCCGCGGTGATATCGGTGATCGGCGCGCCGACCTTGCACGGCGGGCGGCCCGGCCCTTCGCCGGTGATGTGCATCAGGCCCGACATTCCCTGGGCGATCAAATCGAAGCCACCGCGTTCGGCATAGGGGCCGGTCTGACCGAAGCCGGAAATGGAACACCACACCAGCTTGGGGTTTTCTTTTTTCAGGTCTTCATAAGCAAGGCCCAGCTTGGCCAGTGTGCCCTGGCGATAGTTTTCGATCAGCACGTCGGCATCGCGGACCAGGCGGCGGACGAAATCGCGGCCGCCCTCGGTCTTCAGATTGACCGCGACCGAGCGCTTGCCCCGGTTCATGACCAGGAAGGACGCGGCCTCGTCACCGATCTTCGGCGGCACGGCGCGGCGGGTATCGTCGCCACCCGGAACCTTCTCGACCTTGACCACGTCGGCCCCCATATCGGCCAGCATCATGGCGCAAACCGGCCCCGCCATCACATGGGTCAAATCCACCACTTTCATGCCGCCGAGCGGCCCGTCACCTCGCGCCATCGCGAATCCTCCGTCTTATACGTTTCTTGTGCGGTTCTATTTATTCCAGGCCCGGATATGACAAGGCCGGTGTCCAGGATACATCAGGACACCGGCCCGTCACGCCAAAGCGGGAACGCTTTTTGTTTTCGGGCCGTTATTGGGCCCTTATCGAGCTTGCGGGTTCACCAGATAGGACATGGCCGCATCGACCCCGCCCTTTTCGTGGGGAACCTTGGCCAGTTCCAGGCCCATCTCGACGCCCGACAGGGTGCCCATCAGCATCAGTTCGTTGAAGTCACCCAGGTGGCCGATCCGGAACACCTTGTCCGCGACCTTGTTCAGGCCGTTGCCGAGCGACATGTCGAAAGCTTCCAACGTCACCTTGCGGAAGTTATCGGCGCTGTGGCCTTCGGGCATCATGACCGCGGTCAGAACCGGGGAATATTCCTTCGGTTCCTGGCACAGGACTTCCAAACCCCAGGCGCGGACGGCGCGGCGGGTCGCCTCGGCGAAGCGCTCGTGGCGGGCAAACACGTTGTCCAGACCTTCTTCCATCAGCATGGCGATGGCTTCCTTCAGGCCGTACAGCAGGTTGGTCGCCGGGGTATAGGGGAAGTAGCCGGTCTTGTTCATGGTAATCATTTCGTCCCAGGCCCAATAGGACTTGGGCAGGGTCGCGGACTTGGAAACCTCGATCGCCTTTTCCGAGACGCAGTTGAAGCTGATCCCCGGCGGCAGCATCAGGCCCTTTTGCGACCCGGCGACGGCAACGTCGACGCCCCATTCGTCCTGACGGAAATCAGCCGAGGCCAGACCCGAAATGGTATCGACCATGAACAGCGCCGGATGACCGGTGCGATCGATAGCCTCGCGCACCAGCTTGACGCGCGAGGTCACGCCGGTGGACGTCTCGTTGTGGACCATGCAGACCGCCTTGATCTCGCGGTCGGTGTCTTCGTTCAGGCGCTTTTCAATGGCGGCGGCATCGACGCCATGGCGCCAATCGCCATCGATGAATTCCGGGATCAGGCCCAAACGGTTGGCCAGGTTCTTCCACAGAGTGGCGAACTGCCCGGTTTCATACATCAGGATCCGATCACCCGGCGACATGGTGTTGGCCAGGGCCGCTTCCCAGGCGCCCGTGCCCGACGCGGGATAGATGACGACTTCGCATTTTTCCGTCTTGAAGACCTTTTTCATCCCGGCCAGGCAAGCCAGGCCCAGGTCGGCGAAATCGGGACCACGGTGATCCATCACCGCGTTGTCCATGGCGCGGAGGATGCGGTCGGGGGTGTTCGAAGGACCGGGAATCTGCAGGAAATGTCGGCCGCGGCGCACAGTCATGATCGGATGTCCTCTTTATGATCGGATTACGCGCCCAGGTCGTTCACAGGGGCGCATCAACGATTGGCATTATGCATACATTTTTTTCGCCAACAAGCGGGTTCGGAATTTTTCTCCATTTTTCGGCATATAATATTGAATAATAACGATATTATTTTTCTCTCGAGGCATTGCCATGCCTTTCTAGCGATTCATTGTTTGAATTTTGAATTCATTTTGATACACTCCGCCAACACATAAATTCGCCCTTTCCGAACCCTATCCGAATAGAGACATCCATGGCGCCGACCTCCCCCGCAGCAAGCACCCCGCCGACCCCGAAATCCCGTCCCGCGAAGGGCGATCCGGCCCTGGCCCGCCGCCTCAAGAACGCGATCAAGGGCAGCGTCCTGTTCGATCCGTTTTCGCGCGGGCGCTATTCGACCGATGCGTCGATCTATCAGATCGAACCCCTGGGCGTGGTCGTGCCGAACGACGCCGACGACGTGGAAGCGATCATCAACATCGCGCGGGACGAGGGCGCGCCGATCCTCCCCCGTGGGGGCGGCACCTCGCAATGCGGGCAGACCGTGGGCGAGGCGCTGGTCGTCGACCTGTCCAAGAACTTGAACAAGGTTCTGGAATTCGATGCCTCCAGCCGTCAGGCCGTGGTCGAGCCGGGGATCGTTCTGGATCATCTGAATGCCTTTCTGAAACCGCATGGTCTGTGGTTCCCGGTCGACGTCTCGACCTCGTCGCGGGCGACCATCGGCGGCATGGCCGGGAATAATTCCTGCGGCTCGCGGTCCATCGTTTACGGCACCATGCGCGACAACGTGCGCGCCATCGACGCCATCACCATCGACGGACAGGCAATGCAATTCGGCGAATTGTCGTCGAATGCGCCTGCCGCCGCGCTCAGCCCGTCGCAGCAGGAATTGGTCGCCAAGCTTCTCGATATCGGTCGTCGCGAGGAAGCCCATATCAAGAAAAGCTTCCCCGACCTGATGCGCCGGGTCGGCGGCTACAACATCGACTCGCTGATGCCGGGCGGCGCCTATAAAGGATCCTGGGCCGATGCCACCCTGTACCGCCCGCAGACCCATCCGAACCTGGCCCATCTGCTGATCGGCTCGGAAGGGACGCTCGCCTTTTCGACCAAGCTGCACCTGGATCTGCAGCCCCTTCCCAAACACAAGGTCCTGGGCGTGTGCCACTTCCCGACCTTCTACAAGGCGATGGACTCGGCGCAGCATCTGGTGACCCTGGGCCCGGCGGCGGTGGAACTGGTCGACCGCACCATGATCGGCCTGGCCCGCGATATCGACATCTTCCGCCCGACGGTCGAACGCTTCGTCCAGGGCGAGCCCGATGCCCTGCTGCTGGTCGAATTCGCCGGCGACGAGCTTGAGCCGCAGTTGGCCAAGCTGAAACAGCTGGTCGAGATGATGGCCGACCTGGGCTTCCCCGGCGGCGTGGTCGAGGCCGTGGACCCGGCCTTCCAGAAAGACATCTGGGAAGTTCGCAAATCGGGCCTCAACATCATGATGTCGATGAAGGGCGACGGCAAACCGATCTCGTTCGTCGAGGATTGCGCCGTGCGCCTGGAAGACCTGGCGGAATACACCGACCGCCTGACCCAGGTGTTCCACAAGCACAATACCGAGGGCACGTGGTACGCCCATGCCTCGGTCGGGACGCTGCACGTTCGCCCGGTCATCAACCTGAAGCAGGAAATGGGCGCCAAGCAGATGCGCGCCATCGCCGAAGAAGCCTTCGAGATGGTCCGCGAATACAAGGGCTCCCATTCCGGGGAGCACGGCGACGGGCTGGTCCGCTCCGAATTTCACGAAGCGATGTTCGGCACCCGCATGGTCGAGACCTTCAAAGAGGTCAAAACCGAGTTCGACCCCGAGGGTCTGATGAACCCGGGCAAGATCGTCGATCCGCCTAAGATGGACGACCGGACCCTGTTCCGCTTCAAGCCCGGCTACAAGACCGAGAACATCGCCACGGTGTTGGACTGGTCCGACTGGGGCGGTTTTTCCGGCGCGGTCGAGATGTGCAACAACAACGGCGCCTGCCGCAAACGCGACGCCGGGGTGATGTGCCCGTCGTTCCGCGCCACCGGCGACGAACAGCACCTGACCCGTGGCCGCGCCAACACCCTGCGCCTGGCCATTTCCGGACAGCTCGGCCCCGACGCCTTCACCTCGGAAGACATGGCGGCGGCGATGAAGCTTTGCGTCGGCTGCAAGGGCTGCAAGCGCGAATGCCCGACCGGCATCGACATGGCGCGGATGAAGGTCGAATTCCTGAACGCCTATAACAAGCGCCACGGCCTGCGAATGTTCGACAAGCTGGTCGCCTATCTGCCGCGCTATGCGCCGATGGCGTCCAAGATTTCCTGGGCGCTGAACCTGCGCGACAAGGTGCCGGGCCTGGCCTGGTTGTCGGAAAAGATGTTCGGCTTCGCGGCCGACCGCACCCTGCCCCGCTGGGCCGCCAAGCCGGACCGGGGCGAAGGCACCCTTGCCCCCGGCGAAGCCTGCCCGGTCGGCCCGGCGGTGGTTCTGTTGGGCGATACCTTCAACACCTATTTCGAGCCGGAGAACCTACGTGCCGCGCGCCGGGTGCTGACGGCGGCGGGCTATCGCGTGATCACCGCCCAGGCCCCCGATAAGGCGCGGCCCCTGTGCTGCGGGCGGACGTTCCTGGCCGCCGGTTTGGCCGACGAAGCGAAGAAAGAGGCGCAGCGCACCCTGGCCGCGCTGAAGCCCTTCGTCGAGGCGGGCATCCCCGTCGTCGGGTTGGAGCCGAGTTGCCTGCTGACCCTGCGCGACGAGTTCACGGCGCTGTTGCCCGGCGAGGACAGCAAGGCCCTGGCCGCCAAAGCGATGCTGTTCGAGGAATTCCTCGCCAGCGAGGCCGAGGCCGGAAACCTGACCCTGCCGTTGAACGACGCGGCGGGCGGCAAGGCCCTGTTGCACGGCCATTGCCATCAGAAGGCCTTCGCCGCCATGGGGGCGGTCGAAAGCACCCTGCGTCTGGTGCCGGGCTTGTCGGTCGAAACAGTCGACAGTAGCTGCTGCGGCATGGCCGGGGCGTTCGGCTACGACAAGGACAATGTCGAGGTTTCGAAAAGCATGGGCGAGCTGGCGTTGCTGCCCGCCGTGCGCAATGCCGATGCCGACACGGTCGTCGTCGCCGACGGCACCAGCTGCCGCCATCAGATCGCCGACGGCACCCCGCGCGAAGCGATCCACGTCGCGCAAGTGCTGGAACGCTATCTGGCGGCGCAGTAAAAAGGGAAGACTATGGACGACACGCCCCTCAGCCCCATTCAGCGCCAATCCCTGCACGACACAATCGTCAACCGCGTGCGGGCGATGGTCTATGACGGCGACCTGAAACCCGGCGCCAAGGTGCCGGAAAAGATGCTGTGCGAGACCCTCGGCATTTCGCGCACGCCGCTGCGCGAGGCGCTGAAGGTTCTGGCCTCCGAAGGGGTGTTGGAATTGCTGCCCAACCGGGGGGCCAGGGTCGCCTGCCTGACCGGCGAGGACGTGGACGAAATGTTCCCCGTCATGGGAGCGCTGGAAGCGCTGGCCGGGGAGCTGGCCTGCGTCCACGCGACCGAGGCCGATATCGCCGAGCTGCGCGCCCTGCATTATCAGATGGCGCTGCACCACACCCGGGCCGAGCGGAACGAGTACTTCGCCATCAACCAGAAGATCCACGAAAAGATCATGGCCGTGGCGGGCAACCCCCTGTTGGTCACGATGTACGAAGGGCTGGCCGGGCGCATCCGCCGGGCGCGCTACATTTCGTCCATTACCTCGGGCCGCTGGGAAGAAGCCATGGCCGAGCATGAGGAAATCCTCAACGCCTTGGAAACCCGCGACGGCCAGCGCCTGGCCGGAATCCTCAAAGAGCACCTGCGCAACAAATGCGAAGCGGTCAAGGAAGTGCTGCGCAAGGATGCCGCCGAAGCGGCCAGCGCCGCTGCGGAGTAACCGGCGCATCCCATCTCTGACGTAATGGTGATTGTCCCGTGAGCGCCCGGGTCGGCTAAACAGGCGACCCGGCATCCTCGCCCTGGCTTCGCGGAGCGTCAAAGGTGATTGAGCTTTCCCCCGTCCCGGTCCATCGTGCCCTTATGTTGTGGCATCGTGTAACGACCTTCATCCTTGGCGAGCCGGTGGGCGACCGGTTGCCTGCGCGCGTGCGTGAATGCATCGCCCTGCAACAGCGGGACAGCGAAAAGCTGATCGGCTGGGTGCAGATGCTTTTGGTGCTGTTGTTCGGCACCCTTTGGGCCGTCGCACCCAAGACCGCGACCAATCCGAATTTCAACCTCGTCCCGGCGGCGTTGGCGTTCTATTTCCTGTTTACCCTGGCGCGCCTGATCGGGGCCTATCACGGGCGACTGACGCGGGCGTTCCTGACCGCTTCGGTGATCATCGATATCAGCCTGTTGATGATCCTGATCTGGTCGTTCCATATCCAATACATGCAACCGGCGAGCTTCTTTCTGAAAGCGCCGACGCTGATGTACGTGTTCATCTTCATCGCGCTGCGCGCCCTGCGGTTCGAGCCGGGATATATCCTGCTATCCGGGGGTGCGGCGGCGGTCGGATGGGGCGTCTTGATGCTCTACGTCATCCATGCCGAAGACGGCAACCCGATGATCACCCGCGACTACGTCGAATACATGACGTCGAACACGATCCTGATCGGGGCCGAGATCGACAAGATCGTCTCGATCCTACTGGTCACCGCCGTCCTGGCCATTGCCGTGATGCGGGCGCAACGATCCCTGCAACGCGCCATCGCCGAAAGCATGGCGGCGCAAGACCTGACCCGCTTCGTGTCCAAGGAAGTCGCCGAGCGCATCACCCTGGCTGATCAGGCGATCCAACCGGGCGACGGAGAAAGCCGCACCGCGACCATCATGTTCACCGATATCGAGGGCTTTTCCACCGTGTCGGAAAACATGGCCCCCAGTGAACTGGCCCGCACCATCAACGAATATTTCCAGGCCGTCGGCGACGTCATCACCCGTCACGGCGGGGTCGTGCTGCTGTTTGAAGGTGACGCCATGCTGATCACCTTCAACGCCGTGACGCCGTCGGACGATCACGCCGCCCGCGCCCTGGCCTGCGCCCATGACGTGCAGCGGGTCTGCGCCGAACGGCGGTTCGGCGACGGCGTACGGTTGCTGACGCGTTGCGGGATCAATACCGGGGCGGTCGTGGTCGGCGCGGTCGGCACCGCTGAACGCCTGACCTTCACCGTGCATGGCGACACGGTCAACATCGCCGCCCGCCTGGAGCAGTTGAACAAACAGTACGGCAGCTATGTGATGTGCACGCAGGAAACGGTCGACGCCTGTGGCGGCGTGCCGGGCTGTGCCTTCAAGGGGGAAATCCTGGTCAAGGGCCGCGCGGCCCCGGTCAAGGTTTACGCCGTGGCGTCCGCGTCGGACCGTGCCGACAACAGCGCGTCGACGGCTTCGGCGAAACCGGCGCCCGACGGCGACGCGGTGACGTAAGCCGGACGCGTCTTCAGCCGTTCGCCGAATTCGGCGACGTTGGCGACACCCACGGAATGGGGAAAGAATTCGAACAGCGGCGCGTCGTTGGGGCTGTCGCCCACGGCCATCCAGCGCGCCCGTTCGTCCTGATCCGAAACATCGGCGCGGAACAGTTCGCGCAGCACCAGACAAGTCGTGGTCAGCTTGTCATAAGGGCCGAGCCAGCCGTTAACGTGAATGTTCGAATAGGTCGCGGTCATGCCCGCCGCTTCCATGATGGCGACGATCTTTTCGACCGCTTCCGGGGGCAGGGCGGCGACGTCCTGCGCATGGTCGATCGCCAGATCGGTTTCCCGGTAGGCCTGATCGGCGGCCAGGGCCGATCCCGGCACCTCGGCGATGATCTTTTCCAAAACCTTTTCGTATTGCGCCCAATGGCTGCGCCGCTCGTCGCGGGCCAGGATATGCAGGTGCACCATGCGGCCGCTGTCGGGGTGCAGGCGAAACACGAAGCCACCCGATTCACCGATCACCGCATCGACCGGCCAGGTCCGCGCCATGGCGTCGCAGGTTCCGGCGGCGGCGCCGGTCACGGCGATCACGCGCAGGCCCGCAGCCTGGGCGCGCTCCATCGCCGCCAACGCGGTCGAGGTGATTTTGCCCCCGGTCGTCAGGGTGCCGTCCACATCGGTGATGATGCCGCGAATGGCGCGGCGGTCGGCTTCGGGAAAATCGCCGAGCGGCCGCATCAGGCGCGCAATTCGCCGCCGGTGGCCTTGACCACGCCGGCGATGACCTTGTCGGCGACGGCCTCGATCTCGGCGTCGGTCAGGGTCTTGTCGACCGGCTGCAACACGACGTTGATCGCCAGCGACTTCTTACCTTCGCCCACGCCCTTGCCTTCGTAGACGTCGAACAACGAGACCTCGGTGATCAGCGTCTTGTCGGCGGCATAAGCGGCATTGATAACGCGCGAGGCATCGACGTCGGCATCGACGACAAAGGCGAAATCGCGGGCCACGGCCTGCAGCGCCGACAGAACCAGGTGCGGCTTAGCCGCCGATTTCTTGGGCTTGGCCGCGGGCAGGTTGTCGAAATAAATCTCGAACGCCGCCGCCGGGCCTTTGACGTCCAGCGCCTTCAGTACCGCCGGGTGCAATTCACCGAACACGGCCAGAACCATCGGGCCCAGGCGCATCGCGCCGGACCGGCCCGGGTGATACCAGGACGGGGCTTCGGTCACGATCTGCGCGCGATCAGCGGGCAGGCCCAGATCGGCCAGGACCGCCTGGGCATCGGCCTTGACGTCATAGGCGTCGAAGCCGCGCGGCGCAGCCGACCAATGGCGCGGGCCGGTCTTGCCGACACGGATACCGGCAGCGACCGATTGCTGGTCTTCCGGCTTGCTGCCGGGGAACTGCGGGCCGACTTCGAACAGCGACACGTCGGCGACGCCCCGCGCCTGATTGCGGGCGGCGGCGGCCAACAGATTGGGCAGGATCGACGGACGCATCACGTCCAGGTCGGCGCTGATCGGGTTGGTCAGCCGCATGGTATCGGCGACGCCGCCGAACAGGTCGGCCTGACCGCTCGGCATGAAGGAATAGGTCACGGCCTCGACCATGCCGCGCGCGGCCAACAGGCGGCGGGCCTGGGCGCGGCGACGCTGGGCCGGGTTCATGACCGGGCCGGGCGTCTGTTCGGGCCGGGTCACCGGCACCGCGGCGATCTGGTCATAGCCGTTGATGCGGACGATTTCCTCGACCAGGCAGGCCTCGGACACGATGTCGGAGCGCCACGACGGCACGGAGACCACCAGACGGTTGCCCTGGTCGGATTCGATGGCGAAGCCCAGCACGTTCAGGATGCGGCGCGCCTCGGTGCCTTCGACCTCGCTCCCACCCAGGGTCGCGACCTTGTCCAGGTTGAAGTCGAGCGAGCGGCGCCAATCGGGACCCTCGCCGGCCGAGACCACGGTCGATGCTTCACCGCCGCACAGATCGAGGATCAGGCGCGTCGCGATTTCGCAGGCATCGTCCAGGAACGCCGGATCGACACCGCGCTCGAACCGATAACGGGCATCGCTCTGCAGGTTCAGCTTACGCCCGGTCATCGCCGTGCGCACCGGATCGAAATAGGCGACTTCCAAAAACACCTCGGTCGTATCCTCGGTGCAGCCGGAGTCCAGCCCGCCGATCACCCCGGCCACGGCCTGCGCCCCGGCGTCGTCGGCGATCACGGTCATCTCGCCGTCCAGTTCGTATTCGACTTCGTTCAACGCCATGATCTTTTCGCCCGGCTTGGCCAGACGGGCGCGGATCGCACCGGAGACCTTGGCCGCGTCGAACACATGCAACGGGCGGTCATATTCAAAGGAAATGTAGTTGGTCACGTCGACCAGGGCCGAAATCGGCCGCAGGCCCACGGCCAAAAGTCGATCTTGCAGCCATTTCGGGCTGGGGCCGTTCTTGACCCCACGGATGACGCGGCCGACCAGCCGCGAACAGGCCGAGGCCGTGTCGTCCGAGAAATCCAGCTCAACGCCCAGGGGGCTGTCGAACGCAGCCGCCACCGACGCCGCGTCCAGGGGCTTCAATTCGCCCAGGCCCGACGCCGCCAAGTCGCGGGCGATGCCGCGCACGCCCAGGCAGTCACCCCGGTTCGGCGTAATCGCGATCTCGATCACCGGATCGGCCAGACCCATCACGTCGACGGCACGGGCGCCGACCTGCGTGTCGGCAGGCAGCTCGACAATGCCGTCATGTTCTTCGGACAGGCCCATTTCCCGTTCCGAAAGCAACATGCCGTTCGAGGTCACGCCACGAATTTCCGTCGGCTTCAGGGTAATGCCCGATCCGGGAATGTAGGAGCCCGAGGGCGCGAACACGCCCTTCAACCCGGTGCGCGCATTGGGCGCACCGCAAACCAGCTCGACCGTTTCCGCACCGGTATTGACCTGACACACCCGCAGGCGGTCGGCGTCCGGATGCTGCTTGGCGTCCAACACTTCGCCGACGACAAAGGTCTCCAGGCCCTTGGCCCGGTCGGTCACGCTTTCGACTTCGAGTCCGACCATCGACAGGCGCTCGACAATGGCGTCCAGCGAGGCATCGGTTTCCAGATGGTGCTTCAGCCAGCCTAGGGTGAACTTCATCGGTTCAGCCCTCCGGTCAGGGTCGGCACATCCAAGGCCGCGAACCCATAATGACGCATCCAGCGCAGGTCGGATTCATAGAAGGTGCGCAGGTCCGGCACGCCGTACTTCAGCATCGCCATGCGCTCGACCCCCATACCAAAGGCGAAGCCTTGGTACTTTTCCGGGTCGATGCCGCAGTTGCGCAGCACGTTCGGATTGACCATGCCCGAGCCGCCGATTTCCAACCAGTCGTCGCCGCCGATCTTGATCTCGCCGCCGGACCGGGTGCAGCCGATATCAACTTCGGCCGAGGGCTCGGTGAACGGGAAGTAGCTGGGCCGGAAACGGACCGGCAGATCGTCGATGCCGAAGAACGCACGGCAGAACTCGACCAGGCAGCCCTTCAGATGACCCATATGGGTGTTTTCGTCGACCATCAGGGCTTCGACCTGATGGAACATCGGCGAATGGGTCGCGTCGTAGTCGCAGCGATAGGTGCGGCCCGGGGCGATCACGCGGAACGGCGGCTCCCCGCCCTGCATGGTGCGGATCTGCACCGGGCTGGTATGCGTGCGCAGGACCATACGGGCCGCGTCGCCGTCTTCTCCAGCCTTCTCTTGCGCCGGCAGATAAAACGTATCGTGGTCCTGACGGGCCGGATGGTCCGCCGGAATGTTGAGGGCGGTGAAGTTGTGCCAGTCGTCTTCGACGTCCGGGCCTTCGGCGACGCTGAAACCCATATCGCCCAGGATGGCGACGATTTCCTCGATAACCTGGCTGACCGGATGGATGCGACCGGCATCTTCGGGACGGGCGGGCAAGGTAACGTCGATCCGTTCCTCGGCCAGGCGCGCGTCGAGCGCAGCCCCTTCCATCGCCGCCTTGCGGGCGTCCAGGGCTTCGGCCACGGAATCCTTCAGCGCGTTCAGGGCTTGGCCCGCTTCGCGCCGCTGATCCGGGTCCAGACCGCCCAGGCCTTTCATTTGTTCGGTAATGCGGCCCTTCTTGCCCAGGGCCGTGATCCGCACCTGTTCCAGCGCGTCCAAATCCGTCGCTGCCTCTACGGCAGCAAGAAGTTCCTCACGGAGCTTATCGACACTCTCCATGGCCGCGCCTCTTTCGATTCAGATGGGGTATGCTGGTCGGATTAAGACGCCGACGCCGGCCCGATGACCAGCGTCGGCGAATACGTATGACCGGTTAGTTGCCGAGGGCGGCCTGAGCCTGTTCCACCAGCGACTTAAAGGCTTCCGGCTCGTGCACGGCGATATCGGACAGAACCTTGCGGTCCAGTTCGATACCGGCCTTGCCCAGGCCGTTCATGAACTGCGAATAGGTCAAACCGTGCTCGCGAGCGCCCGCGTTGATACGGGTGATCCACAACTGGCGGAACGTGCGCTTTTTGGCGCGACGGTCGCGATAGGCGTATTGCAGCGCCTTTTCGACCTTCTCCAGCGAGATACGGTAGTTGTTCTTGTTACGGCCGCGGAAACCCTTCGCGCGATCGATAACCTTTTTATGACGGGCGTGAGAAGTAACGCCCCGAGTGACTCGTGCCATTGTCCAGCTCTCCTATTTCGAAGGATCGGCGTTACAGATAGGGCGCGTAGGCTTTGATCTGACGCGCATTCGTCGCGTCCAGAACCATCGTGCCCCGGGCCTTACGCTTCATCTTGGTGGAGCGCTTGCGCAGGTTGTGCCGCTTGAAAGCGAAATTGCCGCGCACCTTGCCGGTACCGGTTACCTTGAACCGGCCCTTGGTGCTGGACTTGGTCTTCAGCTTGGGCATTTCGACATCCTTTCCATGATCAGGCCCCGCCGTGGCGGGACCGTCGGTATCAAAAACAATAGTCGTTCGGGGCGGCGAGGCATGCCCTTACCAGCCATACCGCCCGGTCGAGCGGCGGGTTATAGCGCCGCCGCAGCCTGGATGCAAGAGCCGCCGCCCGGTTTTCCGCCGGGATGCCGCCGATTTGCGAAACTTATTCGATGATCGTGACGCCGCCGCGGAAGGTAAAGGTCCCCGACTTGGACATCCCGATGATGATGCAGCCGTCACCCTGGTTATAAACCTGCCAGCCACGCAGCAGGATCGACTGGTCCTTGGGGATCGGATACAGCCGCTGCCCCCCGCCCAGATGCTCGATCACGCCCTTGCCGTCCGGATCGGAGGTCAGGAAGAAACGCCCCGATTTATCGGCGTTGAACTGCGCTTTTTGGCAGACGTAGACATGGCGGGCGTGGTGGGCCTGGGTTTCCATGCGGGCCACGGCCTTGGCGAACTGCACGCAGCGTTCGGCCACCTGTTCGTCCGAGGCGAATTTCGACAGGCCGACCAACTGACGTTGAGTGAACTCGGTGTAAACGATCCCGGCGGGAATCCGGTACTGTTCCTTGATCTGCGCGCAGGCATCGAAATCCGAGACCATGAAGCCCTCGCGGGCCGCGCGCTTGGCGAAGGCATTGGCCTTGGCCGCCAGTTCCGTCGCTTTTTTATCAAGCGCCGCCTGGGTGTCTTTCGCGACATGCCCCATGACCTGATAGGCGTACCAGCCCAGTAGCCCCGTTGCCGGCAGCACTAAAATCAGGATCAACGCCCAAAAGAAGCTTTTCGGCAGGCCCTTTTTCTTGCCGCCGCCCTTCTTGCCCCCGCCTTTTGCTTTGGCCGGGGCTTTCTTAGGTGCGTCGCCGCCTGCGTTCGGTTTCGCCTGTTCCGCCATTTTCTATCGCTTTCGATGCTTATTCGGTTCTTGGGTCGAATGCCGGTTGTTGTGCCGTTCTAATGCGGCAGATTCGGGGCCAACTTATTAGCCGTCCCTTACATTATCCTTAAAATGAGACCATTAAACCCCTTCGCGTACCGCCAAGCGGTACTGCCGTTAGGCGGGCGTCCCTTCGGAACATCCCCAATGATCGGCCCCTTTGATCGGGCCCCATTGACCGAACCGACGCCCCGCCGCATTCTGCGCCGATGCTGCTTTTGGATTTCATCGGTGGGGGGGAAGCGGCCTTCGACCCCCTGATTCTGCTGCTTTTGGCGCTGTTGCTGGATGCTTATCTGGGTGACACGCCCTGGCTGTTCAAGCGCCTGCCCCATCCGGTGGCCTTGATCGGCTCGCTGATCGACTGGTTCGACCGCAAGCTTAACCGCGAAATCCGCCCCGAAATGGACCGCGCCGTGCGTGGCGCGGTAACGGTCTTGGCCGTCGTCGGGATTACCGGTGGCTCTGGCCTGGCCGTGGCCTGGCTGTCCTTCGCCCATCCCTGGGGCTGGGCGATCGAACTGGTGTTCGTTGTCCTTCTGGTCGCGCAACGGGGGCTTTATGTTCATGTCAAAGCCGTGCGCACGGGCCTGGACGAAAGCCTGGAATCGGGTCGTAAGGCCGTTTCCCACATCGTCGGGCGCGACCCAAAGCAGCTCGACCATTACGGCGTGGCCCGCGCTGCCATTGAATCGGCGGCGGAAAATTTCTGCGACGGCGTGGTCGCCCCCGTCTTTTATTACGCCCTGTTCGGCGCCCCGGGCCTGTTCGTCTACAAAGCCGTCAACACCATGGACAGCATGATCGGCCATCGCACGCCCAAGTACCGCGCCTTCGGCATGACCGCGGCGCGGCTGGATGACGTGCTGAACCTGATCCCGGCCCGCCTATCAGGCCTATTCATCTGCCTGGGGGCGTTGTTCGCGCCGGGCGGAAGGCCGTGGCGGGCCCTGGTCGTGATGCTGCGCGACGCCGGCAAGCATCGCTCGCCCAATGCCGGCTGGCCCGAAGGGGCCATGGCCGGGGCGCTCGACCTGTCATTGGCCGGGCCCCGGCGCTACCTGACCGAGGTCGTCAAGGACCCCTGGATCGGCGACGGCCGGGCCCAGGCGACGGCGAACGACATCGGCCGGGCCCTCTACCTTTATATGGTGGCCTGCCTGATCAACGCCGGTTGGGTCGCCGCCGTGGCCGTGGTGCGCTTTTCCGGCGCATAACATCAACCAGCCATAAACCAGACCGTTGCCGCCCACCGCCGGGCCGGGCAAAATAAACGAAAGCGCCGGGAAACCCGGCCGGACCAAGCAGGGAGCGCATCCGACGACCGCCATGGACCAGACAAATCCCGACCAACCGCTTTGGACGCCGCCCCAAGCCTATGCCGAGGGCGCGACCATCAATGAATTCCGCCTGCATCTGAACCAAACGCTGGGCCTCGATCTGGCCGACAGTGGCGACCTGCATGCCTTTTCCGTCAAGGAGCGGGAACGGTTCTGGGTCGCGCTGAAGGATTACACCGGGGTCATCGCCGCGACCTGGGGCGACCGGGTTCTGGTCGACGGCGACAAGATGCCGGGGGCCAAGTGGTTCCCCGACGCGCGCCTGAATTATGCCGAGAACCTGTTGCGCCGCCGCGACGGGGGCGAGGCCATCGTATTCCGCGCCGAAACCGGCGACCGCCGCGCCGTGACCTTCGCAGAGTTGTACGACCGCGTGTCGTCCCTGGCGCAGTACCTCAAGGAGCGGGGGGTGACCTCCGGCGACCGCGTCGTCGGATACCTTCCCAACATGCCGGAAACGGTGATCGCCATGCTGGCGGCAACCAGCCTGGGCGCGGTCTGGTCGTCCTGTTCCCCCGATTTCGGGGTGCAAGGCGTGTTGGACCGCTTCGGGCAGGTCGAGCCCAAGGTTCTGGTCTGCACCGACGGCTATTTCTACAACGGCAAGCGCCACGACGTGATCGCCAAGAACGCCGAAATCCTGGCCAGCCTGCCGACGGTCGAACAAGTGATCGTCGCCCCCTACATGCCAGGCGACCGGCCCGACGTTTCGGCCCTACCAGGGGCGGTGCTGTTGGCCGACGCCATGGCCGGGCATGCGCCAGGCGAGATCGATTTCGTCCAGGTGCCGTTCGACCATCCGCTCTACATTATGTTTTCGTCGGGCACGACGGGTGCTCCGAAATGCATGGTCCATTCGGTCGGCGGCACGATCCTGAAGCATGCCTCCGAGCAGGCCATCCATTGCGACATCCGGCGCGACGACCGGGTGTATTTCTTCACCACCTGCGGCTGGATGATGTGGAACTGGCTGGTTTCGGTCCTGGCTTGCGAGGCCTGCCTGATCCTGTATGACGGCTCCCCCTTCCACCCGGGGCCGGAAGCGATCTTCGACTTTGCCGACGCCGAGAAAATGACCCTGTTCGGGACCTCGGCCAAATACATCGACGCCGTCGCCAAGTCGGGCATCCGCCCGCGCGACAGCCACGACCTGTCGAGCGTGCGCATGCTCTGTTCGACCGGGTCGCCCCTGGCGCCCGAGGCCTTCGATTTCGTCTATGACGGCATCAAGCCGGATGTGCATCTGGTGTCCTTTACCGGCGGCACCGACATCATGGGCGTGTTCGCGGGCGGCGATTGCACCCGGCCCGTGTGGCGGGGCGAACTGCAGGGTGCCGCCCTGGGTATGGCGGTCGAATGCTGGAACGACGAAGGCAAGCCGGTGATCGGCGAAAAGGGCGAGCTGGTCTGCACCAAGGCCTTTCCCTCGATGCCCGTCGGCTTTTGGGGCGACGACGACGGGTCGCGCTACCACGCCGCCTATTTCGAGGAATTCCCCAACGTCTGGACCCATGGCGATTACATCGAGATCACCCAGCATGGCGGGATGATCGTCTACGGCCGGTCCGATGCGACCTTGAACCCGGGCGGGGTGCGCATCGGCACGGCGGAAATCTACCGTCAGGTCGAAAAACTGGAACACGTCCTGGAAAGCCTGGTGATCGGCCAGGAATGGGACCACGACGTGCGGGTCGTGCTGTTCGTCCGGCTGATCGACGATCTGGCCTTGGACGACGACATGATCAAGCGGATCAAGGATCAGGTGCGGGCCAATTGCACGCCGCGCCACGTCCCGGCCAAGGTCGTTCAGGTCGCCGATATTCCGCGCACCAAATCGGGCAAGATCACCGAACTGGCGGTGCGCGATATCGTCCATGGCCGTCCGGTCAAGAACAAGGAAGCCCTGGCCAATCCCGAGGCCCTGGACCTGTTCCACGACCTGAACGAGTTGAAATCCTAGCCGGCGGGGCGGTCTGAGCGCGCTTCGAACATCTGGATCTCGGCCATTAGCCAATCCGTGAACAAGCGGCATTCCGGCTGTGCTGCGCGGCCCGGCGCGACCAGCAAATAATACGCCGGCTGCAAGGCCAACACCGGGGTTTCGGCCGGCCCGAAGGGCATGACCAATCGGCCCGCCGCAATATCGTCCGCCGCCATCGACCATCGGCCCAACGCGACGCCTGCCCCGGCGATCGCCGCCTGCAAGACATTTTCCGGCGCGGTAAACCTTGGTCCGGGGGCTGCATCGATATCAGGGCACCCCGCCGCCGTCAGCCAGGATCGCCAATCGGGCGCCAATGGGTCGAAGGCCACGGAATCGTCGTGCAGCAAGGTGAAATGACGCAGGTCGCGTGGGCTGGATAACGGCTGGTCGCCGCTCATCAACCCGGGGGCGACAAGCGGCATTACGACCTCGTCGAACAGGCGCCGCGCCTCCAACCCCGGATAATCCCCCATGCCGAAGCGGATCGCCATATCCGCCTCGCCCGCGATCAGGTCCGCGCGGTCGCGGGTCGCCACGATCTGCACCTGTAACTCCTTCGGGCAACGATCCAACCGAGGGATCAGCCATTTCATCGCAAATGACGGCACGCAGGACAAAACCAGCGGCCCCGCCTTTGGCGGGCGGATGCGATCAACCGCCCCGGCCAGTTCCTCAAACCCCCGGCGCACGCCGGGATAGGCCGCGCGCGCGGCCGCGGTCGGCACCACCGCCCGGACCTCGCGCCGGAACAAGGACACGGCGAGCACCTCTTCGAGCATTCTGATCTGATGGCTGACCGCCGACGGCGTCACGTTCAGCTCCCGCGCCGCTTCGACGAAACTTTCATGCCGGACGGCGGC
>DJHY01000240.1 GCA_002433335.1 Rhodospirillaceae bacterium UBA6608 | reverse complement strand
ATCCGCGGCACCGCCCACCAAGTGCCGTTCGATATGAAAACCGTCACACCGGTACCGAAAAGCCACGAACCGCCGGCCTATGGCGTCGCCTTCCTAAGCGACGAGTCGATCGTGGTCCACGCCCATGACTATCTCGACAAATCCGCCCTGCCCCTGCCGCAGAACACGCGCAAGGTCGCCTGACCAAGACGACGGAGAGAGGATACGCCCCCGATGACCGACCGGCCGCTGTTCCTGATCGTGGTCTGCGACGGCCTGCGCCTGGACATGGTGACGGCGAAATCCATGCCCAACCTGCACCGGTTCATGGCGGAAAACACCACGTTCCCCCATGCCCGGGCTGTCTTCCCCGCATCGACGCGGACCAACGCGGCGGCCTTAGCGACCGGGGCGACACCCCGGCGCAACGGGATCATGCACAACAAGTACTACGACCCAAACGTCTTCACTGATCGCATGTTCCGGCCCAACAATGCCGGTGATATCGCGGCGGCGATGGCGGCCTACGGCGGGCGTCTTCTCGACACGCCCAGCATGGGGGACGTTGCGGCGGCAGCCGGGATGACCATGGCCACGGTATTCGGCGGGTCGTGCGGTACGGCGCGACTGATGGATCCCCGCGCGCCGGAACGGGGCGACATCAACCTGGGGTTCATCGGCTGGGAGCAGGCCTGCCCGTCGGACATCGCCGAGGAACTGGTCCGCGAACACGGCCCCCTGCCCAAATCGGCGCGCCCTGACGTCGCCGTTGCGCGAGTGCAGACCGACATGGTGATCGACACCATCATGCCGCGCCACCGGCCGGACATTACCGTCCTGTGGTTCGCGGACCCGGACCAGACCCATCACTACCTGGGCGTCGCCGGCCCGGACATGGCCGTGGCGCTGGGCAGCGTCGACGCGCAGATCGGCCGCCTGCTCGAATGGCGGTCCCTGGCGGGGTTGGATGAGACGCTGCAGATCATCGTCACCTCGGACCACGGCCACCTCAGCACCAAGGAGCGGATCGACGTCAACGACGCAGCGGAACAGGCCGGGCTGATCATCGGCGACCATCTGGGCGACGATATCGACTATGCGGGCTATACCTCCTACTGCGGGGCGATGAAGGTTCGCGACCGCGATCCCGCCCGCATGAAGAAGATGGTCGATTGGCTGGCACGCCAGCCCTGGTGCGGCATGATCTTCACGCCGGGCGGCGACGGCGTGTGCGGCGGCGTCGAGGGAACGATCGACCATGCGGCGGTCCTGATCGATCATCCGCGCGCGCCCGATATCTACTTCGTCATGCGAAACGACGGCGCTGTCCACGGCCCCGGCATTGCCGGCAGTTGCTATTACAACGGGGGCTATCCCCAAGGCGGCGGCACCCACGGCGGCTTGCATCCCAAAGAATTGCAGAACGTCATGGCGGCGGGCGGCACTTTGTTCCGCAAGGCCTGGCAATCGCCCTATCCGTCCGGGATCATCGACATCGCACCGACAATCCTGCATCTGCTCGGCTTGACCAAACCGGAGCGGGCCGACGGACGCGTACTGTTGGAGGCCCTGGACGGCTTCGGCGGCCCTGCGCCCGAGGCGGAATCGGAACTTTTCTCAGTCCGCCACGCGGGCGGGATGCAGCACCTCAAGGTCTCCCGCGTTGGCGCGACCACCTATCTCGACAAGGGCTGGATCGAATGACCCAGCAACGACACCGACCGACAGAACTGGCCGGCGGCATTGTTATGAAACCTGTCTGAGCCCCCATACTTCGAAAAAGAACAAGAGGACACCATGACCACCACTGGCCGCGCCGCCGTTTACGACGAACCCAACACCCCCTTTGCCATCCGGGAATATCCCGTACGCGACGTGAAACCGGACGAGGCGCTTGTCCGCATCACCATGTCGACGATCTGCCGCTCGGATATTCATTCCTATGAAGGGCACCGCCCCAATCCCTGTCCGGGTATTCTGGGCCACGAGATCATCGGCGTAATCGACCAGTTGGGCGCGACGATCACTCATGACATGCGGGGCGATCCCCTGGCCGTCGGCGACCGCGTGACCTGGACCGAGTATTTCCACCACGGCGAAAACTACTACCGCGACATTCTGGACATGCCGCAGAAATCCCCCGGTGTCCGCAAGTACGGTCACGACCTGGTCGCCGACGATCCGCATTTCATCGGCGGCTTCGCCGACTACTGCTACATCCTGCCGGGCACGGGCATTCTCAAACTGCCCGAGGCCATCACCGACGAGGAAGCGACGCCGCTCAATTGCGGGGCAGCGACCATGGTCGCGGTCACCGAAGCGGCGGAAATTCAAATGGGCGACACGGTCGTCATCCAGGGCCTGGGCCTATTGGGAATCTACGGCTGCGCGCTGGCCAAGGCGCGGGGTGCGCGGCGGGTCATCGGCCTGGACGCCGTGGCCCAGCGCCTGGATGTCGCGAAACGCTTCGGCGCCGACGAGGTATTGGACATCTCGACCATGGACGAGGCCGCCCTGGTCGCCGAGGTCCGCCGCCTGTCGCCGCCGGACGGCCCCGACGCAGTGATCGAGGTCTGCGGCGTCGCCTCGGTCATTCCGGCGGGCCTTCACATGCTGCGCACCGGCGGGCGGTACGTTTTGGGAGGCCTGGTCAGCCCCGGCGCCGATTTCACCGCCGACGGCAACGAAATCCTGCGCAAATGGATCACCTTGAAGGGCGTGCACAACTATCACCCCCGCCACCTGATCCAGGCGCTGGACTTCGTCATGGCCAATCGGGACCGGTTTCCGTTCGGCGAGATCGTCGATTCAAAGTTCACCCTGGACCAACTCGACGAAGCCTTCGCCAAGGCGTCGGAACGGACGGTCCTGCGGGCGGCGATCGTGCCTTAGATGTGAATCTCTACAATCAGCCCCTCAACCTCGTCGTCGTTTTCCCAATGGCGTCCTCCAACGTCATCGCAAACTTCTAAGGCTGGGGTAATTCAGGGAAACCGCCGGAACCCATACGGCTTCGCACGGCCCCCATTGCCGGCGGCTGCGCCGAACGGCAGATGACATAGATTTCAGCGCCCGTCTGCGCCTGCATCGGCCCGCCATCCGACATGTCGCAAGAATATGCCTCATGCACGCAGGCGGGCGAATGTACGCTGATGCTAATGCTTTGGCACCCTGGTGCTAGGCCGCATTTTCCCTGTCACCTATTCTCCCAACCAACAATAAAGCGTCCCGCATCGGCGGCCCCAAGCCCGACCGAAGAACGGAGACCTTGTGCTCAATTCGCAACGAACCCACGCCGTCCGCGGCGCGGAGCGTCGCCCCTCGTGGCGGCGACTTTGTTCACAGATGACAGGAAATGAACATGAACCAGGCCATCGTTGAATTTTACGCGAAAGCACGAAACGACGAGCAACTGATCGCCATGCTGAGCAAATGCGCGACCCTTGACGAGTTGGCGGACACGGCGACCGCCGAAGCCGGCAAGCTCGGCTTTCACTTCACCAAGGAGGAAGCCAAGGCGGCGGGCATGGACATCGCCAGCCTGCGCAGCGCGGTCATGAACGACGACGAACTCAACGACTTCGAGTTGGAAATGGTCGCCGCCGGAACGACGATCAAAACCAACGGCGGCGTCGATAGGGTCTGAAGAATTCGGGGACAGGCGGTTGCCGAATGCCACGCCCCCGTTAAGGTAGGGGCTTCTGACAACCGCTTGTGACCTCTCCCTATTTGATACGCATAGCATGGAAAGCGACACCAACTTCCAGCCTGTACCGATTACGCGTTTCGACACCTCTTTGATTTCTTCGAAAGAGAGGTACGACGCCTGGAACCAAAACATGGGGGTGCTGTTCGGGACGCTAACGCCCGAACGGCATTCTCTGCCCGTGGATATCCATGCCCAGATCAACGCCGGCAACCTGGGCGAAGCCCTGTTCGGCACCACCCGCTCCTGCGCGCAACTGTTTGAGCGCGATGAACGCCGTGTCGCACGCACCGGCCTGGATCACATACTGGTCCAGGTGTTTCTCAAAGGCGGCACGACCATCGACAACGCGAACAGACTGGGCCAGGGCGATATCGTGATCATGGACCTGGATCAACCGCACCAACAGATCAACAGCGACTTCGAAGTCCTGACCCTGGTCCTGCCGCGCGCCCTGGACCCAAAGCTTTCGCAAATGTTGGCCCCCTTGCATGGTCGGCGCCTCGGCAACGAAACCCCAATGGCCGGATTCCTGGGCGATCACTTGAAAGCCTTCTGGCACCATTTGGCGGATATGGATACCGGCCTTGCCAACGTGGCGTTGCACGGCACGCTGGGCCTTATGAAAGGTTGGCTGGAGCACGAACAGCCCCTTGATGAAGAGGGCCCGTCCGAGGTTTCGGCGGAACTCGGCAAGGCGATCCGCCGTTATATCGACTGCAATCTGTCGGAGCCGTTGAGCCCCGCCGAGATCATCGCCAAATTCCGCATATCGCGCACCCATCTCTACCGGTTGTTCGCCGACTGCGGCGGCATCATGTCTTATGTTCTGGAACGCCGCCTGCGCTTCAGCCTGCGCATGTTGACGGGGCCGTCCTACACGAACCAGAGCATCGGCGAGATCGGTTTCAATTGCGGCTTTTCAAGTGAGTCGTACTTCAGCCGCGCCTTTCGGGCGCGCTTCGGCATCACCCCGACGGAAGCCCGGTTCCTCGGCGCGGAAGCGGCGGAAGTTCACCCCCTCCAAGACGGCGAAGGACCGACCGATTCAATACACATGCTGCCGAAGCTGATGCATGAACTCGGCGTTTCCGCCGGGTAGCAAGACCGCGTTCGCGGGTATCATCCGTTCAGTGGAATTCCACAGCCCCGAACCCGGGGAACTCC